>JABJED010000191.1 GCA_018665025.1 Gammaproteobacteria bacterium
ACATCACCAAAGCCCCGGTAATCAACATCTTCAACGACTAGTTCGGCGCGAGCCTGCCGTGGCAGGCGACCCGATAACAATAAATAACCGCTAGGCTTTTGGCAGAGTCACCCCTGTCTGCCCCTGATACTTGCCCCCTCTGTCGGCATAAGAAGTGCCGCACACTTCATCTGACTCAAAGAACAACATCTGGGCAACGCCTTCATTGGCATAAATTTTTGCTGGTAGGGTCGTTGTGTTGGAAAACTCCAGGGTGACATGTCCCTCCCATTCGGGTTCAAGGGGCGTGACATTCACAATGATGCCGCAGCGAGCATAGGTCGATTTACCCAGACAGATGGTCAGGACGCTGCGGGGTATTCGAAAATATTCGACAGTTCGAGCCAGTGCGAAAGAATTAGGTGGGATGATGCAGATATCGCTTTTGATATCTACAAAACTGTTTTCGTCAAATGCCTTCGGGTCCACGGTTGCAGAGTGAATGTTGGTGAAGACCTTGAACTCATCTGAGCACCTGACGTCGTAGCCATAGCTGGAAGTCCCATAGGAGATGACGCGTTCACCGCTGGCGGCATAACGGACCTGTTCAGCTTCGAAGGGTTCGATCATGCCCTCTTCCTCGGTCATGCGGCGGATCCAATGGTCAGATTTAATGCTCATAGTCGGACTCAAATAATTAAGCCCGCGATAATAACATCATCGAATTGCAAAGCGTTATTCGCTAAGCGTAAATGATTCGAGATTTAGCTCGAAACCTTTGCCGTTTCCCTGCTGTTTGAGTTTTGTAAGCAGGTAGTCATGATCCTTCGCCAGCCAGAAGGTTGTTTGTCGGTCGCTGCCATGCGGCCGGATTCTTTCGATTTTTACCGTCAGGATATCCCCTGCGGGTGTCGTCAGCACTTCCTCGCCCGCGACCCTGAACCGGTAGTGCTTGAGCTTGTTTCCGTCAGCGACGGTGTATTCGAGTGTGCTGGCTGAACGCTCTGACAATTTCAGGTTGGCAAGATCAAGTTTCAGCTGGTACTGGTATGAGAGTTTGTCGAGGGTTCCTGCAATGAGCTCGGAGGTTCCATCCTCATGCAGCAGGGTCATGCTGCCGTAGTCGAAGGCGATAAAAGTCTGTTTGCTTTTTGCCAGTCCACCCCTGGTGTAGTCGTAACGGCTGGGTGTCAGCTGGTCGCCGACAAAGCTGAATTCCGATGTTTCTTTCACCCTGGCGAGCATGGACGTTGCTGATGATGTCAGCCGGTAATCTCCATTCTCTAATCGCTGGAGTTCGCGCACCCCTTTTGCCTTGACCGGGAATCCCTCCAATTTCGCAACATATTCCGCATGGAAAAGTCGGGGATTAGCGACAATTTCAGCCCAAGACAGTGTCGGCCAAACTATGATTAGTATGAGTATTGGAATTTTCAAGTTTGTCACCGACCTCAGTCCTAAAGACGTTACAATATGCAGATGCCTGATCACAAAATAAGTTCCCTGGCCGTTAAACGATTGTTCAGTTTCATACTGCTGATAATGCCCTTCGGCGTTGCGTATCCAGTGGTTGTGGATGATCTTTATGTCGCAGAGGTTCTGGTGGCAGATGAAAGCTCCCGGCAACTCAGGAATGGCGCCAGAGCAGGTCTGCTCCAGGTTCTGGTGCGGGTTTCCGGGACCCTGAAGGTTGAAGAGAGCAGCCTGGTTCGGAGCTCGCTCCGAAATCCTGCTGCCTATTATTACCAGTATAGCTATGAAACGACAGATCAGACTCTGTTGTTGGGTGAAAGCGAGGTTAATGCAAAGATCCTGCGTTTGCACTTCGAGCCGAGCGCAATTGCTCGGCTGCTACGTGACGCCAATCTGCCAATCTGGGGGAATAACCGGCCGTCTGTACTTCTCTGGGTTGCGGTGAGTGAAGGCCAGTCCCGAAGAATCCTGGGTGAAGCAGATTCCAGCGAGGTCGTTGCAGTGCTGGTCGACCAGGCAAGGCTGCGCGGGCTTCCAGTGACCTTCCCGATTCTCGATATTGAAGATGCCTCGCAGGTCAGCGCGGCCGAAGTGTGGGGAGCGTTTCTGGAGCGAATAGACGGTGCGTCGGATCGATATAACCCAGATTCGGTGCTCACTGCGCGTATACAAGGTGAACAGGGAGAAAATTGGTTGGGTCGTTGGTCTTACCGGACCGCTGATGCCTGGGAATCACTCGAGTCGGCGGGGTATTCGTCAGATGAGTTGATTCGAGGAATGGTTAACCAGCTTGCAGACGTATTGGCGGGAAGGTTTGCGCTGGGATCATCCCGCGCAAGGATTCGGTTAAAAGTTGAGAATGTAGAAAATGTGACCCAGTACGCTGCAGTTACTCGATATCTCGAAGAGCTGACGCCTGTTGTGAGCAGTTCAATTGTCGCCCTGGATGGTGATATTGCTGAGTTTGAGCTGGAGACCGAGGGGCAATACCTGCAACTGATCGAAATCATAAAGCTGGACGAAAGGCTGCTGCTAGTCGGTAAAGACGAGCGTAACGAAAAGTTGCGCTACCGGTGGACCGAATAATCATGGATACCAGCTGCCTTCGCTATATTCCCAACGGTATTACTGTGTTGCGTCTGATCCTGGTGTTACCCATCGCTTTTTCGATTGTCGAGAAAAACTACATCGCTGCATTTTTGTTGTTTGCGATTTCGGGATTCTCGGACGGGCTTGATGGATTTATTGCCCGGCGATATGGGTGGGTATCAGCTTTTGGGAAGCTGATTGATCCCCTCGCCGACAAGCTGATGATGATGACGACCACCCTGACGCTAGGTCTGCTGGGTCACTTTCCAGTGATGTTGATGGTACTGATTATTGTTAAGGATCTGACTATATTGAGCGGCGTTTTTCCTTACACGACACTGGCTGGATTCCCGAAAATACAACCGAATTTTTTGGGGAAGTGCACAACAGCTGCGCAGATATTTTTACTGGTCAGTGTTTTGCTAAACCTGGCTTTTCCCGGCACGCTTCCTGAGCCGTTTTTTATCGTATTCTTCTGGATAGTCGCGATAATGACTTCATTTGATGGCGCTATTTACCTCTGGATTTGGACACTGCGGCTGGTCGATGACCCTCGATGGAAGGATTCAACCTGATGACAACACTTCAAAAAACTTTCGCCTTGTTACTGGGTGTTGTCGTTCTTGTTCTTATCTATTTATTGAGCCCAATCCTCGCACCGTTCCTGGCAGGGATTATTATTGCGTACCTTGGCGATCCGCTGGTGGATAAGCTTGAAGGGATTCGCGTTCATCGCGCAATTGGCGTGCTACTGGTTTTCCTGGCGTTTGGGGCTGTCCTGGGCACTGCGATGCTTGTAATCCTGCCTTTGATGGTTCGTGAATTGGCGGATCTCATCCGCAGCCTTCCGGTGTTTCTCGCTTGGCTGCAGGAAACTGTCAGCCCGTGGCTTGTTACCCGATTCGGTATAGACCCCTTTGATGTGAAACTGGATAACGTGGCCAATGGCGTCATGGAAAACTGGCAGAAAACCGGCGGTATTGTTGGTGCCGTTCTTGCCCGGGTCACGCGATCAGGGTTTGCCTTTTTGGGCGCCCTGGGTGTTGTCGCGCTAACACCAGTGGTTGCCTTTTGTATGATGCGAGACTGGGACCTGATCGTGGAACGAATCCTTGGCATGGTGCCACGGGATATGGAACCCGGCTTCATTCGCCTGAGCAAGGAATGTGATGAAGTGCTTGGCTCGTTTCTCAGAGGTCAGTTGTTGATCATGTTCCTCCTTGGGGTTATCTACGCGATAGGTCTTTACGCCGTTGGGTTGGATCTGGCGATCCTGATCGGCATGCTGGCGGGTCTCGCGTCCATCGTTCCTTATTTGGGTTTCTTTGTTGGCATAATTGCGGCTGCAATTGCCGCGATGTTCCAGTTTCAGGATCCGGTTTACCTTGGGTACGTCGGCATTGTTTTTCTGATTGGTCAGGCACTTGAAGGTTGGGTGTTAACGCCGTGGTTAGTTGGTGACAAAATCGGATTGCATCCGGTGGCGGTTATATTTGCAGTACTCGCCGGGGGGCAGTTGTTTGGGTTTGTCGGTATTCTACTAGCCTTGCCGCTGGCTGCGGTCGTCATGGTGTTCGTGAGGTACTTACACAAGCGTTATCTGGGGAGTGAATACTACGTCGCCAGCGATCAGGATTTGAAGGTGGAGACGGTGGTTAAGGTGGCGGAGGAGTGACCCGGCAACTTGCGTTGAAATTCAAGCTCGATGATCACACTCGTCTGGACGATTATGTAGGAGAGGCGGGTTCGAAACTCGTTCATCTGTCTGGCTTTATCTATCTGTCTGGTTCAAAGGGCTCAGGAAAATCACACCTGTTGCAGGGTATCTGCCATAGAGCTGTGTCAGAAGGGCTTAGTACCCTCTACCTGCCTGCACTTTCGATACTCGAACCGGGAGTACTCGAAGGGTTGGAGCAGGTCGACCTGATTTGCCTTGATGATATTGATGACGTATTGGAACTGGCCGATTGGCAACGAGCGCTGTTTCATCTGATCAATGCAGTCAAGGATGGCGGTAATACATTAATCGCGAGTTCATCCCATCCCGTTTCAGCGTTAAAACTCGAGTTAGGTGATCTGGACTCAAGGATAAAAGGGGCCTATCTGTTATCGACAGATCTGCTTGATGATGAGCAGAAGCTCGAGGTAATAGGGCGTAAGGCTCGTCGTCGCGGGTTTAATATGAGCCAGGAAGTGTGTCGCTTTATTCTGGGTCGATCCCGGAGAGACATGCACCATCTTGCTCGCCTGGTTGACCGGTTGGATGAAGAAACCCTGCGCCGCCAGAAGAAAGTCACCATACCCTTCGTCAAAGCAGCCCTGGGTCTTTGATGCCACGTGTTCTGTTTACAGGTGGGGGAACCGCAGGTCACGTGACACCCAATATCGCTTTGCTGGAAGCGGCTATCGGTAAAAATTGGCAAGTAGCGTACGTTGGTTCCGCAGCCGGTATTGAGCGAGAGATGATTGGCGCGTTGGGGATTCCTTACTATCCTGTCGCGTCAGGGAAGCTTCGGCGATATTTCTCCTGGCAAAATTTCATTGACCCTTTTTTCATCCTTTGGGGAATGCTGCAAAGCGTAGTGTTGTGTCTTCGGTTGAGGCCGGACGCGGTCTTTTCAAAAGGTGGGTTTGTTTCCGTACCTTTAGTCGTAGCGGCCTGGCTGTTACGAGTTCCGGTAATCAGCCACGAATCGGATGTGACGCCGGGGCTGGCGAACCGATTAACCTACCCGTTTTGCAGGAAGATCTGTGTCACCTTCGAAGCAACGGTGCGCTACCTCCCCAGGGGTAAAGTAAACGTCACCGGGACACCGGTCAGACGATCATTGGTTGCCGGTGATGCTGCGGCGGGGCTGGAGTTCCTGGGGTTCTCAGGTGAAAAACCTGTTTTGTTGGTGTTCGGCGGTAGCCTTGGGGCGGCAACGATCAATAACCAGACTCGCAGGGCTCTGCCGGTGTTGCTCCAGGCGTTTGATGTTGTTCATGTGGTAGGCAATGGAAACCTCGAGACTTCTATTGAACAGCCCGGCAATGTTAATCACTATGTGCAGAAGGAATTTGTCGGGGAACAATTTGGTCATGTGCTGGCCGCAGCAGCGGTAGTGGTTTCCAGGGCCGGGGCGAACTCGCTCTACGAACTGCTCATGACAAGGAAACCACATTTGCTTATTCCGCTCGGGAAAGCGGCAAGCCGTGGGGACCAGTTGGACAATGCCCGCGTCTTTGCAGACCTTGGCTTTAGCCGGGTGTTATACGAGGAAGACTTGATGGGCAATGACAAGTCAGTCGATGTCTTCGTTGAATCCATTAAGGACGTGCTTGTCCATAGCGAAGAAATTACAGCTCGACTGCAGTCATTCGAAATCAAGGATAGCGTCAATCTAATCATCGAACTCATTCAGGAATCAGTTTAATAGGGATAAATCCATGAAAAATTTGTTACTTGGAGCAGTGTTAGGTTTTTGTGTGTCGCCGTCATTCGCGGATGACGCGAATGAACTGCTTCGGTATGTAGACCAGCATGGTGAAAAATTCGACCGGCTTGCGCTGGAACTTTGGGACTATGCGGAGCTGGGGTACCTCGAATCCCGCAGTTCCACGAAACTGCAACAGGTTTTGGCCGAGGACGGTTTTGAAATTCAGGCCGGCGTCGCCGGGATTCCAACGGCGTTTGTCGCAAGTTTCGGGGAGGGGAAACCGGTCATTGGTATTCTCGCCGAATTCGACGCGTTGCCGGGTATTAGCCAGGCAGCTGTATCAAGTCGTCAGCTGGTGGAAGGTAAAGAGAGCGGGCATGCCTGTGGCCATCATCTTTTTGGTGCAGGATCCACCGCCGCTGCAATGGCCGTACGGCACTGGATGGAAAACAACAACGTGAAGGGGACCGTCAGGCTTTACGGTACGCCGGCTGAAGAGGGTGGTTCCGGTAAAGTTTATCTGGTGAGAGCCGGGTTGTTTGAGGATGTGGATACCGTGCTTCACTGGCACCCTTCCGATCGAAATTCAGCCAATGCTGAAACAAGTCTTGCCAACAAATCGGCCAGGTTTAAATTCCGGGGTATCTCTTCGCACGCCGCGGCCGCACCTGAAAGGGGGCGCTCAGCCCTTGATGGTGTTGAAGCGATGAACTATATGGTCAACATGATGCGCGAACACGTGCCTCAGGAAACAAGGATCCACTATGTCATTACCCGGGGCGGTGAGGCGCCCAATGTCGTCCCCGATTTTGCCGAGGTTTATTATTATGTTCGCCATCCCCAGGCAGAAAAGTTGCAGCAACTCTGGAAAAGGGTGATCGATATTTCGAGAGCGGCGGCGCTCGGTACTGGAACAGACGTTGACGTTGAGGTGATGCACGGTAACCATTCCCTGTTACCTAACGAAAAACTGTCCCGCCAGATGCATGCGAACCTGACCCGTGTTGGAGGCATCAGGTACAACGCAGAAGAGCAGGCGTTTGCTGAACAGATCAGTGGCTCACTGGGTGTTGGTGATTTTATTGGCATGGAAAAACAGATTCTTCGTTTTGAATTGCGCCAGGGTATGGGTTCGACCGATGTTGGGGACGTCAGCTGGGTAGTACCTACGGTGGGTCTGCGTACTTCAACCTGGGTGCCGGGGACCGCGCCGCACTCATGGCAGGCAATTGCCGCTGGTGGAACTTCAATAGGTACAAAAGGCATGCGGGTAGCAGCAAAAGCGCTGTCGTTGACAGCGCGTGACCTGTTTCTGGACCCTCAGCTCATCGAGGCCGGACGGGTAGAGTTCGAGCTTCGACGGGGTGAAAACTTTCGCTATAAAGCGTTATTGGGTAATCGAGAGCCGCCGCTGGATTACCGCATAAAGTAGTTATCCATTGATGTAAGAAAGTACTCGCTGGGACACGGTCAGGCCTGGTCAGGTATCGAATACGACTGCAATGGGCTTGTCATTCGGGGATCGATCGTGCTAGATTGGTGTTATACATATGTATAACACTATATAACCGCATATCATCCAAGTCCTCAGACCAACACGGTGAACCTGTGCAAATCAGCTTTCATGACAAGAGTCCGATCTACCGCCAGTTGGCTGGGCGGCTCAGGGGGATGATTTTGGACGGCGTCTTTCAAAATGGCGATGCATTGCCGTCGGTTCGACGGATTGCGAGTGAGCACCGAATCAACCCGATTACGGTGTCCAAGGCGTATCAGATTCTGGTGGATGATGACCTGGTGGAAAAGAAAAGAGGACTTGGAATGTACGTAGGCGAGGGTGCACGAGAACAATTGCTGGAAGACGAACGGCGGGTTTTTATCGATTCCGAATTACCTGAATTCCAGGATCGTGCGCAACGGCTGGGTTTTACACTTAAAGATTTATTGCAGGAGCAGTCATGAGCGAAATCGTTGAAGTACGAAATGTATCCAAACACTTTGGTGATTTTGCGGCCCTTGATGACGTGAGTTTCAATATATCACCGGGGTCGATCGTCGGTTTGATCGGGCCCAATGGCGCAGGGAAAACCACAACGCTCAAATCTATTTTGGGACTGACCGGTTTTGACGGTGAGATGAGGGTACTTGGGGAGGATCCCAGAAGTGGACGCCACAAAATTATGGAGCGGGTTTGTTTTATCGCAGATGTGGGTGTCCTGCCACGATGGCTCAGGGTGTCCGACGCGCTGGACTATATTCAAGGTGTTCATCCTCGCTTTAATCGAGTCCGCGCCGAAGTCATGCTCGCAGAAACTAAAATTTCAAAGCGCAGTAAGGTAAAAGAGCTGAGCAAAGGCATGGTGACCCAGCTGCACCTGGCGCTGGTCATGGCGATCGAAGTCGATCTGCTCGTGCTCGATGAACCGACACTGGGCCTGGATATCCTTTTTCGAAAGGCATTTTACGAGCGTTTGCTCAACGACTACTTTGACAATGAAACCAGCATCATCATCAGTACCCACCAGGTTGAGGAAATCGAATCCCTGCTGACCCATTTGTTGTTTATCAACGGAGGGCGGATTGTGCTTGATTGCCCGATGGATGAGATAGATGAAATCTATAGTGAGGTACTCGTGCCACCGAATAAACTACAGCAAGCGAATGCGCTGTCCCCTATCCATAGTCGTGACATTCTTGGCCAAAAAGCCATGATCTTCGAGAACGTCCCCAGAGAAGAACTGACAAACCTGGGTGAACTACACGCGCCGAGTGTGGCTGACCTTTTTGTTGCAAAGATGCACCGCTAGAAGGAGAAGTAGATGAATCAACTATCCATTTTAATCCGTCGTGAATTTTGGGAAAACCGGAATACATTCGTCTTGCTGCCCGCAATAACCACAGGGTTTTTGCTGCTAATGATGCTTCTCACCCTGTTAGTCTCAGCAACAAGTTCTGTCGATTTGAATGTTGAAATTCAGAGTAGTCAGGACATGGAGTTCTTTAACGATTCGATGCAGGCAGACAATATCTACGCGTTTGCTTTGTATCAGCTTGAGGGACGCTCTACCGAAGAACGCGTCCAGTATATTAACACTGGCTTGCAGACGCTGGGGGGGCCTTTAATGGGTATCCTCTGGTTTGTCATGGTGTTCTATCTGTTGGATTCTTTGTATAGCGATCGTCGTGATCGCAGTATCTTCTTCTGGAAATCGATGCCCGTGTCGGATGCGATGACAGTCATCTCTAAACTGGTCACAGGCTTGTGGTTGGTTCCTCTTGTTTACCTTTTGGGTGTCGCGCTATTGCAGCTTGCGGCGATGGTGATGTTGAGTATCGCCACGCTAGGGACCGAAATTTCGATGCTCGAGACGGTCTGGGGACCCGCTTCACTTTTGTCGAATTGGATTCAGTATTTAGGCGCGCTGCTGTTCTATAGCCTTTGGGCGTTGCCGTTTTTCGGCTGGCTGATCGCCGTGTCAGCCTATGCTAAAAGTGTGCCCCTCGTTTGGGTGGTGGGCGTGCCGTTGGCGATGACGATTGTCGAGAGGGTTGTGGTCGATCAGCCACTGTTTGCTAGCTGGATGTGGGACCATATGATTCCAATCAGTTTTTTAAATATGGAGCAGTCAGTGGCAGACAATATCGTGAATCTGCTGCTAAGCCTGCAGATGTTATCAGCGGTGGTGGTGGGTGGTGTTCTGATTATTATCGCGATTTGGCTAAGAGGCAAAGCGGACGAAATCTAAATAGCCGGGTTGGGTGGTAATGCTGGTCCGGTGTCCAGAATGTAGCGGATCGATACAAACTGCTAAGATAGTTTTTCGTCAACCGATGGGGCTTTCCATGGAACTGTTAATAGTAGCTTGTCTTGTCTTTCTTGTGACACACCTGGGCATTTCAGGTACGCCGCTCCGCTCGGTGCTGCGAAACTCCCTGGGTGAGTCTGCCTACCTTGGGGTCTATTCGTTACTTTCCTTCGGTTCACTTGGCGTCATGATTTATGGCTATGCGCAGGTGCCTCACACGGATTTTAACTGGTACCCGAGTATCACCGCCTATAAGGTCGCGAAGGTTTTAATGTTGCTTTCCCTGGTGACGATCGTCATGGGGGCCCTGGTAAAAAACCCGACGGCGGTCATGAGTGAACAGGCGCTGGATAATGAAGTTTCCGGCCTGTTGAAGATAACGCGTCACCCGGTTCAATGGGGGATCTTGCTGTTCGCCTGCGGTCACCTGTTGGCTAATGGTGATACCGCTTCAATCCTCTTTTTTGGAACCTTTGTGCTTCTGTCCTTCTTTGGGATGCTATCGATGGACCAAAGGCGCAGACGGGAAACCGACCCCAAATGGCAAGCTTTCATGGAGAAAACGTCCATGATGCCATTTGTAGCGCTGGTCAGCGGTCGATTGAGGTTTATGCCGGATGACATTAACTGGGTGGGTTTGATCGCCGGTTTTGCCCTGTATGGCGCGCTCTACTGGCTCCACGATCTGGTGAGTGGTGGTATAAGCTTGCTTTAGGGCGCGTGAGCAGCACTAATAATGTGCTTGAAAATTAAGCTCACCTAAATTTTCTGGCCCGTGTAGAATGCGCCCTTTTTCACAGGATCCCCATGCACAAGATTCGAACTATCAACAATATCTCCGAGAAAGGGTTGAGCAGATTTCCTGCTGATCACTACGAGCTCGGGGATGCCATCACTGATCCTGAAGTCATTCTGGTTCGAAGCCAACAGCTGACCGACGACGACGCAGTGCCGTCTCTGCGAGCAGTTGGGCGAGCCGGTGCTGGTGTTAATAACATTCCGGTTGCGGATTACACCGACAAGGGCATTGTTGTGTTCAACACGCCCGGTGCCAATGCGAATGCCGTGAAAGAGCTGGTGATGGTCGGCCTGCTGCTATCGTGTCGCGGTATTATTCCTGGCATCGAATATGTGAACTCCCTGGGCGAACATAGCGACAAGGCTGAACTCAACAAGCTGGTTGAAAGCAGTAAGAAGCAATACAAGGGACGCGAACTGAAAGGTAAGACCCTGGGTGTGCTTGGGCTGGGTGCTATCGGATCCATGGTGGCGGATATGGCGCTCCAGATGGAGATGAATGTGGTGGGATATGATCCTGTGCTGTCAGTCGAAGCCGCTTGGAGACTTTCCAGCAGGGTTGAGAAGATGGAAAGCCTGCAAATGTTGTTTAGTCGTTCAGACATCATCAGCCTGCATGTGCCTGCAATCGATGCCACCCGCGGCATGATTAATTCAGAAGCCCTGTCCCAGTTCAGAGACGGTGCAGTACTCCTTAATTTTGCAAGAGAGGAAATCGTCAACAAGGACGATATTTCAGAGGCTCTCGATTCCGGGAGAATTTCCCAGTACATCTCTGACTTCCCGACCCCCGGGCTGATTGGCAAGCCTGGCGTGGTTTCAACGCCTCACCTGGGGGCAAGCACAGAAGAAGCCGAAGAAAACTGCGCCATGATGGTCGCCGACCAGGTCAGGGATTTTCTCGAGAACGGGAATATCAAGAACTCTGTGAACTTCCCCTCGGTAAGTCTGGAGCGAACGGCCGGTTGTTACCGGATAGCCATGGCCAACAGGAATGTTCCCCGAATACTGGGTAGCGTTCTTTCAATTCTTGCGGACAGGGATATCAACGTTGTCGACATGTTGAACAAGAGTCGTGAAGACGTCGCCTACAACCTGATCGACATCCAGACAGAGCCGTCTGAGGATCTGCTCGAAGAGATTCTTGCTATCGATGGTGTGATCAACGTGCGGGTGTTTGAAGGCTAGCCGCGGATACTTATTCGTCAGCTTTACGATTTCTTATCGCAAACCGTGCAGGGGACATCAGTCTTTGTTCCTTAAGGCCGAGTGCTGCAGGTTCCCCGAGTATTTTGCTGACCAGGTGCTCTGCTGCGAGCCGGGCATGTGTTGCACCCCGCGATCCAAAGGCAGTGCAGCAATGAAGACCATCCTGGTATTCATTAATCGCTGACAGCCGGTTGAATTCATGCAGTTTTTGCCAATCCGGTGCCTGTCCGACGATGGGGAACCTGTCCCGGGCAGCGGCACGAATACCATGCCAGGGCTCTGCGGAACTCTCGTCAAATTCAACCAGCTTCGCCGCGGCCTGGATCAACTCGCTGATTGAAGACCAGTTAACAGAGGCATCCGCCTCGCGCTCGTAGGTACCACTGATAATTGAGCGTCCTTCGTAGGTGGGGAACACAGTTACATCGTTGTTGATGATCCGGGATAAGCCACCGGTTTTGACCGATACTGCGTGGCCGCCGATCGCCCTGACTTCCAGCTCATTAGGCAGCAATTCCCTGTTGAACCCGGTGGCCAGTATCAAATGGTCTGAACTGGAGATGACGTTATCACCTTCAAGACATTGCCACTGCCCGCCGTGCCGGATACTGCCTATTTGCGCGCGGGTAGACTGGTCGATTATTGATCGTTTGGTTTCCTCGAACGCCAGCCAGCCAGCCTCGTGCATGACCATCCTGTTATCCAGGAATTCAATAATCTCATCTGGAAATTGTGCGGCAATCTGTTGCAGTCGCGTTATCTCGTCATCATTCTGGCCCCAGCGGTGTACGCCTGTTTTGTAATAACCGGTCGCGGATTGCATGTAGTGACAGGCGGCGAACGAGAACCGGTAGCGGGGTTCGCTGGCAAGGGCTAGCTGGGGCATAACGGCTAGCTGCGGGATGGTCGAAGGTCCCGGATCGCCGCCATCGATGATCTGAAACTCGATACCGCGCCGGGTTAAGGCTTCTGCGCAAAAAATCCCCGCAAGGCCAGCGCCGATGATAGTGATGGAGTCTCTGCAGGATTCCAATGGCTGCCAGGTACCGGGCCGCTTTGCGCTCAGCATTTCGTTTTTCCTGCCGAACCCGTCGATTTTTCGGGTTGTGAATCCGGCGTATTCAAGACCTCGCCGGACAACGCCTGCCGCAGAATAGGTCGCAACTTGTGCACCGTGACGGCTGCGGGAAAACATTTTTCGATAGAGTGCGGGCTGCCACATGGCCTGGTTCTTTGACGGCGCAAAACCGTCCAGCAACCATAGGTCCACCTGGGCATCTAGATTACCGAGCGCATCGTCTATATCGTCGAATATCAGTAGCAGGCGTACATTGTTTGAGAGCCAGATGACATGCTGGCCGCGGTAATGGGGAGGGTATTGTGCCAGCAGGGGTTCGTGTGATGAAAATTCAAACTTTGACAGCAGCTGGGCCAGATCCTGCTTGCTGACCGGATGCTTCTCGATTGAAATGAAATTAAGACGACGGTCTGGCGGCAGGTCGCGCCACATATCTGCCGTCAGCAAACAGTTGATCCCGAAACCGAATCCCAGTTCGCACACCGTTATCGTTGATCCAGGTTTGCACTGTCGGGCCATAGTGCGGACAGGGTCAACGAACACGGCCTGTTTCTCGCTCAGCGGAGAGTCAGCATGGCTGCTCCAGTAAATGTCCTGATAAGTCTCGGAAAAAGGGGTTTCGTCATGCCATGCAAGTTCCGCGGGGTCAACGAAGTAACTGTCAGCCATCTTTATGCGGTTTCAATCGGTCGATCAGGATCCGTGATCCATTCACTCCACGAACCGGCATACAAAGCAGGTTCAGGATAACCGGCGATGAGAAGTGCCAGCACATTATGAATGGCAGTGACACCTGAGCCGCAGTAACACACCAGGGACGAGTCCGGTGCCAGGTCGAGGTTTTCAAATCGTTGCTTCAGTACCGACGCGGGCTTGAAGTAACCCTCTGATAGGTTGTCAGAAAATGGTACGGAAATAGCGCCAGGAATATGACCGGCAACCGGATCTATCGGTTCAATCTCGCCGCGATATCTTGCGCTGTCGCGTGCATCGAGAAGCGTGTTCGATGACCCCAGGACGTCTGCAACGTGGCAGATGTTTGTCAGCTCAGGCTTTAAGGCAAAGTGACCTTGTGGAAAGGTCGACTGGACGGTTGAAACCGGGTGTCCTTGCTGAATCCAGCCATCCAGACCACCGTCCAGGACAAAGACTTCATCATGACCCAGCCAGCGGCAAAGCCACCAGAGCCGGGCAGCAAAGGCGCCGTTATTCTGGTCGTAACAAATGATTCGTGTTGCGGGGTTGATTCCCCACTGCTGAAACTGGTCAGCGAGAACTTCTCTTTCAGGCAGGGGATGCCTGCCCCCGGCGCCCGGCGCGGCGGACAGGTGCTGGTCCAGGTCCGCGTGTTGTGCTCCGGGTATGTGTCCAGCGTCGAAATCTTTTTTACCCTGGGTCAGGTTGCCCAGGTGGGATCTGCAGTCGAACACCATAGCGCGGCTGTCGCTGGCTGATGTTTCCAGAGCCCCTGTTTCCAGAGCTAATGTTTCGAGGGAAATTAACAGGCCCATTCAGCCCCCCGCCAGCTTCACGGCGAAACCGCGCTGCTCAAGCAGTTCTTTAAGAAGAGGTCGTTTGTCTCCCTGGATCAGGATGCTGGCGCCTTCGACCGAGCCGCCCACGCCGCATTTTCTTTTCAGTTCGCCGGCGAGTTTTTTGAGTTCCGGTGCCGACAATGGCACACCGGTGATGAGCGTAACGGGCTTGCCATTTCGGCCCTTGGTTTGTCGCTCGAGGCGAACGATACCATCACCATCCGGTTGAAGGGGTTGGCATTGGCATGATTTCACGGGTTGTCTGCAATCAGGGCAGAGTTGTCCCAGATCAGTTGAATAGACGGTGCGCTGCTTGCTCATTCGGAATAGATGAAGACCGAGAGAACCTCTTCCTGTCGAACCAGCATACAGAAATGAACCAGGTTAAACAGGAACCTGGCGAGTACTTCCTGTAAATCACTGGCTTCCATATTCAGTGCTGACATTTCGCCAGTTTGCGACCAGTTGAGTGCGATGCCATCGATGTCGTCTTCTTCGACTTCAGCCAGCCGTTCGGTGATGGTGAAGTCCAGCTTGAAGACCCAGGGGCCTTCGGGGCCATATTCCAGCACCAGCTGTTCCATGGATTGAGCTTCGTCAAAGAAGATACCCATCAGCAATGCATAAAGCAAAACTCTCATTTCGGAGTCTATGCCTTCGCTTGGCATACAGGGGAAATTGTCCGCAGGGTTTTCGTCAATTTCCAGTGACAATACCTGTTTCTCAACGCCAAGCAGCATAATGTCAGGCATTGTGGGCGCGCCTCCTAGGCGGGTGAGACCTCGTCCGCCTGCAAACCCTTGTCCCCGTCGGTGACGACGAATGAAACACGTTGTCCTTCTTCGATGGCGCGACGACCCGAGCCTTCAATGTTACGGAAGTGGACAAAGACGTCATCGCCTGCATCCCGGGTAATAAATCCGTAGCCTTTTCGAACGTTGAACCACTTTACGGTGCCTGTCTCGCGGTCGGATGAGCTATAGCTGCTTTCACTTTCACTTTCACTTTCACTGGAGCTGCCGCCGCCTATGAGTTGGGAAGCAAACGATGTGGCGATAAACAGAAGAAGCAGGCTGATTTCCGGCACGGTGCCAGGAATCTGGATGCCATCTTTTAGGGTTAATTCACTAATAACGTATGCAATGAGGCCAATGACAATGGAGATGGCGATTTTTTTTATAATGGGCATGATGATCTTGGGGGTTAGCTTTGGAGCGCACATCATACTGATTCACAGTGGGAAGGGAAATATCAAGACTTGCGGCTGGCTGCATTTAAGCGATGGAATTCAGGATTTCTCGATACCTGGAGACGGTTTCAGATAGGCCTACCCACAACGCATCGGTAATGATTGCGTGTCCTATAGAGACCTCTGCTACTTCAGGAACCTCACGGCAGAACCTGGCGAGGTTATCCTGGTTCAGGTCATGCCCGGCGTTGATGCCAAGCCCAAGTGATACAGCCAGGGTCCCTGCGTCGATGAAGGTTTGCAGGATGCTATTCGCCTCGGGCGAGCTGTATTGGTCTGCATAGGGTCCGGTATAGAACTCAACGCGATCCGTACCCAGATGGCTTGCCAGCCTGAGTTGCTCATGGTCCGGGTCCATAAAGCAGCTGACCCGTATGTTGTCGGCCTTGAGTTTTGCCACAAGCGGTTTGAGGCGATTGGATTCCCCGGTGAGATTCCATCCGTGATCCGAGGTCAGCTGGATTGGGTCATCAGGTACCAGTGTGCACTGGTCAGGTTTTACCGCGTCAACCAGCGTCATAAAACCGGGATAGCCGTTTTCTTCGGGCCCTGCGTAGGGATTGCCTTCAATGTTGAATTCGATGTCCGAGTAGTCAGGCCCGCTGAGCAACTCCGCAAGGTCGTAGACATCGGAAGGGCGGATATGGCGCATATCGGGTCTTGGATGAACCGTAATGCCTTGCGCGCCTGCTTTGATGCAGGTCACTGCTGCTTCAACAACACTGGGTATGGTTGTTTGCCGCGAATTCCGAAGCAGTGCAATCTTGTTCAAGTTGACCGACAGGACAGTACTCATACCCAACCACCGTTATAACGTTTGTGATAAACCCTTCGGCCGAGCCAGAATCCAAACAGAAGTCCAATCAACACCGCGCCGGCTCCGCGAAGGAACCATTGCTGCGCGCGATCATCCGAAAGAGCGTCGGTTAATTC
>JABJED010000192.1 GCA_018665025.1 Gammaproteobacteria bacterium
CAATTTGGCAGCTATCCGGTTCTCTGCTTCTGCCTGCTGTTGATTGGAATTACCTGCCTGCGGCGAGATCAGTGATATGCCCTGCTAATTGCATCATGTAGAATTGCGGGTTTTTTGACACAAGCGAACATAACCGCAAGCATGAGCGAATATAACCACAAGCATGAGCGAATATAGCCATAAGCATGAGCGATCATAAATACAGCCATACCGAGATTGAAAGAGAGGTTCAGAAGCACTGGGCCGACAACGGCAGCTTTGAAGTCACTGAGAACAGTGACAAGCCCAAGTTCTATTGTCTGTCGATGTTTCCCTATCCAAGTGGCCAGCTGCACATGGGGCATGTTCGAACGTACACCCTGGGCGATGTGATTGGCCGATTCCAGCGACTCAAGGGCAAGAATGTGCTGCAGCCGATGGGCTGGGATGCGTTTGGGCTACCTGCAGAAAATGCGGCAATCAAAAGAAACATCCCGCCGGCAAAATGGACCTACCAGAATATTGCGCATATGCGAACCCAGATGAAGGCGCTTGGGTTCGCCTTTGACTGGAGTCGGGAGTTCGAAACCTGTGACCCGCAGTACTACAAATGGGAACAATGGTTCTTTACACGCCTGTTTCGAAAAGGCCTTGTTTACAAGAAAGCTGCTTTCGTTAACTGGGACCCGGTTGACCAGACGGTACTTGCGAACGAACAAGTCATTGACGGTCGCGGCTGGCGTTCCGATGCGCTGGTTGAGAGACGCGAACTCGCCCAGTGGTTTGTGAAGATCACTGGCTACGCCGAAGAGTTGCTTGAAGATCTGGATAAGCTCGCTGGCTGGCCTGACAAAATCAAGACGATGCAGAGGAACTGGATTGGTCGATCTGAAGGCGTAGAAATCAAATTTCAATTAGACGGCGCAGAGGCGGTCTCGGTCTATACCACACGTCCTGACACCTTGATGGGTGTGACTTATCTTGCCGTAGCACCCCAGCACCCTCTGGCGGTATCAGCGGCGGGTAGTAACCCCGAGCTTCAGACTTTTCTTGATGACTGCAACCAGACCAAAGTTGCAGAAGCGGATATGGCGAAGCAAGAAAAGCAGGGGTTGTCCACGGGCCAAAATGTCATCCATCCCATTACTGGTGAGCTTGTTCCTGTCTGGGTCGCCAACTTTGTCCTGATGGAATACGGTTCCGGTGCGGTCATGTCAGTACCGGGGCATGACCAGAGGGATTGGGAGTTTGCAAAGAAGTACGGCCTGCCAATCAAACAGGTCATAGCGCCAGCTGAAAGCAGCCAGGCTGACTGCAACCTGGATCTCGAGGCGTTTACTGAGCGTGGGGTACTGGTGAACTCTGGTGAATATGACGGGCTTAAATTCGATCAGGCTTTCGAGGCGATTGCCGCGGCACTGGCCCAGAAGAATTGTGGCGAAAGACAAACCAACTACCGGTTGCGTGACTGGGGGGTCTCGCGGCAACGCTACTGGGGATGCCCGATTCCCATTATTAATTGTGACAAGTGTGGCCCTGTTCCTGTGCCCGATGAAGACCTGCCTGTAGAACTGCCGACTGATGTGGAGTTTGAAGGCGTTGGGTCTCCCATCAAAAAGATGAACGACTGGTACGAGACGAGTTGTCCTGATTGTGGGTCTGCTGCTATTCGAGAGACTGATACATTTGATACGTTTATGGAATCTTCCTGGTACTACGCCAGGTTTGCGAGCCATAACCATAGTGAAGGTATGCTCGACCAGCGAGCCAAATACTGGACGTCTGTTGATCACTATGTCGGTGGAGAAGAGCATGCGATCCTGCATCTGCTGTATGCAAGGTTCTTTCATAAGCTGATGCGTGATGAGGGGCTGGTCGAATCAGATGAACCCTTCGAGAAGCTACTGGCGCTGGGGATGGTACTTCAGGACGGAACCAAGATGTCCAAGTCAGCGGGAGATTCCGGTGACCCACAACATTTAATGGACCGGTTTGGTGCCGATGCCGTCAGGATGGCAATGATGTTTGCGGCCCCGCCTGAGCAATCGTTTGAATGGTCAGAAAATGGCGTTGAATCAGCGAACAAGTGGCTCAGAACCAGGCTTTGGAATACGGTCGTCGATCATCTCTCCGGTGGAGCGCCCCCGACACTTGATATTGCTTCACTGTCGAGCGAACAAA
>JABJED010000193.1 GCA_018665025.1 Gammaproteobacteria bacterium
AAGAAGTTTCATTTGAAATATCCTGTTTTTCGAAAAAAGGTTAGTTATAACTAAGTGTTCTTGATTCCCGAGAATCATATTCTCGCCATCTGCTCAGACGGCTAGAAGAGGATACTAAATAAGCCCAGACGCCCTGTCAACAACGTTTTGTCATAAAAATCATACCATTCAAAGAGACTTATCATCAAGCATTTACCTATTGCACCAAATGATGGACGGGATTGACGAAAAATCCACATAAGTGTTTTCGCTACCAACCGCCCTTCTTCCTGAATGCCTCGGTTAACGTTTCCAGTTGCAACGACGATTCTATGATATGTGGTGTGATCAGAATCACCATTTCAGTGGTATTCTCAACCACTTCCCGCCGCCGGAACAACGCCCCCAATAGCGGGATGTCGCCCAACACAGGGACCTTTTGATTACTCACTGAATCAGTGGTTGATATTAATCCGCCAATCATAATCGTCCTGCCAGATTGCGCAATCAGGGTCGTCTGGACCGAACGGGTGTTGATTGGCGGGGTGTTATTGAGGGATGGTCCCGGGACACTAACCTCCTGGTTCACCTGCAGACGGACCTGGCCACCGGCCATCACTGTGGGGGTAAAACTCAAAATAACCCCCGTCTCGACGTAAGTAAAACTACGGATGATGCCATCTACCGAATCACTGGTGTTTTCAGAAGAGATCACCGCGATTTGGGTGCCCACCTGAATCTTCGCCTCTTCATTATCAACGGCCAGCAGCCTGGGACTTGATAGAATACGTGCATCACCGCTGGTCGCAAGCGCGTTGATTTGGGCCCGTATAGCGCCTGCATCGTCAAACGCCGTATAAGTAAACCCACCACCGCCCAACCCGAGGCCGCCGAGGGTACTTCCTACAGCATCCATACCGCCGCTTGAGCCTTTAAACTGCCATTCAACCCCTAATTGGGTGTTGCTCTCCAGCGTCACATCGGCAACCGTCACCTCGAGCAGCACCTGTTTCGCGGGGACATCTATCTGCTCCAGCAACTGATAAACCGCTTTGTACGATTGTGCGCTACCGACAAATACCAGGGCATTGTGAGGCTCATCAGTCACCATTCTCAGTTCTGAACCGCCAGTGCCCAGGACCGCAGAGGCGCTTGGTGAACCAGATTTCGCGTCATTGTCACCTTCGGCGGGCCGCCCTGAAGCAGCAGCGTTGAATCCGCCAAGCACTGCCGATACCACAGAACCCAGCTCATCTGCTGTGCTATGTTTTACCGCGTAAACAAAGCTTCTGAGCGTATCACCTGCCACATCCGGTGTGTCCAGCGCACTAATCCAATCGTCGACCCAGGCGATTAGTGCATCATCCGGCGCCGCAACGAGCAGCGAGTTAAGCTGCTTAACCTCTGACAGATAAATGCCCGGCGCCTCTGCTGTTTCGGCAATCAGAACACCTTGGGTCTTTAGCGTATCCTTCAACAATTGAATTATCTCACTGGCCTGCCAGTAGATTGGCCGGAAAATTTGTACCGAACGCCCCGACATAGACGGCTGGTCTATCAACTCAACCACTGAGCGAAAACGCTGGAGCTCAGCGGCATCGCCGATAACGACCAGTGCGTTCAACCGTCTAACGCTATCAATGGATGCATTGGCGCCCAACTTGACAAAATGTCGCACGAACCTCATCGCTTCATCGGGGCTCGAATATTTCAGGGGAATAATCATCATGATTTTACCCTGCTGCATCGAAAACCTGGCCCGCGCGCCCACAAATGTTGGCGCAATACCCGTCAGCTTGCTCGCTGGAAGTACGGCAAGCGTGCCGCCCTCCATCGACAGACCAACCTGGTAACCGGCTAAAACCTGCTCCACCGTATCCAACAACATTCTTGCCGCCACCGGCTTGCTTATTCGCAACGTCACCAGCGCGTCCATCGCCTGAACGGCGGGATCCACACTGAAAGAAAGCGCCAACACATCGCCCAGCGCAACCTGGATAAATTCATTAAGGGGCATAGACTCAACATTCAGGTCTGTCGCCTGGTCACCAAGCCCTAATTTTTGCCATTTGGAACCCGCGTCATCCGACCAACTTGAGATATCGAGTGCCGGAAGCTTTCGCGGTGGTGTCAGTGTCGGCTCGACCGTCTGTATCGCCTGCCCAGGCTCAGCCCTGGATTCCAAATCCACTGGCGCCAAATGTTCAGGCAGGACAAACGGATCGCTCGCGCAGCTGTGTATTAGCAACAGCAGCATTGTGCCCACAATCCAAGTTCTAATTTTTACCAAACAAGTAAAGATGTTCATTTTCCCCCGATTTCGAAATTCGCACGCCATATTCAAGCACTTCCTCCAGTCGCGAACCCTCCGGGAGCAGCGCCCCCGCTTTGTAGCGCTTTATCCCCTGGGCGGATTTGAAGACTGCAATCCCTTCAAACCTTGAGACACCGACGAGCATCAGTGACGATGCCGCCTGTTCCTGAAGCGCCCGAGCCTGTAACTCATCTGCAGAAAGTTGGTCAGACTCAGCGCCATTACTGGCAGCCACCAGGACCCCTCGACTTTCATGCCAAAGATTATGCGCCAATATATCAGTAAGATATTGTTCTGCATTGTGTTTTTTTTGCAGCGAATAGACCTCCGGAAGAATGCTCTTTGTCGCCGAAAGGCCATACGGCAGAACAAGCCGTAGCACAGTGACCGCAGCGATCATCGCTAAAAGCAAAAGAAAACCCTGATTTACTTTACCCATCGGGTTGCCCCTCGATGACGCCCGGCCGAAGACCTGCCAGCGTAAACCGCGCATAAGCTTTTTTATTGCGTTCTATTTGTATGATCCATCGATCAATGACAAACAGCTTTTCATGGTGACTAACGTCGTCCATGAAATAAAGCAGATCCGCCAGTTCACCCCTCAAACCCACTTCAATGCCCAGGCGAGTACCGATTGGTTGCATTGTCTCGGCCTCAATCAGCTTCCGTGATTCAAGATTAAGATTTCGTGATTCCGCCAATTCCAGCAGCGAACTTTGAATACTTGCCTGGGACTGCGTATTACTTGAAGACACGAACATGATTTGTTCGGCTTCGGCAAGGGCTAGTCGTGCCTCTTGTTGTGCGGTCAACCAGTGATCGGCGTTTTTTTCAAGCGCCAGCAGTCGAGCTGCTTTGTCAGCGTTTCTTTCAACCTGATCTTGCAGATCCTTTGTCCAGATTTGTAATGGTTCCACGACCCAAACCCAAATAACGATGACTGCAATCGCCAGGACACTCCACCTAATCAAGGGCGAATCCGATTGGGATTTGACTTCCTGCCACTTCACGGCCAGCAGATCCTGTTGGCTGTCCATCAGCGAGCACCCATCATTGATCATCCACAACAAGTTTGAGGCGAATTTTGAACGGTTCAAGCCCTGTTCTTTTATCTCTACGGATATCCGTCAGAAACATCGCCTGCTCTACCTCAGGTATTCGCTCCAGCACCGCTGCAAGCGTTGAGCTTTGTTCAGATTTTCCGGTGATCTCCAGCCAACCGCCATCATCACCGAGGTATTCGATATGTTCAAGCCAGGCATTGTTCGGCAATGTCGTGCTAAGTGACGCGAGTATCGATTCCAAATCCAACTGGTTGGCACGCATCAGATCAATTTGCGCTAGCAGGGCATTAATTCGCTCGACTTCAACTCGTGCATCCAGTACTTCTATGGACACTGAACTGGCCTGGGAAGAATACTCCTGAACCTCGTCACCTTGCTTTAACAGCACTAATCCTTCACCCAGCAACCAACAGACATAAAGCGCCAAAATAGC
>JABJED010000194.1 GCA_018665025.1 Gammaproteobacteria bacterium
AGTACCCGCAACATTATCAATGCAAGCATGGGAGATCGGTCGTAGTCCGTTCGGTGAATTCAAAATGGTCGTTTGCCGAATTGGCTGTCGCAGCGGTGTGCGTGCGCGAGGCTATTCAACCCGCGTATATACGAATACGCAAATAGCGGCTACGGCGCTTAAGCAAGAGTTTGGTTTTTCAACACAATTAGCAGAGATAGACTTTCGTCATAGCTTCGACGGAACTGATGTTAAAGTGATTTTTGAATCAAGAGTTATCTTCGAAGCGGCTTGTCTTGATCCTGAGCCAATGAGCAATTCTGACGTACAATATACCGGCACCCTGAATCTTGCACATACACCTAACGGACTTAGGCTGGTTCAATTGGAAGCGCATCATGTTGCTAGTCAGGTGGAACGGTTGTCACCCCGGCTGTTGAGTTTTGACGGTGAAGCCTGGGGGAATTCGTTGCTGGATCCTTATACCGTTGTCTCAGCGAGTCTTGCTTATGAAACGGTGACTTTTCCACCGGTTCGATTTGTCTGTAAACCGGATGAGCTAGCTTTTACAGGCACAGAGTCTGTTTAAGTTATATTGTAAAAGTTGTGAAAGTTCTGGCCTTATACTGGGCTAGCGCAAGCTTGCTACCACCAGAGGCTTTGGACATTAATATCACCTGAGCATCTTCGTCGTCGGCTAGATCCTTGAGCCTGATCATTGGGTCACTTACTTGAAGATCTGTTAACAAATCAAGTAAATGAGTGATAATCGCCGGGATCGTTATATAACATCGATTCCAGAAGACTGCTGGTATCGACAGCTGAAATATCGGTCGCTGCATAAGTACTCTGTAGGGCACTACCATCTGCAATGCCAGACGAACCGATTAAATTATCTAACGGATTAACTTCGGTTTCATTAAACACACCCGTGATGACGAGGTCTGTAAGATCAATCGTACCGCTCATCAATTCTGGTTGGGTGTTCGCATTCGCCAATGTTGAATTCGCTTCCACATTGGTCAAATCGATAGTGTCACTTGAGAGCAACGACAGACCTGGACTGAGGGTGATGTCAATCTCCTGACTGACTAACAATGTTGAGGTGGCATCGGTATAAACGTCGAATAATTCAAAACCTCTGCCTGCATCCAGAAGGACATCCGAGGCGTAGACATAGTCACCTTGCAAAGATAAGGACGTAGCCTGGGGGGCAATCAAAACCAGGCTATCTTCAATGCCTGTTAACTCATTCGTGCCGTCTACAATCTGCCGGATCATTGCTGAATTCAGGTAGGAATCTTCATCTTCGCCATTATTCAGGGAAATAACTTCGACATTATCAATTCCACCCTCGGTTTCAGCCGTTAGCGAATTAACAAAAAGCGTATCAATGCCGTCACCACCGTCAACCCGTTTGAAATCCGTTCCAACACTGATGTGATCGTTTCCATCCTGGCCATAGATAATATCGGCGCCAGTACTTGTATAGATGAGGTCATCACCTGCACCCGCTGTTACGACATCCTGGGCACCACTGCCAACGATAGTCTCGGCGAGGAACGATCCGGCGTAGGTCGTCGACAAGGCTGTGAGTATTACACTGTTGTTAATGTATCCCACATCAAGAATCACATCGCTCGAAATATCAAGGCCACTAATATGGCCGAGTTGACCTGTCAGCTGTTGTGCTTCCAATACAACAAAACTGTCTCCTGTCGTTGGTTGGTATCCGTTCAATAGCGTGACATCCATCAGACTGTCTGATAAATCCAGACGACCATTCACTACCACCTGGTCATGCTCGGTTGCCGGTGTTAAACCCTCAAGCTCTATTTCCAGATCGAGTGCGGTATTCAAATCGCCGTCAAATATCAAAATACCAGGGGAAGCACCAGGAGATACAGAAAAAGTACCCGGACCAGTAATCACACCTGAATTCACGATCGTGCCAGAACCAGTGATGCTCGCTCCGCTATTGTTGCTTAAAGAGGTAAGTCCAGCCAAATCCAAAGTAGTGGTAGAACTATTTCCTAACAGCGTAATTGTGCCATTGTTATTGAAAGTTCCACCATCGATATCCAGCGTTTTGGTATCCGCAATATTGATATTGCCACCCGCTTCATTGGTCGCTGATGTCGCAAAGGTGAGGTTCATGCTCTCATTAACATTAATCGTCCCCGTATTAGACAGAATATCAGGGTTCAGAGTGATGGTACCGCCACCACCACCGGTACTCGTAGTATTAATGACGCCACTATTAAACAGCGTGCCGCTGCTGACAGTGAGCGTCTCATTCCGTGCTACGCTACTGGCGTTATCCAGGGTAATCGTACCCGCATTAGTAAAGCCGTTCGCCACGGTTAGTTGAGCATTGCTGCCGCTGGTGCCCCTGATGGTCAATACACCTGAGTTAGTGAACGTGGTGCTATTGATCGCAGAGTTACCGCTTTCAATATCAAGAATGCCCTGGTTGTCGATGTCATTATTCGCCGTATCCGCGGTCAGCTTTAATGAC
>JABJED010000195.1 GCA_018665025.1 Gammaproteobacteria bacterium
CAGATCCAGGTCCTCTTCCTCGCTTTCGGCGGTCACTTCTTCAAGCCCTGCATCCAGGTCAAGATCAAGATCTGCGTCACCAAGCTCCACCGTTTCGTCAAGGCGTAGCTCTTCACCGGTATCTGCAGTGAGGTCCAGGTCATCGAGGTCGAAGGATAAATCGTCATCATCGATACCTAGATCTTCTATTGCCGCGATCGGTTCGGATGAAACGATTGTGGCGTCCATGGCTGCGGCTGAAGTTTCAGCAGCACCCGGTATCTCTGCCTGAAGTTCTGCTCCTTCGCGGGTTGCCTCATCGTCACGCAGCAGTTTCAATTGTTCGTACTGAAGGTTGAAGGCAGTTGCATCTTCAGTCTGAACGTAAACTTCAAGCAACCTAAGCTGGATATCTGTCCGTTGCGGTTCGTTCTCGATAGCATTCTGAAGGAAGCTAATCGCCTGTGGGAATCTGCCGTAAGCAATGTAAATTTCTGCCTCACCGATAACGTCGCTTGTTTGCGGCGTAACGTCCTCATCGTTATATTCACTATCTTCTTCAGAACCCTCATCTGCATCGTCACTCAACGATAACTTGGGCTCGTCCTCTTCGATCATTATCTCTGTGAATTCATTGTCGTCCAGCTGGAAATCCTGTCTGCGCTTCCGGAACATCATGAGCGCTCCGGCAACCAGACCGATAAGGAGCACTCCAACCCCACCCAGCACCAGAGGGTTACTAAGCAGCGAGCCGGAGGCCTGTTGTTGGACGACAACTGGTACAGCTGGCTGACTGATCGTCTCGGCTGCCTGACGTTGTAATTCTGCTCTCAAGGCAGCAAGCTGATCATCCTTCAGTTTAACCAGCTCATTGAGCGTTTCTACCTGATCAGCAATGTCAGCAAGACGGACATTTAATTCGCTGTTAGCTCGTCGAGACCGGTCCAGGTCTTCTCTTGCGACTGCGAGTGAATTTTCCAGTTCATCCGCCCTCGCGTCGTCCCTGCCAGACCGAGCACCAGACTGATCAGCTGCAAGAAGCTTCAGTTCACCATTATCATTATCGCTGTCATCCGAGCCAGCAGAGCTTCTGCTGGCAGTCCGTCTTGCGTCAAGCTGGGTAACATCACCGGATCTATAGTCTTCAAATTCCTGATTCTGAACGCGAACTTCTGCAACTGCTTCTGCCGAAGTTTCTGCATGAATCTCACTTTCATCCGGAATTCGGAGCACGTGACCTGCTTTCAACAGGTTGATATTATTGTTGATAAACGCTTCAGGGTTAGCGCGCTGCAAAGCCAACATGGTTTGCTGGACAGAAATCCTGTCGTTTGGTCTTACCTTTGACGCTATCGACCATAGCGTGTCACCTGGTCCGGTCAGACCATACTCTTCATCCTGGGTAACAACCCCTTCTGTTCGCCCATTGCTGACCGACGGCGCGGGGGGAATTTCGCGTCTATTGTTTGAACGACTTCCGGACCGTGCAGATGAAGTGTTCCCGCTGGACATGCCTGGCTCAATCTTTTCAATTCCCTCGCTGCTAAATACAGGAGGGTCGAGAAGTACAATGTACTCCCTCAGAATACGGCCGGTAGGCCATATCACTTCCACGATAAAATTCAGAAAAGGCTCGATAATGACTTTGCTGCTGGTGATGTGAACAATGTGAGCCCCGTCTTCACGTACCCGGGCGTTGAAACGGAGATCGGTCAGGTGGTAATCGCGGTTGACCCCTACCCGGTCGAAATCCTGCTGGGTGGCAAGGTTAGGAATAATTTCGCCTTGCTCAAGATCACCAACGTTTGAGAGGATAATTTCGGCTTCGAAACGCTGATTTAATGCAGATTTAAGTTCGATCTCACCAAGGCCTAGCGCAAAGGCAGAACCACAGTAAAGAGCAAAGAGTGTCACCAACAGCAACCGGAGTCTTTGTATCATTATCATTCCTCTCTTTACTCCGACATCTTTATAGAGATTTTTCGTCGATTCCGACCGGTAATCTGGCCAGACAGAAAAACCGTCGGTTATCATTAACCTGATGGTAAAACCTCGAAACGATCTCTGATAGTTGCGTTAAGTATCGCTTATTGAAGATGTTTTACCAAAACTTCGGCAATTTGTATACTGTTTAGCGCCGCCCCTTTGCGCACATTATCGGATACTACCCACAGGTTTAAACCCCTTTCTGTCGAGATGTCCTTCCTGATCCGCCCCACAAAAACGGGGTCGGTTCCGGCGGCATCCCGGACAGGGGTCGGGAAGTCAGGATCTGACCGCTCATCAATTACCTCAACCCCTGATGCTGATGCCAATAATTCCGTTGCCTGCGCCGCAGATATCGCTTCTTTCGTCTCTATATGCACAGCTTCGCTATGGCCAAAGAATACCGGAATACGGACGCAGGTTGGATTAACCTCAATTGACTCATCTTCAAAGATTTTCCTGGTTTCCCAAACCATTTTCATCTCTTCCATCGAGTAACCGTTCTCCTGGATGTCGCCGATCAAGGGAATAGCGTTGAAGGCGATCTGCTGCGGGTACACATCCTGTTCAATGGGCTGTGCATTCAACAGCTTGGCTGTCTCGGTTGCCAGGGCTTCTACTCCGCGCTTACCTGAGCCAGAAACGGCCTGGTAAGTCGCAACATTGATTCGGCTAATACCCACAGCATCGTAGATGGGTTTAAGCGCAACCAGCATCTGGATTGTTGAACAATTGGGGTTCGCGATAATCCGGCGATCCCCATATTCAGTGATCATATGAGGGTTAACTTCAGGAACAACCAAAGGGATATCTTCATCGCGGCGAAACTGAGAAGTATTGTCGATGACGATACACCCCGCCGCCGCCGCCTTAGGCGCAAACTCTGCTGAAATGGACCCGCCAGCCGAGAACAATCCAATCTGTACCTGGTTGAAATCAAATGTCTCCAGATTCTGCACGGTCACGGACTTACCCCGGAACTGGAGTTTCTTGCCCTCAGACCTCTCACTTGCCAATAAATACAGCTTTCGAACTGGGAAATCCCGTGCCTCAAGGATCTCCAGCATCACTTCGCCAACAGCTCCGGTGGCGCCCACTATCGCTACGTCAAATTCGCTCATCCTTTTTTCCTGTATTGTTAATGGCGCGCAGTCTAGAACCTCATTTGATATAAAACAAATTCATATCTATCATCAAACCTATAAAAATATGTAATGTGAAGCCCAACAAATGTCAGGAAGACCAAACGATCAGTAGACGACCATAAACAGCCCTGAGCCTTACCTGGATAAATCTAAATGGGACCTGCAATTGCTAAGCAGGATACAAACGATCAGTAGACGACCATAAACAGCCCTGAGCCTTACCTGGATAAATCTAAATGGGACCTGCAAATAGTAAGCGGGATACATACGATCAGTAGACGACCATAAACAGCCATGGAAATTGACACCCTAAAAGCCTTCCTTGCCGTCGCCGAGACCGGTTCCTTCAGCCATGCGGCCGACCGCATGCACCTGACCCAGCCTGCTATCAGTAAAAGAGTGGCCCAACTTGAGCAACAGCTTGATGCCCGGCTGTTTGATCGTATCGGACGGACAGTGCGCCTGACCGAAGCCGGTAACTCACTGGTATACCGCGCGAATCTCATCCTGCAACAGGTGGAAGATACCGAACGAGCCATTCGTAACCTCAACGGAGAAGTTTGCGGCCAGCTCTCACTGGCGACCAGCCACCACGTAGGTCTCTGGCGCCTGCCCCGCGTCCTGAGCAGGTACATTGCAAAATACCCGGAGGTCAACCTCGACCTGCATTTTATGGATTCAGAAGTTGCCCATGAACGTATCATTCACGGCGAACTGGAAATGGCCATTATCACCCTCGCCCCCACACCCCATGAGCGGTTAATCGCTGAGCCCATCTGGAGGGATGAACTGGTGTTCGTCTGTTCACGAGCGCACGAACTCGCCACAAGAAAAAATATCACGATTAATGAGCTCGCAGAGTATCCAGCCATCCTGCCGGACATGACCACGTTTACCGGCAGAATCGTCAAAGGGATGTTTAAGGACCATGATCTGCGCCTGGAAGTGAGCATGTCCACCAATTATCTGGAAACCATCAAGATGTTAATCGGCGTCGGGCTCGGTTGGAGTGTATTACCAAAGACGATGGTTGGTGATGATGTTGTGGTGCTTGATATTAATATCGAGATTGATCTTGCCCGCACACTTGGCGTGATCCATCACGTAAACCGTACCTTATCGAACGCAGGCGAAGCCTTTATTGACTTTCTACGAGAAGACTCGAATTACCAGCGTTAACCGCTACTATTCAGGTGCCTGTGACTCAAACAGCGGCTACTTAAAGGGCTTTTACTTAAATGGAGAAGGAACCTGCACATTCGCATTCTGACCGCGATGCCGAAGTAGATGATCCATCAGTACTATCGCCAGCATAGCCTCTGCTATCGGCGTTGCTCGAACACCCACACACGGATCGTGCCTGCCTTTTGTGACAATCTCGGTTTCATGGCCTTCTTTATCAACCGTTCTTGATGCCGTGGTAATACTGGAGGTGGGTTTTAGCGCAATGCTCGCGACAATATCCTGACCGGTTGAGATTCCACCCAGAATCCCGCCCGCATGATTAGATAGAAAACCATTACTGGTCATCTCATCGCGGTGTTCGGTACCGCGTTCCGTGACCACCGAAAAACCCCGCCCAATCTCGACGCCTTTAACGGCATTAATACTCATCAACGAACCGGCTATCTCGGCATCCAGCTTATCAAACACCGGCTCGCCCAGACCGGGGATCATTCCAGAAGCTACGACTGTTATTTTTGCACCAATACTGTCACCGTCACGCCGCAACTGTTCTATCAACGCCTCCATCTCTGTAACTTTACTGACATCCGGACAGAAAAACGGATTGTTACCCACTTCATCCCAGTCAATTGTCTCGGTGGTGATGTCACCCATTTGAGCCAGGTAACCACGGACAACAATGCCGTGGCTCTCCTGCAGATATTTTTTAGCGATCGCTCCGGCCGCGACTCGCATCGCAGTCTCTCTGGCGGACGCCCTGCCACCACCACGATAGTCTCTAAAACCGTACTTCTGCTGGTACGAAAAATCCGCATGAGCCGGTCGAAATTTGTCTTTGATCTCGGAGTAGTCCCTGGAGCGCTGGTCCTCGTTCTCAATGACGAGCCCAATTGATGTACCTGTTGTGACTCCTTCAAACACCCCCGAGAGGATTCGAACTTTATCGCCTTCCTTTCGCTGGGTAGTAAACTTATTGGTACCGGGTTTTCTGCGGTCGAGGTCAACCTGTATGTCAGATTCGCTAATAACCAGTCCAGGTGGGCACCCATCTACCACGCAGCCAAGTGCGGGACCATGACTTTCGCCAAAGGTCGTCACCTTGAACATTTCACCAATACTACTGCCTGGCATGACTAACTCCTGAGTTGGAGCGGCATTATATACAAGTTCGAGCGTGGATTTTAAGGATGTTTACAGCGGGAGATTTCTGACAGGAATCTCTGCCACGATGCCTGTGTTAATCCCAGACGCCAAAACCGAGGAATCAATACCGTATTCGTGGTTTTCGTCCGTGCTTGTTCGCCTTGTCGTCACGCAAAAACCCTCTTAATCAGGGTTTCCCTAACTGGAAATAAGGGAAAGGAATTCCATTCGTGTGATCTGGTTATCCCTGAAACTTCCCAGCATGACTGAAGTTTTCATCTTGGAGTTCTGTTTTTCAACACCGCGCATCATCATGCACATATGCTGTGCTTCGATAATAACCCCAACCCCCGAGGCTTCTGTGACCTCCTGGATGGCTTCGGCAATCTGTTTGGTGAGGTTTTCCTGAATCTGCAGTCTGCGAGCGTACATGTCTACAATTCTGGCCACCTTGGATAGCCCCAGAACTTTTCCCGTTGGCACATAAGCCACGTGGCACTTGCCGATAAAGGGAAGCATATGATGTTCACACATTGAGTAGAGCTCAATATCCTGAACCAGGATCATTTCGCTCGTCTCTGAGTCGAACAGCGCGTTGTTCACGACCTGCTCAAGGGTTTCACCGTAGCCCCGGGTCAGAAAACTCATTGCCTTTGCAGCCCGCGCAGGCGTGTCCAGCAAGCCACCGCGGCTCGGGTCCTCGCCAATCATTTCCAAAATGGAACGGTAGTGTTCTTCCATGTGTTTTAAGCGTTTCCTAAGTCAAAACCAAGAGGATAGTGACGATACGGGATTGCTAGACGTTCTTCAAACTTAGAGCGTTCAAATTTGGAGAACTCAAATCGCCAGGACTTCCTGGATCACGTCCGGAGGTGTATCCTCCGGCAGGCCAACGATATCCGTCATACCACCAAACCTGTCTGTGAGGGCAGCAACCAGTTCATCATGACGACCGACTGCAGCAAAAAGATGTACAACATCATCAGAGATTTCTTTTGTCATCTCGTCCCACTGCCCTTTCTTGGACATTTCATTCAGTTTTAAACCAAGATCCTGAAGACCATGCACCTCAAACACCGGCCAGTAACTTGGTGTAGAGCCATAGAATCCAATGCGCATTCGAACCCACTCAAACAGTTTCTGTACGGCTTCATCATCCGGTCCCGTCGCTACAAATCCGCCGCCTGATATTTCAAACTGGTGCCGGCTTCTTCCAGCACTCTCAAGCCCCTTTTCGAGCCTGGGCATGATCCTTTCCTGCAGGTATTTACGGGTACAAAAACCGTGAAGCATAACCCCATCACATTCTTCAGCCGCCACCTTCATCATCGCCGGCCCAACGGCCGCGATCTGAATTTTTGGCACCGGCGTCCCCAACGGTTCCGGTGTGAAGTTCGGTGTCATGAGTGAAAACTGGTAATGTTCACCCTGGTAATCGAGCCTGGTGCCGTTTTCCCAGCAATCCCAGATCGCCCTGACAGACTGAACATATTCCCTCATTCTTGGTGCCGGCGGACTCCACGGCACACTGAACCGCCTGACATTGTGACCTTTAACCTGGCTGCCAAGGCCAAGGGTAAACCGACCCTTCGATGCTGCCTGAATATCCCATGACAGCATCGCGCTGGACATGGGTGACCGGGCGAAAGCGATGGAAACGCTGGTTCTTAAATGCAGAGCCTTAGAATTTGTTGCTGCTATTGCCAGCGGGAGAAAAGCATCCTGCTTGTTCTCCTGCGCAGAAAGATCCGTAAACCCAAGAGTTTCAAGGTTATCGCACACACCACCGATATCATTCAGGTTGTGGCCCGATATTGACGTTAGAATTCTCATGACGGATTCCCCAATTTCCTAACCTACTTGATCCAGCAGCATCGGTTCCAACAAATGCCGATGATAAGCCTCATCACCAAACTGATACTGGCACCATAAAGCTCGACGCAGGTACAACTGGGCATCACATTCGTAAGTAAACCCGAACCCACCATGGAACTGGACCGCCCTGTCACCCGCGAAAGCAAATGCTGCCGATCCATGCGCCTTTGCCATTCGAAGCGCCACTTCGGCCTCATCAGACTTGCCTTCTGCCAACACGGTCGCTGCATGATAGAGATGCGACCGCATAGCTTCCAGGTCAAGCAGTATCTTGACAGTTGGATGCTTAAGCGCCTGGTAACTACCAATAACTTTGTCGAACGCCCTCCGGGTATTCAGGTATTCGACAATGGTATGGATCGATCCCACCAAGCCACCTGTGATCTCCGCAGAAAGAAACAGAAGTGAGGCAAACTCTATCGCCTGAAAATCATTTCCTTCCAGCAATTGATCAACCGGCACGGTTATTCCATCCAGATCTAGCTGATAACTTCGACGAGTCTCGTCGATCACAATTTCTCTGTGCAGATTGCCATCGGGTATCTGTTCCCGCTTAACCAGAGCCAGCCTCGCCTCCGCTCCAACGTTAACTGACACAATACAAAAATTCGCAGCATCTGCATCTGTAACAAAGCACTTGGTTCCGGATAGCTCAAGCATATCCGTGCGCACAACAGCCTGTGCTTCTATCTCGTCCAGAATCCAATTACCGTTAGTTTCTGTAAGCGCCATAGATCCTATGGCACCGGAAACAATTTTCGGCAACCATTCTTCTTTTTGCTCGCGACTGCCCGAAGTAGCCAAACATTCGCCGGCGGTAATTGCACCGCTATAAGGACTACCCATCAGGTATCTGCCCATACTCTCGGCAACGGGGACCACGCACGATAACCCCAGGCCCAAACCACCAAATTCTTCCGGAACATTGATACCCAACCAACCCAGTTCTGTTATCTCCTGCCAGGTTACGGCATCAATCTGGTCCGCATCTAACCGGGCACGCACAGTTTCAATAGGGGAATGTTTGCGACAAAACTCTGCCGCAGTATCAAGCAGCATTGCCTGCTCATCGCTAAACATTATCTGACTACTCATTCTTCAACCCCCTAACTTTTCGGCAGGCCAAGCACCCGCTCGCCAACGATATTGTGTTGAATTTCAGAAGTTCCACCGCCAATCGTGCCGCTAAAAGAATTGAAGTAGGAACGTTGCCACTTGCCACCGTCGATGGCTTTCTCGGAAACAAAACGTGCCCCATTAGCACCCTGAAGCGATACAGCTAATTGACACATTCTCCGTTTCAGCTCAGAACCTCTCAGCTTTCCAGACATTGGGACCGCCGCCGGCCAGTCGGTGGCGAGTGCCGGAATTCTTGCGCGAGCAGCCATCAACTGGTTGCCTCTTGATTCAGTAATGAGTTGTACCAGTTGGCTGCGAATGTGTGGATCTTCTATCGCCGGCTTTCCATTTCTCATTGCCCTCCTCGACAGCTCAACAACATCGTTGATATTGAGTTCCATAGAGGCTATCCCGCCCGCCTGGCCACCGGTTGCTCCCCGCTCGAAAGTCAGCGTGATCATCGCTATGTTCCAGCCTTCACCCTCGCTACCCATCAGACAATCGGCGGGAATCCGCGCATTGTCAAAATAGGTTTGGCAGAAACCGTATTCACCCGTTAGTTTTTGAATAGGCTTAGGGTCTATTCCTTCAACATGCATTGGCGCCAGAAAATAACTCAAACCGGCGTACTTGTTAGCACCACCGGTTGAGGTTCTTGCCAGCAATATCATGTACTTCGCGTAGGTCCCTAAACTGGTCCATATCTTCGATCCATTGATCACATAATCATCACCATCGCGCACTGCACGGCACTGCGAGTTGCCGAGGTCAGAACCTGCCTCTGGTTCGGAAAACCCTTGGCACCACATGTCTTCAGCACTGAGAATGTTTTTAATGTACTTCTGCTTATCTTCCTCTCTGCCCATTTTAAGGATCAGTGGACCAGCCCAGTTCAATCCAATGGTGTTCGGCATAAAGGGCAGGCGCTGGCTTGCCATCTCCTGAGTCGCAATATCCTGGAACACCTGGGGCATTCCCCGGCCTCCATATTCTTCCGGCCACGCCATACCCAGATAACCTGCTTCATAAACTTTTCGCTGCCAGTCCCTCAGGAACTCGAACTGCGAATCAGTACTGACTTCCATAAATGTCTCGGGAAGCAGAAACCCCGGATCAGGTGGTTTATTTTCACTGAACCAGGAAGACACATCCTCACGAAATTCATTCAGTTCAGTCTCTGTGGCATTCGTCATCAAACCTCACCGGGTTGTTTTCTAATTTGAAGCAGTCAATCTACCACAATTGATTAACCAACTATGTTACTTTTGACCATCGCAACCATGAACACATGGGCGGGGAAACCACCAAAGGAAAACGTTAATGCCTATTCTGGATTCAAAGATAGATACACGTTCTGAACAATTTCAGCAGAATAGATCTGACATGATGAAAATGTTGAGTCTATTGGATGATCTCCTCGAGGAAGCCTCGGAAGGTGGTGGCGCTGAGGCCATTGCTCGGCTTCGCTCCCGGGACAAAATGCCGATCAGGGAAAGAATCTCGCACGCCCTGGACCGGGACTCCCCTTTTCTGGAAATCAGCCCTCTCGCCGCATGGCGTTCTCCTTTCGCCATAGGCTCCGGCTTTGTTGTCGGTGTTGGGGTCATCGAAAATGTCGAGTGCGTTATTCTCGGTCACGACCCATCCGTTAGGGCTGGCGCATTTAACCAATTCAATTCAAAAAAACTAATGCGCGGCCTGGAGATAGCAAGGGTAAACAGGTTGCCCTATGTCCAGTTCGTTGAATCCGCCGGAGCGGACCTCAGAGGTGAGGCTGGGGATGACCCCGAGGCGGCGATTCAAAGAGCGGAAGGGCATTTTGCAGAGAGCGGCCGGCTATTTTACGAAATCACTGAGCTGTCAAAGATGCGTATTCCAACCATTTCTGTCGTTTTTGGCGCGTCAACCGCTGGCGGTGCCTATCAACCAGGAATGAGCGACTACAACATCTTCATTAAAAACCAGTCCAAGGTATTTCTAGGCGGTGTCGCGCTAACAAAAATGGCAACCGGTGAAGATGCCAATGAGGAAGATCTCGGCGGCGCGGACATGCACACCAGCATCTCTGGTCTTGGTGACTATCTGGCCAGGGATGAAATGGATGCAGTTCGTATGTGCCGAGAGGTGATGGCCCACTTGAATTGGCGAAAACTGGGGCCGGAACCAAACCCCGATTTCGAGGAACCTGTCCACAGTTCAGACGATATGCTCGGATTCGTGTCAGAGGACCTCCGATCACCGTTTGATATCAGGGAAGTCATTAGCAGGGTTACTGACGGTTCCTACTTCGAAGAGTTCAAACCCCTGTACGGGCCCACACTGGTTTGTGGCTGGGCAACGATTCACGGCTACCCTGTCGGTATTCTTGGCAACAATGGTGCACTTTTTTCAGAGTCTGCCGAAAAAGGCGCCCAGTTTATCCAGCTCTGTAACCAGATAGATGTCCCGCTAGTCTTCCTGCACAACATAACCGGGTTTATTGTCGGTACAGATTTCGAACAAGGCGGGATCACTAAAAACGGTTCAAAACTGATCAACGCTGTAGCCAATTCAACCGTACCCCATGTAACCGTTATTCTCGCATCCTCTTATGGCGCTGGTAATTACGGTATGAGCGGTCGGGCCTTCGGCACTCGATTCACCTACATATGGCCGCTGGCAAAAATTGCGGTGATGGGGCCGAAACAAATGGCCGGTGTCATGAGTATCGTCCAAAGAGCTTCCTCTGAGCGCAGAGGCATCGAATTTGATGAAGAAGCTGATGCAGCACGTGCTGCCGTCGCTGAACACTGGGCGGAAGAAGCGTCAAAAGGGCTCTATGCCACGTCCAGGGTATCTGATGATGGGATGATCGATCCACGGGATACACGGGATATCATTGCAATGTCATTGTCGGCAGCGTTTAACAACAAAGTAGAAGGCACTAAGGAGTTCGGCACATGGCGAATGTAAAGACTGCGAATGTAAACAATCTCAAACCGATCACGACACTGCTGGTTGCTAACCGTGGAGAAATCGCGCGCAGAATTATGCGCACCGCAAAGGAAATGGGCATCTCAACAGTCGCTATCTATGCCGACGGGGACGCAGAGGCGCCCTTTGTTACTGAGGCTGATTCCGCCATCGCGCTGGGCGGCCGGACATCCGCAGAGACATACCTTGATGTCTCCAAGGTGCTCGATGCCTGTAAGCGATCTGGCGCCGATGCGGTTCACCCGGGCTATGGGTTCCTGTCCGAAAATGCAGGCTTCGCCAGCGCAATTAGTGATGCAGGTATCTCCTGGATTGGTCCAACGCCTGAAGTTATTGCTGCAATGGGCGATAAACTTTCAGCCAAAAAACTAATGGAAGCGGCAGACGTTCCTACCCTTCCAGCGATCGAAATCACCCCGGACACTGACCTCGCCCGCGCGGCCAATGAAATCGGCTACCCGGTCCTGGTGAAGGCGTCGGCCGGTGGCGGTGGCCGCGGAATGCGCGTCGTCGAAAAAGAAACGGATCTACAGGGTTCAGTCGACAGCGCAAAGCGCGAGGCTGGATCATCGTTTGGCGACGACACGGTCTTTCTTGAAAAGTGGCTGGACTCATCGCGCCATGTTGAGATTCAGATCATCGGCGACAAGCACGGTAACCTGGTTCATTGTTTTGAACGTGAATGCTCCATTCAACGCCGCCACCAAAAAATCATCGAAGAAGCACCCTCACCCGCCGTTTCCCCAGAGATCCGGAAAGCCATGTGTGATGCTGCTTTAAAAGCAGCTTTGAGCCTGGGATATTCTTCAGCGGGTACGGTGGAGTTTTTACTTGCCGGTTCCGAGTTCTATTTCCTGGAGGTCAACGCAAGACTTCAGGTTGAACATCCAATCACAGAAGCAATTATCGGCAAGGATCTGGTTCGTGAGCAAATTCGCGTTGCTGAGGGGGAAACACTTTCATTCAGCCAGGACGATCTCCAGATTAATGGACACGCCATCGAAGCAAGGCTGTGTGCTGAAGACCCGAACAATGATTTTTTACCGTCTCCCGGTCCTGTGATTATCTGGCAACCATCAACCCAGGGTAAGGCTCGATTCGATTCAGGAGTGGAGTCGGGCAGCGTTATCGCTGTGGAATTCGACCCGATGATTGCCAAGGTAATTGTCCACGCACCAACAAGGCGCGAGGCAGCGGCAAGGCTGGCCCGTATTCTGGAAACCACCCAGATCCAGGGACTAATCACCAACAGGGATTTTCTGGTGACAACTCTCCGACACCCGTCATTCCTGGCGGGTGATACAACCACCGATTTCATTGAACGAATCTCTCCGGCACGCACCCGCGAGGTCACCAGCGACGATCTCGCTGAGGCTTCCATTGCGATAGCCATAGAATCACAAGCACGTAATCACGCAACCGCCAGGGTTTTAAAAACCATACCCAGTGGCTGGAGAAATACCATCCTGCCCTTCGAAATGATAGATTTTCAGCATCTGAACAAAGACTATCATGTCGAATACCGATCTCGGCGAGATGGAAAATTCCGCGTCAGAACAGGTGATTCCCGGGATGAGCTACTCGTAACTCCCTACACCTGCGGTAATGGACTCGTCGATATTGACATCGATGGCAGGCGAGTTTGGTACAAAGTCGATAGGCAGGGCATGCAATGGTACGTGCATGGCCGCTCTGGTGACCTACAAATCACAGAATTACCTCGCTACCCGGTCAGCGGCATCGATGAACTGGCAGGTGGTCTTACGGCGCCAATGCCTGGCGCTGTGCTGGCGACAGAAGTGAATTCAGGTGACAAGGTTTCGAAGGGTGATCTGTTACTGATTCTTGAAGCCATGAAAATGGAACATCGAATTACGGCACCAATGGATGGCATTATATCGGAGTTACACGTGACCACTGGCGACCAGGTCGAAAATGGTCAGCTTCTCGTGACTCTAAATCAAGAAGACGAATAAAAGGAAACACTGATGCCCGGACAAGAAGCCACACTCTATGAAATCAAGGACGGTGCTGCATGGATAACACTAAACCGCCCGGAAAACAGAAATGCGCTATCGGCTATTCTGGTCAATGAACTCTATGCTCACTTGATTGCCTCCAATGAAAACTCCGAGGTCAGATCTATCGTCATTACAGGAACCGGCCCCGCTTTTTGTGCTGGCGCTGACTTGAAAAGCCCGCCGGGTCAGATCGTTGATGGCGCCCAGGGTGTAACCTACCCTGAGGTGTTGAACGCTATTCTTGAGAGCCCCAAACCTGTTATCGTTGCGGTTAACGGCGCTGCATTTGCCGGTGGCCTGGGCCTGGTAGGAGCAGCAGATATCGTCGTGACAGTATCCGATGTTCAGTTCAGCTTCAGCGAGGTTCGAATTGGTGTTATTCCAGCCGTCATTTCTGTCGTCTGTATTCCGAAGCTTGGGACTCACCACGCAATGAAACTGTTTTTGACCGGTGAGCGGTTTACGGGAGAACAGGCGGTCGGTATGGGGTTCGCACACCGAGCCGTAACAGCAGAAGAATTGACCGGCGCTGTGCAGGAAGAAATCAATGCCATAAATTTAGGCGGTCCGATTGCCGTTCAGGAATGCAAGAAACTGGTTAGACGCGTCCGTGAACTTAACATTGCCGATGGGTTTAACGAGACAGGTGAATGGAGCAAACGCCTATTCCAGTCAGAAGAAGGTGCAGAAGGTATGGCCGCCTTCAGGGAAAAACGAAAACCGAACTGGGTCAACCAGGAATAAGGCGGTTTAAAATAACGATTCTCCAAGGCTAACCCGTTTGCAGTCAGGTAATCTCAGGAAACATATCAAGGACTGAACATAAATAGGCGGCTTGAGATATCAATCACTAGCATTGGCGGTCGAAAGGTGGAAAAAAATGACTGAAAGTATTCGAATTGGGAATTGTAGCGGATTTTATGGCGACCGATTGGCCGCTGCAAAAGAAATGGTTGATGGTGGGCCAATTGATGTGCTCACAGGTGATTACCTGGCGGAACTCACGATGACCATCCTATATAACCAGATTCAATCTCGCGGTGAGAACATGGGTTATGTTGGCACCTTCCTTAAGCAGGTTAAGGAGGTTGCACAGGACTGCAAAGATAAGAATATCAAGATCATTACCAACGCCGGGGGCCTCAACCCTAAATCCATGGCGGTTGAGATTGAGAAGATCCTTGAGGAACTAAACATTGAGATGAAAGTTGCCTGGATCGATGGCGACGATATTAAAGATGATATTGAGCGACTCCAAGATGAAGGAGAGCATTTTATCAATATGGATCGGGGTATCCCGCTGTCCGAGTCGAGTAACAAGGTAGTGACTGCCAATACCTATTTGGGCGCATGGGGAATTAAAGAAGCCCTGGACCAGGGCGCCGATATTGTCGTTTGCCCAAGAGTCACTGATGCGGCCGTGGTCATTGGCCCTGCCGCCTGGAAGTTTAACTGGGCAAGAAATGACTACGACGCTCTAGCCGGCGCACTAGCCGCAGGGCATATTATCGAATGCGGCGCCCAGTGCTGCGGCGGTAATTATTCGTTCTTTGAAGAAGTCCCTAGCTTTCGAAATATGGGGTACCCCATTGCAGAAATAGAGGCCGATGGCAGTTTCACTGTTACCAAACATCCAGGAACCGGCGGTCTGGTTTCTGTAGGCACAATAACCGCCCAACTACTCTATGAGACCAAAGCACCGGCTTATTACAATCCTGACGTTATCGCGCATTTCGATACGATGAAGGTCGAACAGGTTGGCGAGGACAGGGTTTACGTTTCCGATTGCAGGGGCAGTAGCCCCCCTAGTACTCACAAGGTTTGCGTCAATACGCTGGGTGCTTACAAACAAAGCATAGAGGTATTATTGACAGGTCTCGACATCGAGAAGAAAGCCGAAATCTACGTCGACCAGGTTTTTCACAACTTGGGAGGCAAAGAACAGTTCACTGATGTCGATATACATCTGATCCGAAGTGACAAAGAAGATCCTGCATCCAACGAGGAAGCCCACGCTGCGCTGCGCATAACGATCACTTCTGATGATCCATCAAAACTTGGCCGACTCTTACAGGCGAAAGTCACGGAGCTTGGCCTCGCCGCAATTCCAGGAAACACCGGTAGAGGCGCGGCTGGTTACAATGGCAGTCCTGTTATCGCCTACTGGCCGACCCTAATCGATAGCCGAAAGGTGACCGAGCGCGTCCATATCGACGGTGACTTAATTGAAGTATTACCCACCCAAAGACTTGGACTGGAAGAGCGCTATTACCAGGAAGTTCCGGTAAAAATTCCACCGGCTCCAGGCGGTGATACAACCCGCATACCTTTTGGCAGGCTGTTTGGTACCAGGTCAGGAGACAAGGGTGGTGCAGCAAACTGCGGAGTCTGGGCAAAGACTGATGAGGCCTTCGGGTTCCTGCATGAATTTTTAACCGTAGAAAAGTTTAAGGAACTAGCACCGGACATGGCGTCCTACAAAATTGAAAGATTCGACTTGCCTAACCTACGCGCCCTGAACTTCTACATCCATGACGTTCTTGGCGAAGGCGTGTCATCTAATCACCGGATCGACAAACAAGCCAAGTCACTTTGTGAATACCTAAGGGCCAAGACAATTGAAGCACCGACACTTCTTGTCGACCAAATTGCACGAACAAACCTAAATGAGTAAACATAAAAACGATATCTATGGCGACCTTAAGAAAGACCGCGAGAATGAAGGCGCTAAGCCGGCGATCCCTGCAGCGACAGTGTTGCTGCTGAGGGAACACAAGAATCAAAACCAGGTCCTGATGCTGCACAAGACTTCAAAGATCGCCTTTGGTGGAATGTGGGTGTTCCCCGGTGGGAAAATCGACGCAGCAGACTATATCAACGGACCGGATGATAACGCTGCAGCGCGGGTCGCCGCAGCAAGAGAAACCGAAGAAGAAGCAGGCATCAGCATTCCTGCCGATGAATTCATCTGGTTCGCGCATTGGACTCCACCCGCCAGTACAGCAAGACGCTTCGCTACCTGGTTCTTTCTAACCAGCACTGATGATGATCACGAAATAAAGGTTGATGGTGGAGAAATTCAGAACCATCAATGGATCAGCCCAACAGATGCACTGCAGCAGCATGCCAAAGGGGAGATCGACCTGGCGCCTCCTACATGGGTATCGCTGTTTCACCTTTCACGATTCGGCACCATCGATCAGGCACTCAACAAGCTCTCTGAGCAGCCCCCCCGCTACTACCAGACCAGAGTCGTCCAGGACAAGGATGGTTCTCGAGTCGCTCTCTGGGACGGAGATGCCGGTTACCCGGAATGGGACGCCGCAACTTCAGGCGCACGTCATCGTCTTACCATGAATAAAGCTGGATTCGAATTCGAACATGACGCAGTAACTTACTAAAGCGGCCGCTGCCTGATGACCAGAAACATTCTGCTGATCACCACAGACCAGATGCGATACGACGCACTAGGCTGCAACGGTGGAAAAATTGCAAATACAAAAAATATTGATCAACTTTCAAGTGAAGGCATCAATTATCAAAGAGCACACAACCAAAATGTAGTCTGCATGCCTGCAAGGGCCACGATCATGACCGGACAACACGTCCGTTCGCATGGCGTGCTGATGAACGGCATGTCCATGCCCGAAGAAAGACACACCATCGCCCACCACCTCAAAGAACATGGTTACAACACGGCACTGCTGGGTAAAGCACATTTCGAACCATGGCTTGGCTCCCCGGTGGATTTTTTCGAAAACCGCATGGCGTCTGAGAACAGCACGGGGCCTCACCGCGGATTCGACCATATGGAACTCGCCAATCATTTTTTTGAGGGTCACAGCCACTACGACAAGTATATGGACGCCTACCCCGAACAGAAAAAAGCCTTCTACCCCATGGTGACAAACAAAGGGCAGAATACTGCAGGCAAAGGTGCAACAGGGGCCACGCAAGTCTGGCCAATGGATATTCCACGCGATATTTATCACACGGACTGGGTCTCCCAGAGAACAAAAAGCTGGCTGGGCACGCAGTCAAGCGATAAGCCATGGTTCTGCTGGATGAGCTTCCCGGACCCTCACCACCCCTGG
>JABJED010000196.1 GCA_018665025.1 Gammaproteobacteria bacterium
CACACATACTGCCGGAACTTTAAACTTGTGTAATGACTTCCTTGATCCGAGTGAAACAATACCTCTTCAGGTTGACCTCGGGATTGATAAGCCATCGTTAAGGCCTTTGCTGTTAATTCGCTGTTCGGCGAATTGGATAATGCCCAACCTACTGGTTTCCGGGCAAACAGATCGAGGACAATCGCCAGGTAGGACCAGCGCTTTCCCGTCCAGATATAAGTCACATCACCGCACCAGACCTGATTCGGGCCTGTGGGATGAAACTCGCGATTTAGGACGTTGGGTATATCGGTGTGTGGTTGCGAAGCCTTCTTGTAACGATGTGTCGGTAACTGCGTGCTGACCAGTCCCAATCGTTTCATAAACCCCGTTGCGCGGTAACGACTTAAGCGTGTCCCTTGCCCCGTGACGATGTGCGCAATGCTGCGTGCGCCGGCCGATCCGTTACTGAGTTGATGCGCTGCTTTCACCATGGCGTTAATTTTCAATTTCTCCAGATCAATACGCTGTTCGGCGGACTGACGATACCTAAAAGTGCTTCGGTGCAGACCAAACGCTTCGCAAAGAATCGTGATGCTGTAGCTCTCCTGAAGCGCGTCAACAACCTTTAGTTGTTCAGCGAGTCCGACATCAAGAGAGCCGTAGCCTTTTTTAAAATTTCGTTATGCTCCTCAACACGACGCAGTTTCTTTTCCAGTTCTTTAATACGCCGATGTTCAGGCGTCATTGCTGATTGCGTTGGCGTCACACCTTGACGCTCGTTGCGTAATTGGCGCACCCATTTATCCATCGTTGAATGTCCAACACCAACCGCCAGGGCTGCCTCTCGAATACTGTATTGCTGGTCAACGACCAATTGAGCAGACTCAAGCTGGAACTCAGGACTGAATGTGCGACGTGATTTGCTTTTCATATTGCGACTCACTTAATCGATGAGATGATATTATCACCTCTTATTAAGCGGCCAAATTCACTATGCCACTACAAGGTCGTCCACCTGTTCCGGCGTCAGAAACTTCGCTGCCTCTATCGACGGGAGGTGCCCGAACTTCTTCAAATATTTTTCGACGTTCGGTGGTCAAAGGTTCCTTGGTTTGAGTATGACTTCCATTTGTTTTCCCCTGATTTGTTGCAATCTAATTCAGTAAGCTTGTCGATCTGGAATAGCACCTCTAATTCCACCTTTAGGTTCAACAACGTCACCATCTCTGCGTGGAATAAGGTGTATATGCAGATGGAAAACTGTCTGTCCTGCAGAAGCTCCATCGTTCGCACCGACATTAAAGCCTGTCACCTTGGGATCGATTTGAACAATCGCATGTCTTTGGCTGGCAAGAAAGGTATTCATTGACTCAATTTCCTGACTGGTAAGATCAAAGTAACTGGGAGTGTGACGCTTAGAGATGATTAACGAATGTAGCTCGGTTACGGGGAATCCATCTCGAATGACGAAGAAATTTTCATCTTCGTCTATGACTCTTTCAGGAGGAAGATTGCAAAATACGCATGAATCAGACATTTGGTGTCCATCCTCGAATAAACTTAAATGGGTTGTAGATATCTTTCATCCTCTTGATCATTTCAGGCACCGACAAAACAGCCAAGCTCTTTAGCACAGAGAAACGCATAGAGTGTTTGTGTTCCTTGGTGAAATAAACATTTCTTCGAAAAAGTTGCTCATATAGTGCCTCATTCGGGATGGTATTGAACTTGCCATTTTTACCCCGATTACACCGTTTACAGGAAATAACGAGATTCCAAACACCGTTGGGGTTGAAATCAGATTGAGGAAATTGCCGAACCAACAATGATAATGGCATCACGTGGTCGACATCCGGAAATTGGTCTTCCATGTGATGAAGGCTTTCATCCAACAGGCAACGACAATAAAAACAAGTGCCGAACTGATATGGCAGTAATGTCTCAACTGCAGACCGAAGATTGATGCGATGATCATTGACAGTTGTATAAAAGGATTTTTCTCGTTCGTCTAGAATCAAAAGCGGAGACAAATTTTTTCGCCAAGCTTCCTCGACGACTCGCCATCTAGCTTCAGTTTCGCCAATTAAAATTGATTTTTGGTCGTTGTCCTCTTGGAGGCTATTCATACTCTCAGTGAGAGTAAGCTTTTTCTGACTTTTGTTATTTTCAAAGAGAACGGCAGATTCTTTAATTTTACCCTGTAGTGGCATAGTGAATTTGGCCGCTTAATAAGAGGTGATAATATCATCTCATCGA
>JABJED010000197.1 GCA_018665025.1 Gammaproteobacteria bacterium
TACCAATAAGCCTCTCGAAGTTAGGCAGGGTAAGGGCAAGGGTAATGTAGAGTACTGGGTCGCGCAGATTAAGCCCGGCAAAATGCTCTATGAAATGGAAGGTGTTACAGAAGAAATAGCACGTGAAGCGTTCCGTCTGGCGGCGTCAAAACTACCGTTCGCAACGTCGTTCGTAAAACGCGTTGTCATGTAAGGGTGAGTTAAGAAGATGAAAGCATCGGAATTAAAAGAAAAGTCAGTCGAAGAGCTGCAACAGGACATCGATAATCTGGCTAAAGACCAGTTTAACTACCGCATGCAGAAGTCGACTGGCCAGTTAGGTCAGACTCATCTGCTTGGGCAGATTAAGAGAGACATCGCGCGTATTAAAACCGTGTTGAACGAGAAGCAGGAACAAGCATGAGCGAAGAAAAAAACCTGGCTCGAACCGCAAGCGGCACCGTAGTCAGTAACAAGATGAATAAGACAATTACTGTTCTTGTCGAGCGACGCATCAAGCATCCGCTCTATGGCAAGTACATTAAGCGATCTAAAAAAATACATGCCCATGATGCTGATAACCAGTGTCAGGAAGGGGACAAGGTCACGATTGAAGAAACAAGACCGATCTCCAAGAGTAAGGCGTGGAAGTTAAGTTCAATTGATCGTAAAGCAACGATTATTGATTAAGAAGCAGGTTTGTAGCAGTCGGACGTCACATGTTGCCGTCAGAGGCTTTGGAGTAACGAGATGATTCAGGTTCAAACATATCTAGATATTGCAGATAACAGCGGTGCTCGCCGTGTTATGTGCATTAAGGTCCTGGGAGGCTCCAAGCGTCGCTATGCGAACATAGGTGACGTTATTAAAGTTACCGTAAAGGAAGCGATTCCTCGTGGCAGGGTAAAGAAGGGCCAGGTGTTGGATGCAGTGGTTGTTCGAACGCGAAAAGGTGTTCGAAGGGCAGATGGTTCGCTGATTAAATTCGATGGTAATGCCGCAGTGTTGTTGAATCCGCAGAAACAGCCGATTGGGACTCGTATTTTTGGCCCGGTGACTCGTGAACTGCGTAACGATAATTTCATGAAGATTGTGTCTCTGGCACCTGAAGTGTTGTAGAGGAAAACATGCAAAAGCTGAAAAAAGACGACCGGGTCATTGTGATTGCTGGTAAAGACAAAGGTAAGACAGGTGCAGTAACTCGCATTATGGATGGTGGGCGGTTGTATGTTTCCGGCATCAACATGGTAAAACGACACACTAAAGGTAATCCCCAGATGAATCAGCCTGGTGGCATTATCGAAAAAGAAGCGCCTATACAGGCTTCGAATATAGCAATCTACAACGTTAGTACTAACAAGGCCGACAGGGTAGGTATAAAAGAGCTGGACGATGGCAAGAAGGTCCGGGTCTTTAAGTCTACTGGCGAACAAATAGACGGTTAACCGATATGACAGACCTTAAAGCAGTTTATGAACAAGACATCCGTCCGAAGCTCAAAGAAGAGCTTGGGCTTACTAATATTATGGAAGTGCCGCGCATTACCAAAGTCACGCTGAACATGGGTGTAGGTGAAGCGATTGCTGATCGCAAGCAGCTTGATGCAGCGCTGGCTGATATGGAACAGATTGCGGGACAAAAGCCCGTTATGACCAAGGCGCGCAAATCTATCGCCGGGTTCAAGGTTCGTGAAGAGTATCCAATTGGATGCAAAGTGACATTACGAAAATCTCGGATGTATGAGTTTTTGGATCGTCTGATCAATATCGTGATTCCAAGGCAAAGAGATTTTCGAGGTCTAAACACCAAGTCTTTTGACGGTCGTGGCAATTTTTCGATGGGTATCACTGAACAGATCGACTTTCCGGAAATTGATTACGACAAGATCGACAAGATTCGCGGGATGGATATTGCAATAACGACCACCGCGAAAACAGATGACCAAAGTAGAGCGTTACTTCGTGCTTTCAACTTCCCTCTGCGGGAAGACGCAAGCACAGAAAGTACCAACGCATAAAGGACAGATAAGTTTATGGCTAAGACATCCATGATCAACCGCGAACTGAAAAGGCAGAAGACTGCCAAGAAGTATGCGGCCAAGAGAGCGTCCCTGAAGGCAACAATTTCTAGCGTCGAAGCAACAGACGATGAGAAGTGGGAAGCGCAGTTGAAATTACAAAAGTTGCCGCGTGATGCCAGTCCGAGTAGACAGGTTAGGCGTTGTATGTTGACGGGCCGTCCACACGGAGTCTATAGAAGGTTTGGTTTGTCACGAACACAACTACGAGAAGCCACAATGCGTGGCGACGTACCTGGTTTGGTTAAGTCGAGCTGGTAAGGAGAACACATAATGACAATGCAAGACCCAATGGCCGACATGTTAACCCGAATCCGAAATGCACAGCGTGCAAAGATTCAGGATGTTTCTATGCCTTCATCCACTTTGAAGGTAGCAGTTGCAGCGGTATTGAAAGAAGAAGGTTTTATTGAGGAATGTAATGTAACTGCTGTTGATGGTGGCAAGTCGAACCTGAACATAGTGCTTCGATATTACGAAGGTAAGCCCGTTATTGAACAAATCAAAACGATTAGCCGCCCAGGGCTCCGCCAGTACAAGGGAAAAGACGAAATCCCAGTGGTCAACGGTGGTCTTGGGGTAGTCATCTTGTCCACCAACAAAGGTGTGATGACAGACCGGACAGCACGTTTGCAGGGTCTTGGTGGAGAACTTATTTGTTCTGTGTTCTAACGCAGAGCTGAAAAGAAGGTATTACGTATGTCACGAATTGCTAACAATCCGGTATCCATTCCGAAGGGTGTTGAAATCACACTGAGCGGTCAGGAAGTCACCGTCAAGGGTTCAAAGGGAAACCTTGCCATGACGCTGCATGACCTGGTTGGGATTAGCCAGGAAGAAGACCGATTACAACTTAAAGCAGTAGAGGTTTCCAAGAAGTCAGTAGCGCTGGCGGGTACCTTTCGGTCGCTCGTCAACAATATGGTAGTGGGCGTGAGCAGTGGTTTTCAAAAAGAACTTCAACTTCAGGGGGTTGGTTATCGTGCCCAGGCGCAAGGTAAGAAGCTGAACCTGTCATTAGGTTTTTCACACCCGGTTGTCTACGAGGTGCCTGAAGGGATCGATATTGAGACACCAACCCAGACCCAGGTGATTGTAAAGGGTATCGATAAGCAGTTGGTTGGGCAGGTGTCGGCAGATATTAGGGCATTCAGGCCGCCCGAGCCTTACAAAGGCAAAGGCGTACGGTACGTGGATGAGTATGTTAAGCGTAAGGAAGCCAAGAAGAAGTGATGAACCGTTAGGTTCTTCATCCCGAGTGTAGTCGAGGGATCTCTCCTCGAACGAAGGGTCGTATCGGGGAATACAAAGAGAATTTAGTGAGAACAACGATGAGCAAGAAAAAAGTATCTAGATTGAGGCGAGCAAAGAGAGCCCGTATGCATATCAGGGAATTGGAAGTACCTCGGTTGAGTGTATTTCGAACACCTCGACACATCTATGCGCAGATCATTTCTGCTGCAGGAGATATGGTTCAGGCTTCCGCGTCGTCTCTTGACGCGTCTGTTCGTGTGGAAAACAAGGGTAACTCAGAAGATGCTGCGAAAGTCGGCAAGCTGATAGCAGAAAAAGCGAAAGCGCTAGGTGTAGCAAAAGTCGCTTTTGACCGATCCGGGTACCAGTATCACGGCAGAATTAAGGCTTTGGCTGATGCGGCGCGCGAAGGTGGTTTGCAGTTCTAATCACGCTTAGCAGAAATCAATAAAGGATAGGAAATGGCTTACAACGATCAGGATAACGAAGAAGGCATCCAGGAAAAGCTGGTTCAGGTGAACCGGGTTGCCAAGGTGGTTAAAGGCGGACGAATTTTTGGTTTTACCGCGTTGACTGTCGTGGGTGATGGTAATGGCCGTGTTGGCTATGGCCGTGGTAAGGCTCGCGAAGTGCCTCTTGCGATCCAAAAGGCTATGGAAGCAGCTCGTCGTAATATGATTCAAGTTGACCTTAAGGGCTCAACTATCCAGTACCCGATTACTGCCAGGCACGGTGCATCCAAGATATTCATGCAACCAGCTTCTGATGGTACGGGCATTATTGCGGGTAAGACTATGCGAGCTGTATTGGAAGTGGCGGGCGTTCATAACGTTCTGGCCAAGTCCTACGGTTCCACTAACCCTGTGAATGTTCTGCAAGCGACTTTCAAAGGTCTGCAGGAAATGCGCTCTCCGGAAAGCATTGCCGAGAAACGCGGCAAGTCCGTTGAAGACATTACAAGTTAAAAGAAGACGAGTTAAGAACAATGACTGATAAGAAAATTAAGGTCACCTTGACCAAAAGCACGATTAGCAGACTGAAATCTCATAAAGCCTGTGTGGCTGGGTTGGGATTACGAAGAGTCAGACATACCGTCGAAGTTGAAGATACACCGGCAGTAAGGGGCATGATCAATAAAGTGTCCTACATGCTGCGTGTAGAAGAGTAGCAGGAGCTTAAGACATGCAACTAAACACTTTAAAGCCCGGAGCCGGCA
>JABJED010000027.1 GCA_018665025.1 Gammaproteobacteria bacterium
AACCTGCGGGACTTCATGGATACCATGCGGTCCTCCGGAGAACACACCGGCGGGCCGCCACCGCTCAATCACTCTAATCGCCAAGCCTTCGCCAACGAACTGGACAAGTACCTGGCGCAGCAGAGAAGAGGATGAAATGAACGATGTAGAATGGCAGGCAAGAGTCGATACCGCCGCCCTTTACCGGCTCATCGCACTGGAAGGCTGGGACGATCTGGTTGGTACACATGTGTCATCAAGAATTCCCGGCGACGAACATCATTTCCTGCTTAACCCTTACGGCATGTTGTTCGAAGAAATAACAGCAAGCAGTCTGCTCACCATTGATCTGGATGGAAACCAGCTAACGCACAGTAATTACAATTTCAATCGCGCGGGGTTCACCATCCACAGTGCTGTGCATATGAATCGTGATGACGCCATGTTCGTCATCCACCTGCACACCGATTACGGGGTCGCCGTTAGCTGCCAGGAAAATGGCCTAAAACCGCTTAACCAGACCGCTATCGCCGTTTATTCTGACCTGGCTTATCACGACTATGAAGGTGTAGCGACTAACCTGGCCGAGCGAGAGCGCATCGTTGCGGATCTTGGCGCAAAAAACGCCATGATTCTTCGTAACCACGGCACAATGGCCTGCGGCCCCAATGCCGGTGGCGCATGGCAAGCCATCTACCGGCTCGAACGCGCCTGCCGGTACCAGATTCTGGCGGAGTCGGGTGGTTCTGCCACCCGTGCGCTATCGGTTGATATTATTGATTCCCGTGCAGGCACCACCTCGACTGAAGCGCTTACTACACGCGGTGAATTTATCTGGCCAGCATTACTTCGAAAACTGGACCGAATCGACAAATCCTACAGGGATTGAGAATGCCAGCACTCACAAAAAATCAACGCGCAATGCTGCAAACAATGCTGGAACAGCTGGAGGAGGAGCTCAAAGACCTGCTCTCGATAACGGAAGCTGGCGCCAAACCCGTCAAGCTGAAGGATAACCAGGGCCGGCTTTCAAGAATGGACGAGCTTCACAACCAGAGCATCCTGATCGCCAACCGCACCGTCACCAGTAATCGCCTGAAAGCGGTACAGCAGGCAAAACAAAGGCTCGAACTTGAGAGCTACGGATTCTGCACGTCATGCGAAGAACCCATAGCGTTCAAACGACTCGAAGCCTATCCAGAGGCATCAATGTGTATTAAATGCCAATCTGACAACGAGTAACTACAAAGGCGGTTCAGCAATTTTCAATAACTGCTTGCCCACATTCTTGCCTTCAAACAATCGAAGGAAAGTTTTCGGGGTATTCTCTATACCTTCCTGTATATCTTCCCCATGCTTCAGTTCCCCGCTCTCAATCCAACCTGACAGTTCTTTTACAGCCTCAGCCGCCTTGTGCAGGTAGTCAATGACAATAAAGCCCTGCATGGTGCATCGACGTATGACCAGTTGCATATAGTTTCTTGGGCCAGTGGGAAGTCCTGACTCGTTGTATTGGGATATTCCCCCACAAAGCACGATGCGACCATTTTGTGCCATGTTCAGCAAAGCAGCATCAAGAATATCTCCTCCGACATTGTCAAAAAAGACGTTAATACCCTTCGGGCATTCTTCGTTTAGCCGCACCTGAACATCTTCTGATTTGTAATCGATGGCCGAGTCAAAACCAAGTTCATCAGTGAGCCAGGCACATTTTTCAGCTCCGCCTGCAATGCCAACCACTTTGGAAGCACCCTTGATTCGCGCTATCTGACCAGCAATCGATCCAGTCGCTCCAGCTGCACCAGAGACCACCACGACATCACCTTCGTTTGGCTTGCCTACGTCAAGCAATCCGAAGTAAGCCGTGAGCCCGGTGCCTCCAAGAGCGCTCAATACCAGGTAAGGGGGAATTCCGGGTTGGATTTTTGACACACCACCCATCATGCCCATCGCACCATTATTAACGGCATATTCCTGCCAGCCTAGCTGGCCCTGCACAAAATCACCGGGCGCGAAATTTTCGTTATTGGACTCAATAACCTGACCCACAGTGCCTGCACGCATGACCTCGCCTATTTGCACCGGAGGCACATAACTCTTCACATCGTTTAACCAACCTCGCATCGCCGGTTCAAATGCTAAATAAAGATTACGAATCAGGAAATCGTTGTCCCCCAGTTCTTCTACTGGCTCTTCCACATACTCAAAATCTGATTCTTGTACCATCCCTTCAGGACGGGACTTTAGACGCCATTGGCCGTTCATTCGATTGGACATATTGTTGTTCCACATTAAAAGTTTGTCGCGCATCATGTTGCACTTGGGGGGGCGGAGTAAAGCACCTCACCAATAAGCGTGTGCCCCTTTTTGTTTCGTGACATCCCCGCCGATCCTGATCCTCGGACCAAAACTTGTTTATTCGTATTACCCGCACTAAAGAAACAACCGCTCAAACACGGTGACACATACTTATTGAGTCTTTATCGATGAGAACAAAGCAGCCTCCGAATACAAGTACTCGCAAGTAGCGAGCAACCCATCTGAGCGGCTCATTCAGATTACTTATTCGCCCTCTCCGATCAATTTTTTAAATGGCCCCTGCTCCGTAATGTAATCAATTTCTTCGTCAACATACCGGCGCTCATCCTGCAGGTAGTTATCTATTGCATCTCTTAAGGACTCGTTGGCAATCCAATGTGCACTGTAGGTATGAGTTGGAAGATAACCCCGCGCCAGCTTGTGCTGTCCCTGTGCACCGGCTTCAACCCGCTTCAATCCTCTTTCGATGGCAAACTCTATCGCCTGGTAGTAACAAACTTCAAAATGAAGATACGGATGGTGCTCGATGCAACCCCAGTTCCTGCCAAACAGGCATTCCCCACCAATGAAGTTAATCGCACCTGCAACATATCGCCCATCACGCTTACACATTACCAGCAGCGTATCATCCGGCATCGTCTCACCGATAATCGAAAAAAATTGTCGTTTCAGGTACGGCGATCCCCATTTACGATTGCCAGTATCAACATAAAACCGGTAGAACGCATCCCAATGCTCTTCTGTGAGGTCGGACCCGGTTATTCGCTCAATCTCTATACCAGACTCCAGCGCCCCTCGACGCTCTCGTTTTATATTTTTTCTTTTCTTCGAAGAAAGCGCACCAAGAAAGTCATCAAAGGTACTGTAGTTATCGTTCTGCCAATGGAACTGATTATGTGTTCTCTGCAGAAACCCCAGCTCACCCATCTGGTCCCACTGATGTTTGTCCGAAAAGGTAATGTGGACTGACGACACTTCCATTTTTTCGGCAACCTGCATCAGACCCGACAAAAGATACTTTTCGATTTCAGGGTCTTCGGCATCGGGGCGAGTTAGAAGGCGCCTGCCTGTCGCGGGCGTGAACGGAACCGAGACCTGCAACTTGGGGTAGTAGCGACCACCCGCTCGCTCAAAGGCATCAGCCCACGAGTAATCAAAAACATACTCACCCTGGGAATGGCTTTTCAGGTACATGGGCACAACACCAACTACACCCCTGGTTTCGTGCTCCAATGTAAGGTGATATGGCGCCCAGCCAGTCTGCGCTACTGCCGAGTCACTCTCTTCAAGCGCACTTAAAAACGCATAGGACAGAAAGGGGTCGAATGGGATGTCTGTTTCAACCCCTGACCTGCCAGGGTTTGCGCAGGCATCCCAATCCTGCTGGCTTATTTCATGAATGCCAGCACAAGCCTTGAGGGTGTAACTTTGAGTTGAGATACCCGTTCCCTTAAGTATTAGACCTAACGCCCCTAGAGGAGTTCGCCCGCTACCAGCTCAAGTGCTTCGATCTGGCCTGCACCAAGCAACATGCTGCTAATCTTTCCGGAATCACCTGCTTCCTTCCAGACCTGCAGCCTCTCTTTGATTCGCCCTGCCGGACCCACTAAATGGCAAGCATCTACCAACTCATCAGGAACAGCAGCCATGGCTTCATCTTTCTTGCCCGCAAGGAACAGGTCCTGAATCTTGGCTGCGGCTTCTTCATATCCGAGCGCCTTTGCATAATCGTTGTAAAAATTATTTTCTCGAGCGCCCATGCCACCGATATATAAAGCCATACTGCCTTTGATTGGCATTCGGCAATGGTCTACATCATCACCCATGACCACGGTAACAAAAGGAGCAATGTCGAAATCCATCATGGTCTTGCCACCTTTATCCAGACCTTTCTGGATGGAAGACATCAACACGTTAGATTTTTCAGGGCTCATCCATATCGGGAACACGCCATCAGCCACTTCAGCGGCAGTCTCAAGACCTTTTGGTGTAATAGATGCTGTGTAAATCTTGATAGAGGGGTCTGCCTGCAGAATACTTTTCAAAGGTTTACCCAGGCCAGTGCCATCCTCAGCACTGTAAGGCATGCTGTAATGAAAACCTTCATGTTCCACAGGGGCTTCACGGTTAAAAATTTTCTGCATAATCTCGATATACTCTTTTGTTCGAGTCATCGGCCTGCCATAAGCTACACCATGCCAGCCTTCAACTACCTGCGGCCCGGATGCACCCAAACCAACAATGAACCGTCCATTAGAGAGCTGGTTCAGTGTCATCGCGGTCATTGCGCTACAAGCCGGTGATCGGCCAGGCATCTGCATGATCGCCGTACCAACCTTGATTTTGTCGGTCTGGGCCAATATCCAGGCTGCCGGCGTTACCGCATCGCTGCCGTATGCCTCTGCTGTCCAGACAGAGTCGTAACCCATGCTCTCTGCCGCCTTGATTCGGTCCATATCTATACCGATCACCTTGCCGCCAATTCCGTTCAGGATTCCAAGTTTCATTATCACCTCCTCATTTTTATCAATTCGTATTCAGTATGTAGCCCGGTCGATTAAACCAATCAGGCCGATAGTTTGGTCAGGAGCTCTTTGGCATGGTCGTCATCCC
>JABJED010000198.1 GCA_018665025.1 Gammaproteobacteria bacterium
CCAGCAGCGGCGCCCTGGGCAGTTTGAGTATTACCAGCGCCGGTGTTTGGACTTACGATGTTGCTAACGCTGACGTGCAGCACCTGAAGGCGGGTGAAACCAAAACTGAAACCTTCACCGTACTGGCCACCGACGGCACCAGCCACACCGTCACCGTGACGATTACCGGCATTAACGATGCGGCGGTGATCGGCGGGGATAACAGCGGCGCGGTGACCGAAGATGCGGCCACGCCAACGCTGACCGATACCGGCACACTGACCATCACCGATGCAGATGCGGGTGAGGCCAGTTTCCAGACCACGGGTATTACCGCGAGCAGCGGCGCCCTGGGCAGTTTGAGTATTACCAGCGCCGGTGTTTGGACTTACGATGTTGCTAACGCTGACGTGCAGTACCTGAAGGCGGGTGAAACCAAAACTGAAACCTTCACCGTACTGGCCACCGACGGCACCAGCCACACTGTTACTGTGACGATTACCGGCATTAACGATGCGGCGGTGATCGGCGGGGATAACAGTGGCGCGGTGACCGAAGATGCGGCGACGCCAACGCTGACCGATACCGGCACGCTGACCATCACCGATGCAGATGCGGGTGAGGCCAGTTTCCAGACCACGGGTATTACCGCGAGCAGCGGCGCCCTGGGCAGTTTGAGTATCACCAGCGCCGGTGTGTGGACTTACGATGTTGCTAACGCTGACGTGCAGTACCTGAAGGCGGGTGAAACCAAAACTGAAACCTTCACGGTACTGGCCACCGACGGCACCAGCCATACTGTTACTGTGACGATTACCGGTATTAACGATGCGGCGGTGATCGGCGGAGATAACAGCGGCTCGGTGACCGAAGATGCGGCCACGCCAACGCTGACCGATACCGGCACCCTGACCATCACCGATGCGGATACGGGCGAGGTCGCCAGCTTCCAGACCACGGGGATTACCAGCAGCGGCGCCCTGGGCAGTTTGAGTATTACCAGCGCCGGTGTTTGGACTTACGATGTTGCTAACGCTGACGTGCAGCACCTGAAGGCGGGTGAAACCAAAACTGAAACCTTCACGGTACTGGCCACCGACGGCACCAGCCACACCGTCACCGTGACGATTACCGGCATTAACGATGCGGCCGTGATCGGCGGAGATAACAGCGGCGCGGTGACCGAAGATGCGGCCACGCCAACGCTGACCGATACCGGCACACTGACCATCACCGATGCAGATGCGGGTGAGGCCAGCTTCCAGACCACGGGTATTACCGCGAGCAGCGGTGCCCTGGGCAGTTTGAGTATTACCAGCGCCGGTGTGTGGACTTACGATGTTGCTAACGCTGACGTGCAGTACCTGAAGGCGGGTGAAACCAAAACTGAAACCTTCACCGTACTGGCCACCGACGGCACCAGCCACACCGTCACCGTGACGATTACCGGTATTAACGATGCCGCCGTGATCGGTGGCGCAGATAGTGGCACGGTGACGGAAGACGTGAGCTTGAGCACCGGCGGTAGCCTGACGATTACCGATGCCGAAACTACCGAGGCGGTGTTTGTCGCTCAGTCGAGCACAACCGGCAGTTACGGCAGCTTCAGCATAGCTACCAGCGGCGGCTGGAGCTACAGCCTCAATAACGATCTCGCGGCGGTGCAAGCGCTGGACGCCGGCGACAGCTTGAGCGAAAGCTTTAGCGTGAGTTCCGGTGACGGCACCAGCCACACGGTATCGATCACCATTCTTGGCACCGACGGCGCGGTGGTATTTGGCTCTGGCACCGGTGTGGATTCGGGCTCGGTAACCGAAGATACGGTGCTCAGCGCCAGCGGCACCCTGACCTCGACCAATCTGGATAAGGGCAGCCTGGATCTACAACCCCAGTCGGGCACGGTGGGTAGCTACGGCAGCTTTAGTATTAGTGCGGGCGGCGGTTGGAGTTACAGCCTGGACAACAGCCTGGCAGCGGTGCAGGCGCTTGGTGCCGGTGAGAGTTTGAGCGACAGCTTTACCGTAAACGCCGTGGATGGCAGCCCCCATGTGGTGAGCGTTAGCATCCTCGGTGTTAACGATGCGCCGGAAGCGGAAGCCGAAGTGGTGGCCGCCACCGAAGGTGGTGATATCGTCAGCGGCCGCGTCAGCGCCACGGATGTGGAGGGCGACTCTCTGAGTTACAGTCTGGTGGGTGCTGCGCCGACCGGGCTGACCTTTAACGGCGATGGCAGTTACAGTTTTGACCCTACCGGTGAGGTCTATAACAGCCTGCCCGAGGGTGAAACACAGGACCTGGTGGTCAGCTATCAGGTGAATGATGGCAACGGAGGCCAAACCACGGCAACCCTAACGATCACCATTACCGGCACCAACGATGCACCCCAGGTGGCAGGTCTGCCGGGTCAGTCCACGCGGGAGAATGAGCCGCTGAGCATTGTGCTCGATGAGGGCTTGTTCAGCGACGTTGATAACGGTGATGTGTTAACCGTCAGCGCGACACTGGGCAACGGCGATCCCCTGCCGGACTGGCTCAGTTTTGACCCGGGCAGTCGTACCTTTAATGGCACACCACCGGTCGGAGAAGCGGGTGACTTCACGATTGTGGTGACAGTGACCGACAGTCTCGGCGCCAGCGATCAGGCCAGCTTTGGCTTAACGGTGGATGCGGCACCGGTGGTTGTCGACAATCAGCCGACTACGCCACCACTGACGCCGCCGCTGACGATCAATACTCCGAGTAGTGACAATGGCGGTCCGACTAATCAGCCGGGTGTGTCTATACCCGATACCCCGACCACCGTGCAGCCAACGGGTGATACCTTTATTCCCCTGGAGAACGGGGTAGAAGTCAATGGTGAAATTCCCGATACCGCCATCACTGCAGACGAGGGTGATTCCACCATTGAGGCCGGTCAAAACTTTGTGGTTGAAGGCGAAGGTGGTGGTCAGTTGACCTTTGATGCGCGCTTGGTCAGTGGTGACCCCCTGCCGGAGGGTGTGCGTATCGACAGTGAAACCGGGCAGATTTTTGTCTCGGGTGGTGCTGACATTAGCGAATTGCAAATTATTGTTGAAGCTCGGGACGAGTCCGGCGATAGCGCCCAGGCCTCTTTCACTCTGACGAAAGAGCAGTCCAGTGATCAACAGATAGCTGCTCAGTTGGCAGCCACTGCGGCTGGTGGTCTCGCACCGGCTGAAGCTGGCACTGGCGATGTCGGGACGTCAGGACAAGAAACGGCGGCTGTAGCTGCCGACGCTAACAATGGCGATAACAACCAGAGCGACGCGCCCAAACCCTTGCAAGTGGACGCGGGTATTCCTGATCAAATGGTGGAAGTCGCCGAAACCGGCACCGCCAGTTTTGAAGTGCCTGTTGATGCCTTCGTCTTTGCCGGCGAGAGCGGCAATCTGACTTTGGAAGCTAAGCAGGCCAACGGTGATCCTTTGCCGGATTGGGTTGAGTTTGATCCGGGTACGGGTCGCTTTGAGGTGGACCTGTCCAAGGCTGGCGATGACGTGCTGGACATCGAAGAACTGGAAATTCGCGTTATTGCCAGCGATGGTGCGGGCAACAGTGCCTTTGCAGTGTTCAGTGTCACGGTGCAGCAAACCGAAGGCGAGGCTGAGCCCGAGGGTGACTCGGCACAAGAGCAGGCAGAACCTGTTGCTAAGGGTGAAGTGGGCAAGCCTCAAGCTGATAAGCGTGCGGCTATTAAGGTTGTTCAACAGCAACCTGTGCCTGCGGCTGCAGACTTTGCCAAGTTGGCGGCTGCGGCCAAACCCGGCTTAACGACCCAGTTGCAGGCTCAGGGGCGTCAGGCCGAATCGCAGGCATTACTGGATGATTTGGCTGCATTGTTTACCAACGTTGGCTAGGCGTTAGCTCATTTAGGCTGGGAGGTTTGAATGAGCGAAAAAATTAATGTTATAAAATTTATCGAATAAACATTAGGGTTTTCAGGATGAGTGTAAGTAATACGCAGGAGCGTTCGAATCGCGGTGTGCCATCGTTGGGCCGGGCGAGCAAATTGGCGTTGAGTACCATGCTGATCGGTTTGTTACCGGCTTGCGCCGTAACTACGGAACCTTTTTCAATGACCGAGCGCGCTTCTCTGGTGGCGGCCGAGCAAGAGCGCCTGTATGTCGATCAGGAGCCTATCAGCGCTCCTCTATCGCTGCCTCACGCCATGGCGCGTGCTCTTAGCTACAATTTGGAACACCGCATTCAATTGATGGAAGAGGCGCTGTCCAAGGGCCAGTTCGAGTTGGGTAAATACGATTTACTGCCCGACTTGGTGGCGAATGCGGGTTACAACCATCGTTCCAATGTTAACGGTTCCTCCAGCTATTCGATTGAAAGTGGTTTCGAATCCTTGGAGCCTTCGACGTCTCAGGATCGCCGTCGCGGCGAAGTAGATTTGTCGATGACCTGGAACGTGCTCGACTTTGGTGTCAGTTACTATACCAATAAACAGGAGCACGATCGTACCCTGATCGCCGAGGAGAACCGCCGCAAGGTCGTGCACAACTTGTTGCAACAGGTGCGCTCCTCTTTCTGGCGTGCGGTTGGAGCGCAAATGGTGAGCCAGGATGTTGACCAGGTGTTGTCCCTGGCACGCCAGGCTCTGGCCGATTCGCGCCAGGCTGAACAAGAGCGTTTGCAGTCGCCGCTCAAAACGCTGCGCTACCAACGGAACCTGATGACGGTGATTCAGCAGCTCGAGGCTATCGAGCACGAGATGGTTTTAGCGCGCACCGTGTTGGCCGAACTGATCAACATCCCACCGGGTACAAAGTTTGAATTGGCGCTACCGCAGATAGGGTTGGACAGTTTTCCCACGTTGGATCTGAGTCTCGAAGAGATGGAGCTGATGGCGCTAAATCAGCGCCCGGAATTTGGTGAGGGGCTCTACGGTGTGCGAGTGGCGCAGGTTGAAAGCCGCAAGGCGATGCTGCGCATGTTGCCAGGCCTGGAATTGTCTACTGGTGGCTATCACGATGATAACTCGTTTTTGTATAACAACAGTTGGGGTCAGGCTGGCGCTCGGGTGAGTTGGAATCTGTTCAATTTGTTGAGTGGTCCCGACTCCCTGGAACAGACGGAAAACCAGGAACAACTAGCGGAAATGCGTTGTCAGGCACTGGCCATGGCGATTACCACCCAGATTCATATTTCCTACCAGCAGTATCAAAGCCAGCTCAACCAGGCGCAGCGTGCTGGGGAGTTGGCTCAGGTTGATATGCGTATTCGCGACTATATGGGCAACACTTCGCGCAATGATGCCCGTGGAAAACTGGAGTCTATTCAGTCGTCGGTGCGTTCGGTGATGTCGCGTTTGAAGCACTACCAGGCTTACGCGTCGGCGCAACAAGCGGTGGGCCAGATTTACGTTACTCTGGGGCTGGATCCCATGCCCGATCAGGTGGCGGATGACAGTCTCGACGGTATCGCTGAAGTTATTCAGCAGCGTATGAATGCCTGGGAGCGGGGTGAGTTCGAAGAGTTGGCCGCTATTGCCGAGTACTTTGATTTGCCGCCCACGGCATCCTCCGTAGGGCAAACCGAGGCGTTAGCAGTCGCTGAGCCGGTGCTTGCAGCTGAGGTTGAAGTTGAGAGCAGCATTGAGTCCGTGGCTGGGGACGAGCCGGAGGAAGTTGCAACAGCGGTGGCCCAAGCTGAAGCTCCTCTCGCGACACCAGTTGCTGCGCCAGTTACAGCCATCGTATCGACAAAAGGTTTTATTGTGCTGGTGCTAGGCGATACCGCGACCACGACGGCAGTGCTTATGCGGGCCAATGAGCATGACTTTTTGGTGTATGGTGACGGTCCTTATGCCAATGCCGTGTCCCTGGGGGTGTATCGCGGCTGGCAAGACGCTTCGCGGCGGCAACAGGCCATGGGCCGTTTGGGTATAGACGCCCTGGTGGTGGATCGTGCTAAGCCTTTGGCCCAGCAAATATAGCCGTCCGCCTAACGCGTGGCGGTTTAACCAACGGGCTGCCTGGACGTATAGCGGGCGGCACCGCAACATAATGAGATCCAGTTAATGAGGCGATGTGTTTTAGCCTTGATGTTTGTAACAGGCCCCTTTGTGGGCCTGTTTGCGTCTGCAGAGGCTGACCCTGGTGCCGAAGATTACGGCTTGCTGCCAGCAACAGATGAGGCCGTGCGAGTGCAATTGACCGCGCGTTACCACACGGTGTTATCTGCCGGTTTGAGTGCCAAGGTGGAACGTTTGCCGCTGCGTGAGGGCCAGCGTTTTGGCCGGGGTGACTTGTTGCTACAGCTCGATTGTGCGGTGGAGCGCGCACAATGGAAAAAAGCTAAAGCCCTGTTACATGTCGCTGCGCGCAAAGCCGAAGTGAGTCGTCGCTTGGCCGAGTTGAACTCCATAGGCCAGCTGGAGCAGTTGGTGGCAGAGGCGGACGCAGAGAAGGCCTCTGCCGAGTTGGAGGTGATGGAGGCGACCGTTAAGGCCTGTCGTATTCAGGCGCCTTTTGCGGGGCGGATTGCCTCCTTGACCGTGGCTGAGCATCAGTACGTTAAGCAGGGTACCGAGTTGATGGAAATACTCGGTGATCGCCAGCTTGAGGTGGAGATGATTGTGCCCTCCCATAATTTAGCCAACCTGGAGGTGGGTGAGCGCTTTCAGGTAACCGTAGATGAAGTGGGTAAAAGCTACCCGGCAAAAATTATTACCCTGGGTGCAAAGATTGACCCAGTGAGCCAGTCGCTGAAAGTGATTGCTGAAATTGATGGTCAATTTCCCGAGCTGCTGCCCGGCATGAGCGGCATTGCCAGTTTTGATGCCTTGTGAATAGATACTTTGTGAGCAGTATCCTATGACCGAGTTGGTCCAGCGACAGTTACAGGGTTTGAGCACCCTTGTGCAGCTCGAGCGCCAGGTGCGCGGCGCTGAAGATCTGGCGCAGTTCGGTTTTTTACTGACCAATGAAACTCGCCAACTTTTGGATTACCGTCAGGCCGTACTGTGGTTGGCGGTGAGTGAAAAGGTGCAGGCGGTTTCCGGCTTGCCATTCCCCGACCCGGAAGCGCCTTTTGTTTTGTGGTTGACGAGGCTATTGCGTCACCTTTGCCACGACGAAAGTGCGGGCCCGGTTTCGTCGCCAAGAGCGTTGACGGCGGCAGACTTGCCGGAGGAGCTCGCCGCGCAGTGGCAGGAGTGGCTGCCGGCACATGTGCTGCTCATTCCCTTGATTAACCCCGCGAGTAAACAACAGGTGGGCATTCTGTTGTTGGCTCGAGAGCCGATGTGGTTGGAGCAAGAGCAGCGTATGGCCGGTTTTTTGGGGGATAGCTACGGTCACAGCCTAAGCGCCCATTTAGTCGGGCGACGCGATTGGCGCCAGTGGAAATCGCGCTTACAAGAGCGTCGTACTTGGCTGTGGTCTGCACTGGCGCTGGTGATGCTACTGCTATTGCCGGTGCGGCAATCGGTCTTGGCGCCGGCGGAAGTGGTGCCCTGGCAGCCGGAAGTGGTGCGCGCACCCTTGGACGGGGTGGTGGACAGCTTCGCCGTTGGCCCCAATGACACGGTCATTGAGGGGCAGCTGTTGTTGCGTTTGGATGACGGCAAGTTGCGCAATCAGTTGCGTGAGACCGGGCAAGCCCTGGCGGTTGCCCAGGCTGAGTACCGGCAGGCGCGACAAAAAGCCTTGCGGGATCAAAAAAGCAAGGCCAAGTTGACACAGTTGCGCGGTGTCATCGAACAACATCAGGCCAAGCTCGAGTACGTGAAAAGCCTGCTACAACGGATTGATATTCGCGCTTCTCGCGATGGCATTGCGGTGTTTGCCAGCGCCGAGGACTGGATTGGCCGTCCGGTGGCTTTGGGGGAGAGGATACTGACAGTCGCAGCGCCGGAAAACGTCGAGTTGCAAGCCTGGCTGCCGGTCAGCGATGCGATTACGCTGCAGCGCGATAGCGATGTACGCTTGTTTCTCAATATTCGCCCCACTGACCCTTTAGAGGGTAAATTACGCTTGGCGAGTTATCAGGCCGAGGTTACGCCAGAGGGCATTTTAGCTTATCGCCTGCGAGCAGGCTTTAACGCTGATGAAATGCCCCCGCGCATTGGTTTGCGCGGCACTGCAAAAATTTATGGTACGCAAGTGAGCTTGTTTTATTACCTGATGCGCCGTCCGCTGGCGGCGGCGCGACAGTGGCTCGGTATCTAATGGCGGCGGGCAACAACTGATGACCACTGCTGAGGCCGTCGGAGTGCCTGGCGTCGTTGACGCTAGCGACGACGACGCGCTATTGCCGCTGCGCGAAGAACTAAGTCTACATCCTGGGCCGCGCGTTAGAGATGGATCGCCGTCCTGGACCTTGCAGGATCCGTGCAATAACCGCTTTTATCGCTTAGGTGTACGTGAGTTCGAAATTTTGTCGCACTGGCGTTTGGGCAGTGCGGCACAGATAGTGGCAGAGGTTAACGCTGACAGCTTGTTTAACCTGTCAGTGGCAGAGGTGAGCGACTTCGCCCAGTTTCTGATGGCTAATAACTTGTTGGTTGCTTCTGGTATTTCTGGCTTGCAGGCGCAGTCGCAGCGCCTGCAAAAGCACTGGGCCAGTTGGTTGTTGCACAATTACCTGTTTTTCCGTTTGCCGTTGGTGCGCCCGGATGCCTTTCTGGATACCTATCTGCCGCGTTTGGCTTTCTTATTCAGTCCGGCTTTTCTCTCCGTTGTGCTTGGCTCGGCGCTTTTGGGCTTGCTGTTGATTGCTCGGCAGTGGGAAAGTTTTGCCAAAGAATTACTGTACTTTTTCTCCTGGCAGGGTGCGGTCTGTTACTTCCTGGCGCTGATCCTTACAAAAATGGCACACGAGCTTGGCCACGCTTTTACCGCCAAGCGCTTTGGCTGCCATATCCCCACCATGGGTGTAGCTTTTTTAGTGATGTGGCCGGTGCTGTATACCGATACCAGCGAAGCCTGGAAGTTACCTTCGCGCCGTCAACGTTTAGCAGTGGGAGGGGCGGGCATGATGACGGAGCTTGCCATCGCCGCCTTTGCCTCTCTGCTCTGGAGTTTTTTGCCAGAAGGCGCGTTACGCAGTGCGGCCTTTCTGTTGGCGACCACGACCTGGTTGTTAACGCTGGGGGTTAACCTCAACCCGTTTATGCGTTTTGACGGTTACTTCCTATTGTCTGACCTGCTTGAAGTAGGTAACTTGCAGCAGCGGTCGTTTGCGTTAGCGCGTTGGTGGTTGCGTGAGCAGTTATTTGGTTTTGCTGACCCGCCACCGGAATTGTTGCCACGGTCTTTGCGCCGGGGTTTGGTCGTTTATGCATTTTGCACTTGGTTATATCGTTTCTTTTTGTTTCTCGGCATTGCTCTGCTGGTTTACATGTTGTTTTTTAAACTGCTGGGTTTGTTTTTATTTGTTGTAGAAATTATTTGGTTTATCGCCCTGCCCATAGGGCGAGAGTTGGCTCATTGGTACACTCGACGGAGAGAAGTCACCGTGAATCGTTTTAGTCGCCGTACGTTGTTTATCGCTTTGGGGTTGGCGCTGGTTTCGTTGGCGCCCTGGCAGTCCCGGGTGAATTTGCCGGCGCTGTTACAGGCGGAAACCCGTACCCAGCTATACGCCCCTGCAGGAGCTCAGTTGCAAAGCCTGGCGTTGGTGCCGGGCGCTCAAGTTGAGGCGGGAGACATGTTGCTGAGTTTTCGTTCGCCGGATGCGGAGGCTCGGGCTCGTTTGACAGAGCTGGAGGTCAAAAACCTGCGTTGGCAACTGGCGGCCCAGGGCTTGGAATCCGGTATTTTACAGCGTAATCAGGTTATCGAGCAGGAACTGGCGCTAGCGCAGAGCGAGCTGCGCTCGGTGCAGGATGAGCTGGCCCGGTTGCAGTTGCGTGCGCCTTTTGCCGGCACGGTATTGGAGGTTGCTGCAGATATACGGCCGGGCGATTGGATTGCCGAGAATGAGCCGCTGTTACTGTTGGCGGATACGACGACGGCAAGAGTGACAGCTTATATTGGTGAATCTGATCTCGGTCGCTTGCAGGCGCAACCCAGCGCAAGGTTTTACCCGCAGAACATGGACGAGCCTGCGTTGGCGGCAACGTTGCTGGCCGTGGATAAAGTCAATGCGCGTTTCCTGAACGAACCTTATCTCGCCTCAACTTATGGCGGCGACATTGCGGTACGCGAAGATGCGCAGGGCCGCTGGGTGCCAGACACCACGCTTTACCGCGTCACGTTGAGAGTGGTGCAGGATGGCAATTCGGATTCGACTCAAGGCGCGCAGCGGCTTTTAGCTGCGCAATTGAGTCGAGGCACCCTGGTGCTGGAGGTGGACGCAGAGAGCTTGCTGGCGCGCTTTTGGCGCAAACTGGCAGCGGTCATCATTCGTGAAAGTGGTCTTTATTGAACATTATTGTTTAGCGTTCGTTGTGTCCAATAAGTGATTTACCTGTCCTTCCAAATTTTTTTGTATGCGCTTCAGTTGTGTTTAATGCCCAGTGTCAGTGATTGATGCGAGACGCTCCGCGTTTTCGTCTGACAGCGATTTACCCATAGCGCACTATCGAAAGTATATATCGGCGTACAAAAGACCGGGGTAAAAATAACCCGGGCGGGTCGAAAACAGTAACTGTGTGTCACCTGATTTTGTGTTGATTCGTATTGTTTCTCTTCATGTTGGCGCAATATATTACATATGGCGGAATCCAGTCCGTCGGCCCATCAAAGCCCAACAGATTTCCATCGGGAGTTCCCACACTCAGCGTCGATCTCCATCAGCAGTCTAAAAATCGTCTCTTGGATGAACCGACAAGGTCCAGCGTTGGTGACGGGCGAGTTTGAAACAGCATGGTAAGAGTAAGTTTGGTCAGTGCCTCTTGTAGCGCTTTGTCACCAGTCTCGTTCCTGACAGGCGCGCCGAGAATGTGATCCGGCTGGAGAAGGTGAACGTAGAACTGCTAAATACCTAAACACGTGCACAATCATGGCGGGTCGCTCCAGATGCTAAATAACTATCCAAACTTGAAGAAAGCCGCGTATCGGAGCGGAGTCGCGATGATACTTGTCGGGGTGTTTTTGAGTCTTGGGGCTGGCGTGTTAACGCAGTTCGGCGTTGGCGTGCAAGAGGTTCAGTTGCTTCCGGGTGAGTCACTAGTGCACACGTTCGTCCGGTTTTTGGTGCTCGGTTGCATGCTTTGTGCACTCGGTAGCTCCGACTAATTTTAAAATCTTTGGAGAAACAGAATGATTAAACAGTCCGACATATTTTTCCTATTGGCCGTGTCCATTTCCTTTGCGTTGTCAGCCTATCTTTGGTTCTCAGGGCAGAGAGAAGAAGGGGTGTTCACTGCCTTGTGGGTGCCTTCAATTCTTTGCTTTGGTATCTATTTCAAGTTGATGGCGCTGAAGGGGTCTAAATAATGAGCTCAGACACGATTTTCATGTTCGCTATTGTGGTTTACGTCTTGATGGCAGCAGGGATGCTATTCACGATGCGGGAGTTCAACCGGATAACCGACGAACCCTCGATTAGAAAAAGTGGAACGCCGGAACCTCCTGAATAGCCGGCAGAGAAGGCATCGACGTCGCAGGTTGTTCTCGTAAACAGTGATCGAAAGAAGGCGAGTGAATTGTTCAGTACGTAATCTGGCTTTCTACTGCTTACGTGATTGGTGTGTAAACCCAACCAGGTTAATAAACTCGCGGCTTCTGGCAGCTCGGTGTTGTGTCTTTACATAACACGGCCAGCAATGGCAACGTGATTGTTGCCTTGAAGACACCTTGTGATGATGGGACTACTCATGTTGTTTTGAGCCCCGTGGAGTTTATAGGGCGGCTCGCAGCTCTGGTGCCGAAAAGGCAGGTAAACTGACAGGGACGTCCAGTCAAGACTTCACGGTGTATTTTCATCTCGGAGCAAGTTAAGAGCGCGCCCTTTCAATTCAAACTGAGCAGGGCGATAAACGTGGCGGTAATGCGTAACGCCGCCCGGTAGTTCATTGCCGCTATCGAAAATCCCGGTGGGGTCAGTACGTTGGTTCATCAAAGCCCAACAGATTTCCACCGGGAGTTCCCTTCAAATGCCTGTTTCAGGGACAGACCTGCTTGGCTACCGACACAAAAACGGGCTTAATTCTACTTATACTCACAGACGATTTTCTACAGTAAAGTGGGGAATTAGCTGAGAGGTTACACCGCTTTTGACAGAATCATGATCAGCATTGAGCTGATATTAGCTTGAGATAAAAGCTAGACCGAGTGAGCTTTTCCGACCTTAAGCTTTCTGACTACTCGACCTCTTTGTCGCACTGTCTCGCCGCACTTTCACTTTACACAGCCATCCCCGGCTGCAGATGCTCGTACTTTAGTGGCCTTGGCTATGGCTGCATGCACCAATGCGTGGCGCCTTAATGGCTAACCAGACTAGCCGACTGGAGGCCGTTGATAACCCCCATTGTATTCGGCAATCATCTGCGCCAACCGGATCGTCGTGTAATCGCCGCCATAAGGACCGACCACCTGGAAACTGACCGGTAAGCCGTCGCAATCAAAACCGATTGGCGGTGTCGTCGATGGAAGATAAGCCATGCCTGTCAATATGGTCCAACGCACAAGGTCAGCATAGGGTCGCTCTTTGCCATCAGACATCAGCGTCCGCGTCCCAAAATTTCCCGCTTGGTCGTGGGGAAAAGGGGGTACAGGGCTGATTGGCATAATGATCGCGTCGTAGTTGCTGAAAAAATCTGCCCACTTTGAACGAATCGCTTCCCGTCGCGCATGGTTGTCGAGCCATTCTCGATGCGTCGTTTGTGGGGCCGCACTGGCATCGCCCATATCCTCCAATGTTTGCGCCGGCATAGATTGCAATATGGCTGACGTCACTAACCATAATCCAATGGCACATGCCTCGCCCGGATCAATGTCGGGCCGAGCACTTCGATCCACTGCCATACCCGCTGCCTCAAGATTACTCACCGCATTGTCGAGCACCGAGCGCACTTTCGAGTCCACCGGACAAAAAGGGTCGTCCAGCCAGGCTGCGACTTTAAGCGACCTGACATCCTCAGGTGGTGGGTTCAGACATGCAACCAACGGTCCTTGTTTGCGCAGCATCAAATCAAGCAATAACTCTAAGTCATCAGCAGATCTCGCCAGCGGACCGATTACGTTGACATCCGCTTCAGTGGTGCCGCCGGATTCATGATCGATGTAACCCGTTGAAGGCACGACGCCAAAGCTGGGTTTGTGACCATAGATGCCGCAAAAAGCCGCAGGGAAGCGTATTGAACCGCCGATGTCGGTGCCGATCTCAAACGCGGTCAAACCCGCCGCGACCGCCGCGGCTGCCCCACCTGAACTACCACCAGGTACCCGATCGGCATGCCAGGGATTGACCGTAGTGCCAAACATATCATTATAGGATTGAATATCTCCAGACCACCTGGGTAAGTTGGTCTTGCCAAACACAATGGCACCCGCCTCTTTGACCGCCCGCACAACCGGCGCATCCTGGTCCGGCACGTTATTGTGCAGTTCAGTTGCTCCGCCCGTCGACCGCAGACCCGCAGTCTGTAATGCATCCTTAACCGTGATTGGTACGCCATGCAGCGGGCCAAGGGGCGCACCTGCCGCCACTTTCGCGTCAGCCGCATCCGCCGCCAAACGGGCCGAAGCTAGATCCAGCGTCACAATGGCGTTCAAAGCAGGATTAATCGCCTGAATGCGTGTGATAAACAATTCAAGCAACGCTCTGCTGGTAAACTCACCCTCACGGATACCTTTCGCCTGCTCAGTAGCTGACCAAAAAGCAACACTCTCCTGAATCGCCATGCATTTACTCCAATTGATTGCCTATCCGATCCTAACTCAGGTAACCAACATTTGCTCGTTCACGTCACCGCGCAGTATTTAACCGCGAGTCTCTATTTAGATGTCCATCGGGGATAGTGCTCTATGGGGATACTGAAAAGTTAACTCAGTTCAGGTGATAATTTTCGCATGAACCAATCAAAACTGTACAAGCGCCATCGATTCCATCTGAAATCATCCAATATGTAGTCTGGCTCTATCACCGATTCAATCTCAGTCATCGAGATACAGAAGACTTGATGGCAGAACCCGGTATTGTGGTTAGCTACGAAGCTATTCGGCTGTGGTGTAATAAGTTTGGTTCGAAATATGCGCGACGACTGAGAAGAAAACATCAATTCTATTTAGGTGGCTATTGCGTAAACACCACGGCGAACCACGTAAGATTGTCACGGACAAATTGCGATGCTACAACGTAGCTCATAGAGAACTGATCCCTGAATCAATTCACGATACATCCCGGTATGCTAACAATCGGGCGGAGCTTTCGCCCCAGCCAACACGAGTGAGGGAGCGGGGCATGCGAAAGTTTAAATCCATGAAGCAGGCACAGCGTTTTCCAGGTACTCACGCCGCAGTTTATAACTTGTTCAATCCGGGTCGGCATTTGGTATCAGCAGAAAACCATCGATATCTCCGTCTGCGTGCTTTTGCGACCCGGGAAAAGGCAGTGGCAATATAGAAATGCCTAATCGGAGTTTATCTCGAATTGGGTAGTTAACTTGTCAATACCCTGAATTTGTAGTCAACAGACCATACTTTTCGATCAACCTTCAAGGAATGCAGTGATCAAGTGCCGAAGCTAAGGTCTTTGTTATCTTGTCGATCTCCTGTTCACCGATAATCAGCGGTGCACCGATACAGATAATATCTCTGGCTACACCAGTGCCACCCGGATAGAAAAAGACGCCTTCGCCCATGCTGTGACTGACGATCTTGCCCGTTAAATTCACATCTTCCGGGAACTGCTCCAGCGTATCTCTGTTGCTGACGATTTCGAGACCAATTAGGAGTCCTTCTCCTCGAATCTCAGCGACATTTGGATGTTGGCCCAGGGTCTCGATCAATCGCTGTTTGAGGTCAGCGCCGACGGTGCGGGCACGTTCGAGCAGTGACTCTTCTCTCAAGATCTGCAGAACCTTGGTTGCGGCGGCGCAGGAAAGCGGCAGTCCGGCAAAGGTGTGGAACATAACCTCAAACGGTGAGTCAGCAATGGTCGCTGCGATTTTCTCGGTACCATAACATCCGGCAATTGCGGCGTAGCCACCCGCCATGCCCTTGCCAGATACCATCAGGTCAGGCTCAAGACCATAAAGATCACTGCCAAATTTCTCGCCTGTGCGGCCAAAGCCAGTCATGATTTCATCCATGATCAGTAGAATGTCATTATCTTTCAGAATTTTCTGGGCTCGTTGCCAGTAATTGTCAGGAGGCGTAATCGCACCGCCGCTCGAACCGTTCATGGGTTCGGCGATCAGGGCTGCAATAGTGTCGCTGCCGTGATGCGCGATGACAGCCTGTAAATCATGCAAATAGTAGTCAGCCGCATCAGGATGATGAGCGCCAAGTGGGCATCGAAGCGGATAGGGCGTTTCGATAGTTGAATACTCATCGAGAATAGATTCGAGCCCCCGCTTTCTCGATGCGTGACCGGAGACGGCGGCAGTCGTGATCGTTGTGCCGTGATAGGACAGGCTTCTTGAGAGGATTTTGTTCTTTTCCGGTTTGCCTCTGGCAGCCTGGTACTGAATGGCGATCTTGAGTGCGGCTTCGTTCGCTTCTGAACCACCCGATGCCAGATGAATCCGGCTCAGATGTGCCGGTAGCCAGTGATCAGTCAGCTCATCAATCAGCGCCTGCCGCTCTGGTGTCATCCAGGTAGGCACGACATAAGAACAGTTTAAGGCCGCCTCTCTAATGGCATCTGCGACCTCGACTCGCCCATGCCCTACGTTGACGACAATGGCTCCGCCGCCGGCGTCAAGAATCGGCTTGCCGTCTGGCTGAAAGAGGTAGGCACCTTCGGCGCGTGCGACCTCAAACGGCCGAGTTCGACCCAGAAATGGCCATTGATGTAGAGTCTTGAGAGGTGTCATTATTACGCCTTGTCAGTCACTTCGTCAGTCACTTCGTCATTCACTTCGATGGCCAGCATAGAGCCAGCATTATTGTATCGCGAAACCGCTCCCCGCCGACGAGCCTTTTTGATCACTCAAGCCAACTTTTCTGACATCGGCCAACGCTGGTGGGAACTGACTCGAGCTGGCGGTTCGAAAAGCGAATCGGTCGGTGGGATCCAGCCCGTTGGTTCATCAAAGCCCAATAGATTTCCACCGGGAGTTCCGTTTAAACCCCTATTCCAGGGACAGCGCTACCTGCTCTTTACCAAGCCCTTTACCAAGCCCTTTACCGATGAGCTGATCTCATTGGGCTACCGGGATACAATGTGGGATCGTGAGGCCATGGAGAATTTTTTTTGACGCAGTTTAAATCCAGCGAAGGGCGTTTCTTTCACGGCCTGGCACTTCTCTATGCCGTGAGCGCATACAGCCTGGGCCTGGCTGGTATTGTTCTCGGTAACACCTGGATCAATATTGCAGCGACCCTGTTGCTGGCCCATGGCATGGTGATTGCCGCCTACCTGGTGCACGAATGTGGTCACAATACCGTGTTCACCGACAATGCCGACAACGCTCGTGCGGGCAGCTGGTTAACCTGGCTGTGTGGTGCCAGCTATGGCACATATGAAGATATTCGCTACAAACACTTTCGCCATCATGTGGATAACGATGACGTAGTCTGGTTTGACTACGAGGCTTTCTTTGCGCGCCATCGCTGGTTCTACCGGCTGACGATAAAGCTGGAGTACTTGTATATCCCTGCTCATGACCTGCTGATGCATTTCATCATGGTATTCAGTTCTTTCATTATCCCCCGGCGGCGCAACCAGCGAGCGCGCAACGTCACGGTAATCCTGGTTCGTGCAGCGGCGTTTGCCTTGTTGGCCTGGTGGTCGCCAATGGCAGCCCTGTTGTACGCAGTGGCCTATACGCTGATGATGACAGTACTGCGCTTCATGGACAGTTTGCAGCACGACTACCCCTACCACCTGACCCTGTTTACTGAGCCCTACCCGGAGCATCGCGGTGACCTGGAGTGGGAACAGGAACACACATTCAGCAATGTCATTTCCTTCAGCTGGGAATGGCCCAACTGGCTGGTGCTGAATTTCGGCTATCACAATGCCCATCACGCCAGGCCTACCACTCCCTGGTACCAGTTACCCAGGTTGCACCGGGAATTGTTTGGCGATGACCCGGCCCGGGTCATACCGCTGTGGTCACAACTGCGCCTGTTCCATCGCTTTCGTACCTATCGAATTTTTCACGATGCACCCGGGCTGGTAGAGGTAGAGGGAGCTGACTTTTTGCGGGCTGCTCAACAGGCCCGCGTTACCGGCGGTAATGCCGCCTCTTTCCTGACCTCCTTCTAGCATGCAAGCACTGGAGATATACCAATCCCTGTGGGCGATGGAGCAGCGGAATCCACAAGGGATAGAGCCCAGCGCTGAAGAGAATTTTGCAAAAATCGCCGGGGCTGGCTACCACGGGGTTTGTCTGGACCCAAACGTCAATGAGATTCCGGACTGCCTGGGGCTTATGCCCCTGTTTGAAGAACATCAGCTCGGCTGCATGGTCAATGTCTTCCCAGAAACCGCTGACGAGTTACAACCGCTGCTGGATATGGCGGTACAAATGAACGCCTGCCAGGTCAACGTGATCGGAGCGGTGATGCCATTGCGGCCCGAAGACGCGGTACCAACTCTCAAACGCTGGCAGGAGGAGGGCGCCGCCAGCGGCATACCGCTACTCATCGAGACCCACCGGGACAGTACCCTCAACGATTTGTATTACACCCTGCAGGTGCTGGAGCTGATGCCAGAACTGCGCCTATGCGCCGATTTGTCTCACTTCGTGGTCGACCGGGAATTCCGTGAACCGATATGCGAACGGGATCAGTCCTATATACGTACAATCCTGGAGCATTCTGACTGCTTCCAGGGCCGGATCGCCAATCGCGAACAGGTGCAGGTGCAAATTGACTTTCCCCAGCACCAGGCCTGGGTAGAGATATTCAAAGCCTGGTGGCGTCTGGGCATACAGTTGTGGAGAGAACGCAGCCACAACGATGCCACCCTCCGCTTCCTGTGCGAATTGGGTCCGCCCAGTTACGCCATTACCAATGCCAGGGGCGAGGAGTTATCAGACCGCTGGCAGGAAGCCCTGACCATACGATCATGGGTAGAGGCGATGTGGCAACAACTGGAATCAAACCCAGCCGCAAAATTGTAATAGTCACAGACCCAGGGTTCAGGTAAAGAGCTACTTGGCTATCGACACAAAAACGGGCCTACTTATACTCGGGCGGCATGGGTTGTTTGCGATGGTAACTAGGTCTCGGCGAGATGGCCCGGTGATGTGCACCTGATGACAAAGACATTCATGCAGTTTTTTGATTGAATCCGTACCGTGAAATGCCTGCGGTAAAATTCTGGTCGCCGCACCCCGAACGATCGGTCAGGCCAGGCACTGATACATTGCATCAACCAGGCGCTTTTCTTCTTTACCAAGTCCATAACCTGTTGTAAACCTGTTAGGTGTGTATCCAAAAGCAACGCGGTTTTCAGGGTCAGCAAACATGGTATAGCAGCCAGCGCCCGCAGAACCAACATTGCCCTCTCGCCCCCAATGCAACCCGAAATTCATTCCCGAACAAATAGTCATCATGATGCCATTGTTGCGTCGACATCAGGTCAATGGTCTCCTGGCTATACAGCTGTACGCCATTGTATTTTCTGTCCATGGCCAGAGGCGCAAATAATTTTGCAATGCCCAGGGCATTGGAGACGCCGCCACCCGAGGGAAACCCAAGTTTTAGAGACTCATCCAACCAACTCCCCGACGGAAGTCAATGAGGCCATATATCTCTTCAGAGACAACGACAATATTATGAGCGCGGCAAACGGCGGCGAGTTCCCTGATTTCTTCATCGCTATGACTGCTGCCGCTCGGATTGTTCGGATTATTAAAAATAAGAATTTTCTGACCAGGGACCGAATCGCAACAAGCTCTATCGAGTTCATCGGCCTGCAGGCGATAACCACGTTCTTTTTGGGTCAGGATGGGTATTATTTCCTTTCCTCTCCTCTCCTCTCAGCTCTGCCTGGGGCCCATAGCTGACCGAACTGGGGGCTGGAATTAGCAATGGACCGACGGGTTCACCAAAAGAGGCACCATCGATCAGGCCAGTTAAATTTGCACTTTGATGTTGTACACTAATTTCCGGCATCTGATTTCGTGAAACATTTGAGTTGCCAGAAGGATTGTGTGTGGATTGCCAAGGGGCGGATTGATGGAGAACCTTCCAAGTCATGTAGATACAGAAACTGTCGTCGAATGCCTCGTGCGAGATGGTGCCGTGATAATCGAACATTTGGCCCAGGCACCTCTGCTGAAAGTGATCATGGATGAACTCAGGCCTCATTTTGATCGGGAGGGCGCGAGGTTTCAAAATGATTTCAACGGCTACCAGACTCTGCGCCTGGGTGCCCTGCTTGGCCTGGCGAAACATTCTGCCGACCTGATTGCCCATCCCCAGGTGCTGCAGGTAGCCGATGCAGTGCTTGGCCCGCATTGTGAATGTATCAGACTTGGCAGCACAACCGCGATTGAGATCTATCCGGGTCAACCAGTGCAGGAATTGCACGAAGATGACAGCTTTTACCCGATGAGAATACCGAAAGTAGAATTCCAGATTGGCGCCATGTGGGCGCTCGATGATTTCACGATTGAGAACGGTGCCACCAGACTTGTTCAGGGCAGCCACTGGACCGGGCAGGTCACCAAGAACGATGAAGCCTCTGTCGTTAGTGCCGAGATGCCAAAAGGGTCCGTGCTGCTGTATTTTGGGTCTCTCCTCCATGGTGGCGGTGCCAACAACTCAAAGCATCCACGGGCAGGAATAATCAATACTTACGCCCTGGGTTGGCTTCGTCAGGAAGAAAACCAGTATCTGTCGGTGCCTCGTGAATTAGCGGACAGTTATCCTGAAATTGTTCGAAGGCTTATGGGGTATCAGGCTCATGGAAGATATCTCGGGGTGTTTCCTGCTGACCCGGATGGACGTTGGTACGAGGCCTGATATTCCAGGCGCAGTATTTCAGCCACTAACTTCGGATACGAACCATTTCCGGGTCGTAAAAAGGTTTCAGCGAGACATCGGCTGGGTAAACCCTCCCTGCAATTACCACGGTCCATTCGCCTTCTGACAGGTAAGCCGCATTGACAGGATCGCCTTCAACCATAGCGAGACCGACGCCCGCCCCCAGCGTATGGCCGAAAGAGCCTGCACGGATGGAGCCCACCGGCTTTCCGTTTCGATGCACAATTTCGTGATGCATTAATATGGGTTCCGGATCACGTAACAGAATGGATACGAGGCGATGTGTGTACTTGATGCTGGCTTTGCGCTCGATACTCGCGGCTTTACCAATGAAGTCACTCTCCTTTTTCAATCGGACGGCGAATCCCAGGCCGGTTGAAAAGGGGTCATCCATGTTGTCGATATCGTGGCCGTAATCACGATAGCCTTTTTCAAGTCGCAGACTGGCCAGCGCCTTAAGGCCGGCATGGCGAAGTCCAAACGGTGCACCTGCCTGAACAATACGGTCGTAAACGTGTAGTGCCTGTTCACTGGGAATGTTCAGCTCGTAACCCAGTTCACCCGCATAGGTAATGCGCACACACAGCACACGGCCAAGGCCCATATCAATTTCTCGAGCTGTGCGAAACGGGAATGCCTCGTTGGACAGATCGGCGCTGGTTATTGATTGCAGGAGCTCACGCGATCGAGGGCCCTGTATGTTCAACTGTCCGTAGCCAGACGTAACATCGGTAACAAACACGTGTTGATCGACACCAATGTGGCGTTTCATCCATGTCTCGGTATGGCGATGGGCGACATCCGAAGTGACGACCATGAATTTTTCGTTGTCCAGTTTGATGACAGTAAGGTCCGCTTCAAGCAGGCCATCATCATTCAGCCACTGGGTGTAAGTAATTTTCTCGCTGTCGCCATTGACCTCATTGGCTGATAGATAGTCCAGAAAAGCACCTGCATCCCGGCCCTGAACCAGAAACTTGCCCATGAAACTCATATCCATGGCGATCACATCTTCGCGACAGGCGTGGTGTTCGGCTTCCCAGTGCTGGAACCATTGTGGACGGCCATAGGTGAGGGGGCCCTCGTCAGGTTGTTGACCTTCAGGGGCGTACCAACCAGGGCACTCCCAACCACTCACGTCGCGAAAGTGCGCGCGTTGCGCAACAAGACGCTCGTGGAACGGTGAGCGGCGAGCACCGCGAGCAGATTGTGGCTGACGATCCGGGAAATGGCAGGCGTAAACCAGCCCCAGCGATTCCAGCGCGCGTTGCCGTCGGTATTCCGGATTGCACTGGTAGGAGGAAAAACGATCGATATTGAAACCGGTGACATCAACATCGGGTTTGCCGTTGAGTATCCAGTGCGCAATAACTCGGCCATAGCCGCCGCCGGTAATAATGCCCACGGAGTTAAGTCCTGCTGCAACGAAATAATTACGCAATTCCGGAGCTTCACCCATGACCGGTGCAAGGTCGGGGGTAAAGCTTTCGGGACCACAGAAAAATTTTCGAATACCAGCTTCTCTGGCAATGGGGACTCTTTCCATTGCTTTTTCAAGAAACGGTGTGAGGCGATCCCAATCGGGTGGCAGTTCACCGAATGAAAAATCGTCGGGAATCCCGTCTAATTGCCATGGCTTACAATCAGGTTCAAACAGACCAATCATCAGGCCGCCTGTTTCCTCGCGATAGTACGCATACTTCGATGGGTCTTCCAACACCGGCAGATCTTTGGTGATGCCTTCTATGGATTCGGTAATCAGATAATAGTGTTCAGCTGCCTGGTTAGGAATCACCACTCCATTTTGTTCCCCCAATTGGCGAGCCCACATACCTGCGCAGTTGACGACAAACTCACAGCGAATATCCCCCCTATCAGTACGGACGCCCGAGACAGCACCGTTGCTGGTCAGTACTTTGCGAATCGGCGTTTTCTCGATCAGCTTCGCGCCTTTCATGCGCGCACCCTTGGCCATCGCCATCGTGACGTCTACTGGATTAATACGGCCGTCGTGCTCTGCATAGAAACCAGCCTTAATGTCATCCACATCGGCCAATGGAAACAGGTCCTTTATCTCCGCGGCTGAGAGTTCGTGGATATCATTTCCGTGCAGTCGGTTAAAGGCGGCGATACGGCGATACTCTTCAACGCGGTCTTCATCTGCGGCAAGTTCGATAAATCCGCTGCCCACAAAACCGGTCTGTTGTCCGGTTTCATGCTCCAGTCGATCGTACAGATTCCTCGCATGTTTACGGATATCAAGGAGGGTTTCAGAGCCCGAGCCAAAGTTGGTGAGTAAACCCGCCGCATGCCAGGTTGTGCCGGAGGTCAGTTGGTCACGCTCCAACAATACAACGTCGCAGCCTTCTTCTGCCAGGTGGTAGGCCACCGAGCAGCCAATGATACCGCCGCCGATAACAACAACTCGCGCGGAATCAGGTAATTGTTGGTCAGCCATTGTTGGTACTCCGTGAGAGAGGTTGAAAGTACTCCAAACCCCGCAACTACAAAAGATAGAATAATAGCTGCTTTATCTGGAATAGGAACACCTGCCTATCGGCAACATGTTCGACCCAACGCGGCATCTTACAACTCCTCAGATGATCCGCTTAAACTTTGTCACACCATAAAAAGGTGCTTAATTCTTCTTATGCCCAGTGTGGGAGACATCGCCCGCAAGCTTTGACGCCTATTTAACGGCGCGGCCGGCGAGTCCTTCCTCAAAAAGGGCACAGAGTTCAGGCTCGGGAGCCGGCACCGTCATGACGCTATCGCCGAGCTCCTGCACGAACATGTCGGGTTTTTCAAAACGCGGCCAGTGAGTTACCGCCGCGGTATTCGGATCGCCGCTGGCGGCGAAACTGACCCAGTACTCCTGCATCGCGTCACGCAGCGCAAGATCCGTGTCATTGATGGCAAAGTAAGGGTCATGGGTATCAAAAATGTACGGGTACTCAACCCCGTGATATGCGCCCAATGACACACCGTTCTGACCCTGCGGCGCGCGCGTAAAGTGATACATCCACGCCTTGCCACCGGCCGCATTCACCGTAGCAGCCACATTTTGCGAAGCGCATAACATGGCCGAGGCGGTGCGGAGTCGATCGAGAGCGCGGCGCGGATCTTCTTCATTGCGCACGACTTCAAGTGCGCTTTCATAGTCTATGCCCTCAATAAGTGCAGCACCTTGTCGAATTACGTCGTCCCAGGTCGTGTCCTCTGCGGTGCTGGCGTACCACTCGTGATAATTGCTGCCGATAATCAGTTCGCGTCCACTGAGGCCGTCGCGTTGAATCGTCGCCCAGGTCGATTCGATCAGCAGTTGGCCGTCAATAGCCGCAGCATGGTAATGCTTGCTAAACAATTCATCGTAAACAGCAAACAATTCATCGGCTGGGATTTCGCGCAATGCAGCAAGACTGTTTTCTTCAGGTAAGCCCAGCGCCGCGGCGAGACCCAGCGCACGCGCCTCTTCCTCAGCGAGCGTCGACATGCGCGACAAGCCGAAGGCGGCAGTACTTTGAGCTACGCCGCGATGCAGCAGGCCATCAACCGCATCTGTCGCCATGAGGGCCAAAATATTTTCTGCACCGGCTGACTCGCCAAACATTGTCACCCGACTTGGATCGCCACCGAACTTCTCAATATTGTCGTGAACCCACTGCAAGGATGCGGCCAGATCCCAATAGCCGAAATTGGCGACTGGCTCGCCCCTGGGTAAATCGGGGTGCGACAGAAAACCAAACGCGCCTTGTCGATAAGCCACGCTTACGACAACGACGTCTTTTTGCGCGAGCTTGTGGCCGTAGTAGTTAGGTTCGTAGGCCCAGCCGCTATTGTTACTGCCACCGTGCACCCAGATCATCACCGGAAGTTTGGCGTCATCTTCCAGCGTTGGCGTCCAGACATTCAGGTACAGGCAGTCCTCGCTGACCTCGAGATCGTCGTAGTAGTCCGCCGAGCCGCCCATTTCCACTGCCATCCAACGGTACCAGTCTAGGATACGCATCGATTGCATGCAGGCCGGCGCAAATTCAGTGACTTCACGTTCCGCGACTGTGTTACTAAGCGGCTGCGGGGCACGCCAGCGAAGATCACCAATGGGTGCTTCCGCAAACGGCACTCCCAGAAATGCAGCGACCTTGCCATCCTCGACGTATTTGCCAGTGAGCGTTTCGCCATCGACGTCGACAAGCGGCGCATTGTCACAGGCAGACAGGATAAGGGCGACTAGTACAAAGGAATATTTGAGCATCATTTAAACGGGATAATCTTTTTGCAAAGTCTTGACTAACGAGTACGACATGAACACACCCACGACCAGAATGGGTAGCGACGCGGAATCGTAAGTAGTCGCCACAAATCAATCTGTTTCTGGTCCATCTACGCCTCTTGTTGTTATTCGATGTTGAGGATTACCGCGCCTCGAATAGTACCTTTTTCTATCAATTCGTTGGCAGCAGCGATGTCCTGAAGAGGAAATGTCGCGGCAATGCGAGGGTGTAATGCATCATTCGCCAGAGCAGTATGTATGTCAGCTATCGCGTGCTGTTTCGCTGCCTCGGGCATCGCATAGACAATAATAAAGCGAATGTTCATATCCATGTACATCAACTGGAAGAACGGCAGCGTCGGCTCGGGAACGGCGACTGAACCATAGGTAGCGATAGTGCCCGACGTTGCAACGACCGCAATCCAGGTTGCAAGGTTCGCCCCAAACTCCAGGTCGATCGCACGATCTACGCGTACTCCGCCATTGGCAGCAAGTATATCGCCGGCAAATGAGTCGCTGCGATGATTCACAACGTGTGCAGCGCCAGCCGCCTTGCACGCCGCAGCATCTTCGGTATTGCTTGCCGTTGCGATTACCGTGGCGCCCGCCTGACTCGCCCATTGCACGGCGTAGTAACCAACACGACCTGCGGCGCCCGTAACGACAATCGACTGTCCACTTACATCGCCGTCCGCAAACACACAGCGGTGCGCCGTCATTGCAGGAATGCCGAGACAGGCGCCAACGTCGAAGCCGGCGTTGTCCGGTAAAGGTGCCACGCGTGAGCTGTCGAGCGCGACATATTCAGCGGCTGTTCCAAGGCGGCGCGCGAACTGTGCCTGATACACCCACACGCGTTCACCGATTCGAGATGTATCAACAGCTTTGCCAACAGCCGCGATAATCCCGGCGCCATCGCTGTTAGGAATAACCAAACCACCGTCGAGCAAATTCGGAAATGATCCGGCGCGCTTCTTCACATCGGAAGGATTAACGCCGCTGTTGTGCAGACGAACCAGAACCTCGCCGGGCCCCGCAACGGGCGTGTCGAGTTCGTCGACAACTAGTACATCGGCGGCGGCTCCAAATTTTTCAAACCAGGCAGCGCGCATCAATCGAGCCAATTCGCGAGTGTTTCGGTGTGCCCATCTACCGACATCGCTTGTCCTGAAATTTTCCCCGCTTTTTCGGAGGCAAGAAACAATACCGTGTCTGCGATTTCGTCGGGCGACACAAAGGTCCGCATCGAGCTTTGGCGCTGATAGATATCGCGAATTTCCTCTGGGCTCACGCCACGCTCCCTGGCATCTCTCTCAATAACGCCATCGATACGTGGGCCGCTCACACAGCCCGGACAAACGGCATTGACGCGTATATTGTGCGGACCCAGTTCCATGGCCCAAGTCTTGGTCAGCCCGATCAAGCCCCATTTGCTGGCAGCGTAAGGTGAGCGCATCGGCGTGCCGAAAAGCCCTGCAGACGATGACATATTGATAATGCTGCCGCCGCCGGATTCTTTGAGTAAAGGTACAGCTCGATTGGTCAGGTAGAACGCGCCACTCAAGTTGACGGCGATGCATTGGTCCCAGGCGTCAGTCGAAACATCCTCAACGGCCGCTGAGGGACCGGAAATGCCGGCATTGTTAATGAGTATGTCGAGCTGGGCGTGCTGTTCGCCGAATTCGGCGAAGACTCTGTCGACGTCGTTCGTGTTGGATACATCCGCCTGAGTCGCGGTGGCATTCGGATTAGCCTTGAGAAACTCCGCGATCGCCTCTGCTGAGCTGTCACAGATATGAACTTGCGCACCGTTGGCGATGAAAGCCTCAGCGATACTGCGGCCGATGCCGGATGCGGCACCCGATATGAGAACTGTCTTATTGGTCATTATTGTCCTTGTAAACCCAGGCGACGATACACCACACGGCCATCAAAAATCGTCAGGTCGACCTTCGTCTCACTGATCTCGTAGACGTCAATCTCGAACAGATTGTGGTCATAAATGGCGATGTCTGCTCGTTTGCCAACCTCGATGGATCCGGATACATCCTCGGCGTGAATCTGCCACGCGCCATTGATTGTGTAAGCGTCTATCATTGTTTCCAGACTGACCATTTCGGCGCCCAAAATCTCATATTCGGACTCGGATACCGGACCCCAGGGGTCATCGCGCGTGATCGCGGTCTCGATAGACAGCAATGGGTCGAGATCGCCATAATTCCAGTCACTGCCGCCGAGTATCACGCCGTCCGCGGCCTGTATCGAACGAATCGGATACAACTGGCTGGTTCGCTCTATGCCAAGCACAGGAATTTCGAGACCGTGCGTCCATTCACTGGTATAGGCCCAGGCCATCGTGACGCTGGCGCCGATATTCAGCTCGGCGAACCGTGGAATGTCGACTGGGTCAACCAGACCAAGATGCGAGATCGTGTGTCGCCCGTCGCGCAACGTCTCTTCGCCATTGCTGCGCGCGTACTCAATCGCATCCATCGCAGTTCGAACTGCTCGATCACCCATGGTATGAAAGTGCAACAGCATACCCATGTCGTAGTAGCGCTTAACGCGTGTATTAAACTCTTCCGCTTCCCGATACAGGGAGCCGTTGTTATTGGTGGTTAAATACGGCTCCAGTATCGCGCCGGTCTCACCTTCAAATACGCCGTCTACCATAATCTTAATGCTGTTGTAGTTGACGTTATCCGACTCGTAGTCGCCTCGAACGCGCAATACGCGCTCAAAATCATCGCCGACATGTTTTTCATACACGCCCTCGTCGATTATCGCGCCCCGAATACGCATGGTGAGTTCGTCGGTTTCGGCTAGCGTTTTGTAGACCTGCATTTCATGCTCGCCGACCCAAACGTCATAAGCCGAAGTAATGCCGTGCGAGTTCATCAAGTTGATGGCACCTCGCATGGCAGCGAGGCTGGTAGCAAACTTTCGTTTCGGACGACTCTTGTCGACGAGATCTCGTGAGGATTCGCGCAGTGTGCCGCTTGGCTCAAGACTTCCTTCGCGCCTTTCAATAACACCGTCTAAAGGCTGCACTGAATTTTCGTCGATGCCTATTAGCTCAAGCACCTTGTCATTGACCAGGGCTGCGTGGCCATCGGACCCATCTACAAAAATGTACTTGTCTTGCGACAGGCCATCGAGGATCGACTTATCAGGGCCGCGCAAACCGAAAGATCCGAGATCCAGGCCAACCGCTTCAAACCACTCACCCACATGATTTTTCTCGCAGGCCTGCAGCTTGGTGATGATTGCATCAACGCCGTAGTCGTACCAAAGATTACAGTACACCTGCTCGTAGCCGCCTTCGAGCGGATGAACGTGCGAGTCGTGAATGCCCGGCATCGCCATGCGACCGGCGAGGTCGATGACCTTGGTGCTGTCACCGACGTAGGGTTTAATCTCATCGTTAGTACCGACCGCGACGATTACGCCATCAGCGATTGCGGCGGCCTCGGCCCAGCTGTGTGTGGCGTCAACAGTGTAAATACCGCCATTCATCATGACCAGGTCAGCGGGATCCTGTTGTGCCTGTTTTGCACAGGCAGCGAGAACGGATGAGGTGATCAGTAGTATAGAAATAGTTATGCGCATTCGCCTATTGTTGCGCATCATGAGCTCCGAGAAAACAGATGTCTTGCGATTAGGTAAGAAACATCTGGCCAAAGTAAAAGTCGAACCTACGGCCGTATTCGCAGCGGCAGGCTCGCTGGTCGGCAATATTATTGTCACTGCGGCTTTTACCGCACCACAGTTAGGTACAGATACCTTTTCGGTGCTGCGTAATCTAACGGCACTGACCTGGCGGCGTTCTACGCGAATCGACGGCTAACGCGAGCGCAGTATCTCGATCTCATTCACTACATTCACAATGCCCAGAAAGTGTGGCGGTTCGCGGCCTAGCAAAGACCCGTCGTCAGTGTCGGTAACGCGGACCAGGTGCGCAATGTTGTTGCGGATAGCCGCGGTCGGCCAGCTGCGCCCCCCCTGTAGGGGTTACGTGATCTACTCTTCGGTTATTGTCACAATGGCATTCGATGCAAGACCACGACCGCGACAGCGGAAATTCCCATTTCCCCTATCCTGGCAAGTGACATTCGCACCATTAGCCGCTACGAACGGCGCCGGCACAACTACTGGTGCTGGCGACAGGTTTGTCGCTGCCAAACTCCCACCTGAGACGCTGGTAACGACCACGTCCTGGGCGTCGTTCAGGGCAGAATTCCCCGAGAACGTTGCGCTCGCGAGTATGACGCCATTCATGCTCACCACAACGCTAGAGCTACCAGGAACCAAGGGAACCACGTCGCTGAAGCGAATCGAGAACAGAATCCAGGCGACGTTTTGATCAACCAACGGGACACCGTTAGCATCGAGAAGCGGCGTCACGCCATCTGCCTGCAATAGCTCCTGCGCGACGAGCTGCGCGTTGTCTGCGCCAAAGGACCGAATGAGCGCATTATTCTGATCAAAACATTTCGCGGTAAATCCTTCGACTGCCACTTCGTCGCCGAGGCAGATGGTGGGAGCAGCGCACCCAGGTGTTTCACCCTTCGCGAAATGAGCTGGAATATTGAACAGACTGAGAAGGACATCGGGAATAATGATGTCAAACCG
>JABJED010000004.1 GCA_018665025.1 Gammaproteobacteria bacterium
ACACAGATTATTTCACCGACATGGATCGCGCCTGTCATTCCCTACGGCGCACTATTGCTCGATCACAGTCTGGTGATAGAAGGATCCCGCATTACCGCCCTGCTGCCACAGACAGAAGCCCTGGCCCGATTTCCCGACGCCCCTAACCTGAAACTTGAAGGGCACCTGGTGACACCCGGCTTCGTCAACGTGCACGGGCACGCCGCCATGACCCTGCTGCGCGGCATCGCAGACGACAGAGAAATGATGGATTGGCTGACCAACTGGATCTGGCCCAGTGAAGGTGAACTGGTTAGTGAGCAGTTTGTCTACGACGGCACCCGCCTGGCTGCCATGGAGATGATTATGGGTGGCACCACTTGCGCCGCCGATACCTACTTCTTTCCTGAAGCTGCAAGCCGAGCACTGACACAAATGAATTTTCGCGCGCAAGTTGGTATGCCGGTACTTCAGTTTGCCAATGCCTGGGCACGAAACGAAGAGGACCATATACACAAAGGCCTCGCATTCCGGGACAGCATCAAGAACAGCTCACTGGTGACCACTGCGTTTGCCCCGCACTCTTCCTACACTGTTAGTGACAGTGGCTTTAACAAGATCCAGTTATATTCTGAACAACTGGACCTTGCGGTTCACCTGCACCTGCACGAGACCGCAACTGAAGTCACGGACAGTCTTCGGGATATCGGTGTACGCCCCATTGAGCGCATGAACAAACTCGAGATACTGTCCCCTTCGCTGCAGGCCGTGCATATGACCCAGCTCCGGGATGACGAAATTGAATTGCTGGCCGTCAATGGCGTACAGGTTGCTCACTGTCCCGAATCCAATATGAAGCTGGCATCCGGCTTCTGCCCTGTTGAAAAACTCAGAGCAAGGAATATCAACGTCGCGATCGGCACCGATGGCGCAGCCAGCAACAACGACCTTGATATGATCCAGGAAGTCAGGTCTGCCAGCTTGCTTTCAAAAGCGACCACCGGAGACGCAACCAGCCTGGATGCGCAAACCTGCCTTGAGATGATGACCATTAATGGTGCCCGATTCCTGGGACTTGAAGATCAGATCGGCAGCCTCGAGCCGGGCAAACTAGCCGACATTACAGCAATCGATCTTTCACACCCGAGCTTCCAGCCGATTTACAATCCGATCTCGCAGCTGGTATACACCGCATCTGCCAGAGACGTTAGTAATGTCTGGATCGGCGGCAAACGGGTCATGGATAATAGACAGTTGCCGGAAGCCGACACAGAAAGCATTCTTGCCGCCACCCGGCAGTGGCAGAAAAAAATATCGGCAGTGAGCAATAAACAGCCCTGAGCCATACTTGGCCCAATCTAATGGGACCTACAAAAAGTTAGCGGGATACACGCGCTAAGTAGACGAACATAAACAGCCCTGAGCGGTATTTATAAACAGCCCTGAGCGGCTTTTAATAAACAGCCCTGAGCGGTACTTATAAACAGCCCTGAGCGGTACTTATAAACAGCCCTGAGCGGCACTAATAAACAGCCCTGAGCGGTACTTAATAAACAGCCCTGAGCTATACTGGGCCCAATCTAATGCGACCTATATAAAGTTAGCGGGATACACGCGCTAAGTAGACGGCCAAAAAAAGGAACCCATGAGCGAACGAAACGTAGATACGGCGGAGCTCAACAAATTTGATGAACTTGCGCAAAAGTGGTGGGACACCGAAAGTGAATTCAAGCCACTACATGCGATTAACCCGCTGCGGGTTGGTTACATTACTGACAGGGTAAACCTGTCGGGGAAAAGAGTACTGGACGTTGGCTGTGGGGGCGGCATTCTCACCGAATCACTTGCGGCGCAGGGAGCCACCGTCATGGGTATCGACGCTGCCGAAGCGCCCATCAGTGTAGCGAAACTCCACCGGCATGAATCCAACATCCAGGTAGAATATACGCTGACCACCATCGAGGAACTGGAAGCCACTTCGCCCGAGCCTTTTGATGTCATCACCTGCCTGGAAATGCTGGAGCATGTGCCAGACCCCGGATCAGTCATTGCATCCTGCAGAAAGCTTCTTAAAAACGACGGACACCTTTTCCTGTCGACGATTAACAGAAATCCCAAATCCTATCTATTTGCCGTGGTCGGCGCTGAGTACATCCTGAACATGGTGCCGAAGGGTACGCACAACTACGACAAGCTTATTACGCCTGCCGAGTTGGCGGGTTTCTGCCGGTCAGCTGATTTACGGGTAGAAGACCTGACGGGCATGACCTACAACCCGATCACGCAGACGTACAAGCTAGGCAACGACGTAGACGTCAACTATCTTGCCCACGCACGGCCGGAACAGCCATGAGCGGCACTTATAAACAGCCATGAGCGGTACTTATAAACAGCCATGAGCGGTACTTAATAAACAGCCATGAGCGGTACTTAATAAACAGCCATGAGCGACAAAAACCATGACCTATAACATGACCTATGAAGCACCAAAAGACCTCCTCAAAGAGAAGGTCATTCTTGTCACCGGAGCAGGTAACGGCATTGGCGCTGTTGCCGCAAGGTCTTGCGCGGCACATGGCGCCACTGTGATATTGTTAGGCAGGACCACTGAAAAGCTCGAAGCAGTCTACGACGAAATTGTCGCTGCGGGTCACCCGGAGCCGGGCATTGTTCCCATGGACCTGTCCCAGATCACACAACCCGATGTTGAAGGACTCGCCCAGGCGCTGGATGACAACTATGGGAAGCTGGACGGACTGCTGCACAATGCCGCTATTCTGGGTGACCGGGTGCCATTCGAGCACTACAGCATCGAACAGTGGCACAGGGTAATGCACGTGAATTCAACCGCTGTTTTTCTACTGACCAGAGTGCTGATGCCGCTACTGCAAAGATCTGATGCGGGCAGGTTGCTGTTTACAAGCTCCAGTGTCGGCGCAGTGCCACGCGCCTACTGGGGGGCCTACGCTGTTTCCAAATATGCGATGGAAGGACTGGCAAAACTGATTGCTGACGAGTTAGAACAGACTTCGCCGATTCGGGTCAATATTATTAATCCGGGTGCTACCAGAACATCAATGCGGGCGGCTGCCTATCCGGTGGAAGACCCGGCGTCCTTGAAAGACCCTGAAGACCTGATGTCCCTATACTTGTACCTGTTGGGGCCCGACAGCCAGGAGGAACACGGCAGGACATTCAATGCAAAAGACTGGGGGTCGCGGACCGGGGAGGACCGAGGTCGGAGTAAAGTGCCAGAGTAGGACCCCTCCCTCCCGCTACCTCCGCCCGCGGCCCCGGCTTTCCATTCCACCCATATGATAGAGCTCCTTGATTTCTTTCATTTTCAGGTCAACAAACCGCCCTGCCTTTACCGCCGACGGAATAAAGAAACTGCCAAACCTGACACGCTTCAGCCGGCTAACGGTATAACCCTGCGATTCCCAGAGCCTTCGAACCTCCCGGTTCTTGCCTTCCATCAGCACTACGTAGTACCACCGGTTGGCCTTGCCATCGCCCTCTTCCGCGTTCTTGCCCTGCTGAATATCCGAGAACTTGTAGATCCCGTCTTCCAGCAGAACCCCTTCCAGCATTTTATCGAGCGCGTCCTTTGATACATCCCCTAACACCCGTACAGCGTATTCACGGTCAATGTTGGCGGACGGGTGCATAAGCTTGTTAGCCAGTTCGCCATCAGTTGTAAACAGCAGCAAACCCGCTGTATTAAAATCAAGGCGACCAACCGATATCCAGCGTTGGTTTTTCAGCTTAGGTAACTTGTCGAAAACAGTTCGGCGACCTTCTGGATCATCGCGGGTGCAGATTTCGCCTTCGGGTTTGTTGTAGAGCAGGAACCGGTGGGAAACTTTTTTAACACTGACCGGACGGCCATCAACCAGGATTCGCTCTTCATCTGAAACCCGGTCACCCAGTTTGGCAATTTTCCCGTTAACCGATATTCGGCCAGCTTCGATCCATCGCTCAAGTTCTCGTCTGGATCCAAGACCACGAGCCGCTAATACTTTCTGGAGTTTTTCAGTCATGATCTGTTGTCGTCAGGGGGACTTTGTATTTCAGGCTCAGGCTGAATGTCGGACTGAATGTCGGACTGAATGTCGGACTGAATGTCGGACGCGATAGACTCGCTCTGCTCAACGACTTCTGGCTCTGATTGCTGTTCGATGTCTAAAGCCTCGCTGTCGTCTTCATCAAATTCGCCAGCTAACGCTTGTTCATCGGCGGCGAGAAGATTTTTGATATTTTGCTGGATGGTATCAACCTGGTCAGATACCGCATCAAGGTCAGCATCATCCATGCCGGCGACTGCTTCCTCTTCTTCCACATCAACCTCCAAAGATGGCAGCTCGATCAGGTCATCTTCCATATCAAGTTCTTCGTTCGCCTGGGTCAGGTCTTTGATTTCTGCCAGGCTTGGCAGTTCATCGAGGTTCCGTAGATCGAAGTAATCAAGGAAATTTTTGGTCGTGGCGTACAACGCCGGGTGACCGGGTACATCGCGGTGACCGACTATCCGGACCCATTCCCGCTCAAGCAGCGTCCGAATAATATTTGTACTCACCGCAACACCACGGACTTCTTCGACATCGCCACGGGTGATTGGTTGTTTGTAGGCTATCAATGCTAACGTTTCCAGTAAGGCGCGAGAGTATCGCGGCGGCTTCTCTTTCCACAACCGGGAAACCCACTCACCGTAACTGGACCTCACCTGAAACCTGTAACCTGATGCGACCTGTTTCAGCTCGAACCCCCGACCTTCACATTCCTGCTCGATTTCCTGCAGGGCATCACGCACATCAACTCGCTCTGGCTCATCACCCTCGAATAGCCGCATCAGCTGGTCGATAGACAATGGCGCCTCTGCAGCGAGAATCGCACCTTCAATAATCTGTTTTAAGGGTAAGCTGTTCATGGGCTCCTCTGGTTACAAGCCGGGTTCTATAGTTTCAAAACTGCCGGTCTTTGACTTGACATGAATCGGCGCGAACGGTTCTGACTGAACGATCTCCAGCAACGATTCCTTGATTAATTCCATCATCGCGATAAATGTCACGATGACACCCGAACGACCTTCCTCGATTCTGAACAGGCTGGAGAATGAAACAAACTGGTCACCAGCAGCCGATATTGCATCTAATATGTTCGACATTCGTTCCCGCGTAGAAAGCGGTTCAAGGGAAACGTGGTGGCTGGTGTAGTTTTCTGCCCGATTCAATACCCGCGACAATTCAACCAGCAGATCCTGAAGCTGGATCTCAGGCAATGGCCTGATTTTCTCCGTCACAGGCGCATCGGCGACCGCATGCCAAAAGTTTCGATTCAGGCGCTCCAGTTCATCAATGTCCAAAGCTGCCTGCTTAAATCTTTCGTACTCCTGCAATTTGCGGATAAGTTCGGCTCGCGGATCATCTTCGTCGGTCTCGTCTTCTGACTGACGGGGCAATAACATGCGAGATTTTATTTCCGCAAGGACAGCCGCCATAACGAGGTACTCCGCGGCCAGCTCAAACTGAACGTCAGTCATCAGGTCGATATAGGCCATGTACTGCGAGGTGATTTCCGACACCTTGATTTCGAGTATGTCGAGGTTCTGTTTGCGGATCAGGTAAAGCAACAGGTCGAGTGGCCCCTCGAAGGCTTCAAGTATGACTTCCAGTGCATCCGGCGGGATATAGAGATCCATCGGAATCTGGGACATCGGCGTTCCCTCGATGACCGCAAACGGCATCTCTGCCTGGACGACTGATTCGCTGATTTTTTGTTCTTCCGGCGAAGTTTCTTCCATCAGATGACCCTATCGATAGTCCAAACCCATGGCGGACCGAACTTCCTCCATGGTCGCTTTTGCGATACTGCGTGCTCTTTCACATCCTTCGGCGACGATCGTTTTGACAAGGTCCGGATTCTCTTCGTATTGTCTCGCGCGCTCGCGCATCGGCTGCTGTTCGACCAACACCTGATCAATCAGCGGTTTTTTACAATCAATGCAACCAATGCCCGCTGAAGTACATCCTTCCCTGACCCAGGCTTTGGTCTCGTCGTCCGAATAAATCTCGTGCAGCTGGAACACGGGGCAGACATCCGGGTTACCCGGGTCAGTCCGGCGCACCCTTGCGGGGTCCGTGGTCATTGTTTTTATCTTCTTGTTGACCGAATCCGGGGCTTCGCGCAACAGGATGGTGTTATTGTAGGACTTGGACATTTTCTGGCCATCCAGCCCAGGCATCACCGAAGCTGCGGTAAGCAGCGCCTGCGGTTCCGGCAAAATCACCTTGCCACCGCCTTCAAGGTATCCATACAAACGGTCACGATCACCCAGCGATACGTTCTGTTGGTCATGAATCAGCACCCGGGCTTTTTCCAGAGATTCCTGGTTGCCCCGCTCCATGTAGTCCCGTTGAAGCTCCCGGTACATCTTTGCGTTCTTGCGGCCAAGTTTCTTGATCGCTTCTTCGGCCATTTCCTCAAAACCGGTGTCACGACCAAAGATATGATTAAAACGCCGCGCAATTTCACGAGTGAGTTCCACGTGTGGAACCTGGTCCGCTCCCACTGGCACATTGCCCGCCTGGTAAATCAGGATGTCAGCGCTCTGCAGCACCGGGTAGCCGAGAAACCCATAGGTTGCCAGGTCACGGTCCTTGGACCGGGAAACCATGTCCTTATAATTTGGAACTCGCTCCACCCAGGATAGCGGCGTGATCATGGACAACATCAGGTGCAGTTCAGCGTGTTCCGGTACGCGGGATTGGATAAACAGGGAGGCCGATCCAGGATTCACACCTGCCGCCAGCCAGTCAATTACCATCTGCCAGACGCTCTCTTCGATAACTTCCGGATCTTCATAGTGAGTCGTCAGGGCATGCCAGTCAGCAACGAAGAAATGACAATCGTATTCATGCTGCAGTCGCACCCAATTTTTGAGCACGCCATGGTAGTGGCCAAGATGTAAACGACCGGTCGGGCGCATCCCGGAAAGGACACGTTTTTGGGCTTCTATTTGGCTCACAAGTTCTCCAGTTTCAAGTGCATTTCAGGGATGGATAGCAAAATAAAAACACCACGACAATACGTGTCTGGAAGTGATCTACAACGGTGGGTTTGTTCAAAATAATTTGGTGTCGCTTTTGAGCGTTATTATACTGAAGCAGGGCAATGCTGTCGTGCTGTTTTAACTAACAGCTTTATACAAACAGACTGGTATCACCCATCCCTTCACGCACGATAACAGGATAATCCTCTTCCAGACTGACGACCGTGGTTGTTTCAAGCCCGCCGTATCCACCATCAATAACCAGATCGACCTGGTGTTGCATCAGGTCACGTATCTCGTCTGGATCGGTCAGCGGGTATTCATCCCCAGGGAGTATCAGCGTTGTGCTCATAATGGGCTCACCCAGTTCTTCCAGCAAGGCCCGGCAAATCTCATTATCCGGCACCCTCAGACCAATGGTTTTCCGTTTCTCGTCGACCAACCGCCTCGGAACCTCGCGAGAGGCCGGCAAAATAAAGGTATAAGGACCGGGGGTAGCAGCCTTGATCTGACGATAAGCCGAATTATGCACCTTGGCATAGATCCCAAGGTCCGACAGGTCACGACACACCAGCGCAAAATGATGGTCACGCTGCAGGCGACGGATATCCCTGATTCGGTCGATGGCCTTTTTGTCACCGATGTGACAACCCAGTGCGTAGGCAGAATCAGTCGGGTATACAATGACACCCCCCTTATTCAAAATTTCCACGGCCTGATGAACCAGACGAGGCTGGGGGGTCACCGGATGAATACGGAAGAATTGGCTCATGGGCAGTCGTGTCGAGTCGCAGAAAGGCGACCATATTAATCACACCGCGCCCCGATCACCACGTTTAAGATAGCTTCTCCACCGGATGCAACGGCCAGATTCCTACTAGACGGGAAAATGCATTAAGATGGCGGCCTGTTTGCAGTGACCGGATGACCATGCGCCAATTCATTGAATTTGTCCCAATAGCACTTTTCGTTGCCGTGTATTTCACGACGCGCGATATATACCTTGCCACAGCGATTTTAATGGCTGGTGTTTGCGTACAGGTCGGGTTCGAGTATTACCAGGACAAGACCCTGAGTAAACGAACGATGATGGTGTTCTGCGTGGTGATTCTCGCCGGCGCTGCCACCCTCGTTTTCCAGGATGAGGTTTTTATTAAATGGAAGCCCACAATCGTTAACTGGGTATTCAGCGTTGCCCTTATTGGCGGCCATCTACTGTCCAGAGATAACCTGCTAAAAAAAATGCTCGGGGAACACCTGACCTTGCCCGACCC
>JABJED010000199.1 GCA_018665025.1 Gammaproteobacteria bacterium
AAATGCTGTGTGCCCGTGTAGTCCTTCAGTGCCTCGCGACAAACGTCAGCCCAGGCGTTAGGACCTTTGGCAACAAAAGGGTCATCGCCGGTATTCGCTGTGCGGATATCAACGTCGTCCGTATAGATGCTGCGGTAGATCTCTCTACCTTCCTCAAATGTTTCTTTTGTGCCGTGACCAATCAAGTCCGTAGCCTTTGCATAAAGCCGTTGTAACGTTTCAATTTCGTGCTTGTCAGCAACGATAGCAAATCGATTTTCAGACATAGTGCCAAACCCTGTTTATTTTTAAAAAGAGTAAACTCAATGCGGAATTGAATCAATCTTATCCCGGCACTTTAGCTGGGCCCTTTTTGATTCTGACCCTATTAAGTCTAATTTGGGTTAAGCCGTATGATTATTTTGACTGAGCTATACTTTGAACATCATGAATTTTAGAAGGTTTTTAGAACATGCAGTTAAAAGGTAAACGAATTATTGTGACGGGATCAGCCCGTGGTATGGGTGCGGCGACCTTGCGAGCGTATGTTCGTGAAGGTGCCCATGTTATTGGCATGGATGTTACCGATGACACTGGAGCCGAAGTCTCCAGTGAGGCGACTAAATCAGGCCCCGGTAAGGCAGGTTATATGCACGTTGATGTCTCGGATAAAACCAGCGTTGAATCGGTTTTTGCGAAAGCTGTGGCAGTAATGGGTGGGCTTGACGTGCTTGCGCATCCTGCCGCAATTCAGCGCGCGTCTGACGCCGGCGATGTTACCGTCGAAGATTGGGACCTAATGTTTGCAGTTAACGTGCGCGGCACGATGTTAACGAACCAGGTTGCGGCTCGTTATATGAAGGATTCGGGTGGTGGTTCAATTTTAAATTTCGGTTCTATCTCTGGGCAAAGGCCGGAGCCCGGCGCTGCTGCCTATTCTGCCGCTAAGGGCGCTGTTCATTCCTGGACCAGGACTGCCGCAGGAACATGGGGGAAGGATAATATTCGAGTAAACGCTATTCTTCCTGCGATGGCGACGCCGATGTACGAGGAAGCGATGGCGACCATGACAGAGGATGATAAAACCGCGAGCTACTGGCAGAATCATCAGTCAATCGCCATGGGTCAGAAGTACGGTGATCCCGACGAGGATTTAGGACCGGTTATGGTCTTCCTCGCGGGTGATGGATCGCGTTTTATCACCGGGCAGATGATTCCTGTCGATGGTGGGCAAACAAACGTTAAGTAATTTTCAATATTGAATTCACTGACCGCGGTCCAATACGAAAAACGCTCGTTCGAGCTCCTCATGGCGTCGGTCAATGTCTGATTTGATGTAAGACTGGGTCGGTATGTAAAACAGTCCTTGCTTCAAACCCTGGAGCGCGAGTTGGGCGCATTGCTGGGTCGAGATCATGCGTTCACGGAGTAGGGTTTCTACCTCTTTGCTGAACTGCTGCCGAATCTGCTGGTTTTCAGGATCTGCTTCGAGGATTTTGAACGTCGACGCCAGACTTTCTGTCAGAACCGGGCCCGGCATCAACAAACTGACGGACATACACGTCTGTTGAAGTTCAGCTCTCAGCCATTCTGCCAGCGCAAGCAGTGCATGCTTGGTCGCCTTCATTAGCCCGGACGTCTTCCATAAGTTCGTCGACGGCCCAGGCGGTCGGTACCATCACAGCGCATGGCTCGGATTGAACCCTGGCTGGAAAGCTCCTCCTCTTTTCTGGTTCACCAGGATTTCGTATGACCTCGATCATGTGGTGGCATTTGTTGTAGCCCAATGTCTCTAACGCTGACTTCAGGGAAAGCGTGCCTGTGCGACCGTAGCCGGCCCCGATTAATGAAATAGTCATTACCAACTCCTCCGTTCGCTATGTTGGTGCGAGGCTGCCATTGTAAGCGCAATAAATTTTCAGCGACTTTTACGCCCCACATGAGCATCAACTGACTGTACTCGACTAGCCGCAGGCGGGGGAATTGGTTTTCCCAGCAACAGGCAAAGTTTTAGCGTTGGGCTCTGATCCAGCCGCACAACAACAAGGCTAACCATATGAAACTCTATGAATCCCGTTTTCCTAAGGCCCGCCGTGTGAACCTGTTCCCTGCAAGGAATAGGTGTTGACCTGCCTCCTTGGGAGCGAAATGCGCAGCGCGAGCGATAAGCAACCTGGTCATCTTTAGGCCTGGCGCTAGTCGGATTCTTTTGGCAGATAATTAATCAAGCAGCCATAGGGGAACGCACTAAAGTTTTTTACGAGCATCACGGACTTTACTATTTTTCGCCGATGGTGCTTGATGGGCGTAATGTTTCACTTAAAAAAGGTATAGCTATGGGCTCTGGATTTGCTCAACTCGATCGGATTACCGCCGATATTCAGGCGAATGACCTTGAATGGGTAGAGGTCGCTGAAGGATCGTACTTTAAGGCGCTAACGGTTCATGTGCCCACGAACACAGTGGCCTATGCATTCCGCATGGACCCGGGTGCGCCTGACTTTCCTTCCCACTTTCATATTTGTCGGGCGATGTCGTTTACGACCAAAGGCTGGTTTGGTTACCGTGAGGGTACTAACCGCGTCGACAACGGCATGTTTTCCTATGAGGCGCCAGGATCATTTCATACGCCGTTCAGCGATTGCCCGGAAGGCTTTGAGGCGCGTGGTATCTTCGAGAGTGACAGCGAAGTCCTTTTGCAGAATCATGTTGAGCCGAACCCGAACAGCGAAATCCTGGGGCTATTTACGGTTCAGGACTTTTTGGACATAGCCAGCCCGGAAACTCACATTGTTCATGCGGATGGCCGTGTCACAGGCGACCCGCATTTCAAGTATGACTTTTCCGAAGGGTTTGAATCTTCTTGAGTGAATAGGGAAAACGAGATGGCAATCCACTGATACACAGTTGCTATCGCCTGAAGCTGCTGAAAAATCTCGCGAGGTTCTCCTGGAGTCAATGGACCTGGTGCTGATGTTCCCTGTTAAATTCGCGATGGGTTATGCCTATGGTAGTGACTTCATTCCCATCACTCCGAACAAGAATGCCATCTGGTGGGCTGGGCTGGGCTTGGAGGGTCTTCCTGTGTCATTGATCAGGGAAACAGAACCTGCTTTTCTTATGTGATGAACCAGATGAAGGCTTCCATGTTTCGGTGGGCATTGTTTTGGTGGGCACTATTTCGGTGGGTATTGTTTCAGTCGATGTTGGCGTAGCAGGCAGGTGGTTACCAAATGGTCTACAGGTCTGGGTTCGGGCGCACGGACACCTGGCCTGGGTTCCAGCACCTATACGGGTATTATCAGCCTGGATTTTAGGTGCTTCAAGCACACATAAAGGTTCACCTGATGCTAATCACCGTGTATCTTCACAGGACTCACAAATGGAATAGTGTCGTGAATCAAGTTGTTTTTGTTACAGGTAGCGCGGTGGGTATTGGCCGTGAGGTGGCAACAAGCTGGGCGAAACAGTCCGCTACGATTGTTGCGCTGGACATAGACACGGCCGAGAACAAGGTGACGCACTCACAGGTTGAATCTGCTGGTGGCACCTGCCACAGCTATACCTGCGATATCAGTGATCGGGAAGCTGTACGTGCAGTTTTTGATGATCTAAAAGGGAAAATTGATCACATCGACCTGCTCGTGAATAACGCCGCAGTGTACGGTGACACCAAATTGACCTCCTCTGACTGGGACACTCAAACCCGAGCGTTCGATAATGCGATGGGTTCGTGTGCGATGGGTGCGTTTTACTGTACGGCGGCCGCTGTACCGTTTTTGGAAAAATCCGGCACGTCAAATATTATTAATATTCTGACAGATCATGTCCGCCCAGGATTCTACTTAACTGGTGGTCCCGCCACAGGATACGATTGCGCGAAGTTTGCGCTCTGGCGGTTGACTGAAAGCTGGGCAGAGGAACTCAAAGAAATGGGTATCCGTGTTAACGGGCTTTGCTTTGGCGCGACTGATACGCCGATGCTCCGCGAATTCGCACCGCAGATGATTGAAAATGGGATGAAGGTGGAGGATCTCGATCTGGCTATTCGTCATGTCATCAATCAGGGGCCGGGCGGGGACACAGGTGCCAGCTACGATTTTGGTATGGGCCCCACTCCCAGAGCCACCAGCCTGGAACAAATTGACGCGATCAGAAAGTAACGCGCAGCTCAGTTACCTGGAAGCGGACTTCCTCGAATAGCGTGTTAAGAACAGTCGGCGGATTCGGAGTTATTGCCGAAATCAGATATTGGGTACGGGGAAGTTTGATTGCAGGGGCGGAAAGTTTCCGTAAGCAATTCATGTTCCTTACGAAAGACGCTGTCTGAATTTCTCGGAGATTAACTCCGCGGATCCCATAGTCTTCGGTCCGTATCTTTGGTGTAGCCTTTTCCATCTGGATAAGTAATGAGCTCCATCTGCATGCCCCAGGGGGTCAGAAAATAGCAAGACCGAAGTCCCGCTTCCGGACCATCTTTTATAGTTGGGCCGCCTCCTCCGGGCATGAGCCTTATATCGTGTGCCCTTAGATGATCCATAGCGACATCTATGTCATCCACATAGAGCGCGATATGGTGCCCGCCCCAATCGCTGTTTTTAGGCATTTCACGTCGCTGGTCCGGGCTCTCGTATTCGAAAAGCTCAATGTTTGTATTAGAGCCACATCGAAATTGTTTAACACGTCGGATCACTGCTCGAGGATTGACGTTCAACATGTCGAGCATAAAGTCATCTTCATTTGATTCAAAAGGACCCATGTCATAGAAAGGTTCTAAACCCAGAACACGGGTAAAAAACTCGACGGCTTCATCGAAGTCTGGTGCTGTAATGCCTAAATGATCGGTGCCGCGTAATCCTGGTAATCCTTTCGAATGAGACATATACGTTTTCTGAATGGCTGATTGTCCGGCACTTTACACCTTGGGTAAATCCGATGACAATCAGATAGCGGAGATATGCTATGTCTGAAGAGGTAGTACCGAGGTAGTACCGAGGTAGTACCGAAGGAGTCCGCGAGGTCATCAGTAAAATCACGAGTCGTCTTTATTTATGCCAGCTCTTTACTCTTCCCCCACAACTCTGGCACCTTAGCAGTGTCGACTAATAGAGGCAGGTCAATATGAACACAGGCTACAACCCCGACTTTAACCCCACAGGCCTTGAGGGCGGAGTGGATACCAATGACATCCCATGGATGACCTTGCCTCAAGCACCAGGCATGGCGATAAAACCACTGCGTGCCAGTAGCGAAAGCGGCATGTTCAGTGCGGTGATTCAGGTAAAGGGCGGGACAGAGCTAAAGAATCTCGTGTACCTGGGTGCAATGGATATGCTGGTGCTTTCTGGCACGCTTAGCTATCCGGAGGGCCCCATGGCGGGAACTCTTGAGCCAGGTACCTGGGGTTACATTCCTGCGAATGCGAAAGTAGACAGGTTTATTGCTACCGAGGATGTTGAGTTTCTCGGTAATTTTTATGGCGCTGTGGCCTTTCTTAACGAAAATGGTGGCGTCTCCAGTATCCTGACAGCGCTGGACCTGATGGCAGCTGCTAAGGAACAAGGTGTGACGTTAGTCCCCAATACATTGGCGGAGTGCATGCAGGAAAGACCGCCTGCCTATCAGGGGCAGGCAGAACCACTAGCAATTGCCGGAACGGACACCAAAGCGCTCGTCTCAGAGGCAGAGAATATTGCAGATGTAGGCCGCAGTGTGCACCCACATTTTGTGGATACTCGGGCGATCCCATGGATCGAAAATCCCTCGGTGCCGGATATGGGGCTAAAGGTGCTAAGAGTGAGTGAAGAAACAGGTATCACGTCGCTGATCGTAAGACACAATGGTGTTGCGGGACCTCATTATCACTTGGGTGCCGCGGACTTCATGGTGCTTAACGGTCGTATTGGTTATCGGGCTGGCCCGCCTGAGGGATATGGCCCAGGCGTTTGGTTTTACGAGCCGGCCGGTGCGCGTCATGAAGAAACCCAACGTGTTAGCGATGAAGATCTAATCTACACGGCGAATGTCTATGGCCCTTTACAGTTTGATGAAGGGCCAGGAACGCCAATCGTCGATGTTTTGTCGTGGATGCAATACAAGGAGCTGTCGATTGCAGCAGGTGTCGACCTGGTCCACAACACTTTCGAAGGTGATTCATCTCTGATGGCCTGGGCGCCTATAGGGATAGCTGCAAGCTAGTGAGTCAGTGCTTATCGTGTGGAGGATAAGATAACAGGGCGTCTGGTTTTATGGAGCCTGTCTGGTCGAAAAAGTTCAGGCGAAACCTTAGACCAGGCAAACGGCTCTTGGTCTACAGATTCCTTTTCGATACATTGTTGCCAGCGACCCTCAGACGATGAGTCTTGTGTGAACATCGTTGCAGCCTGGCCCTAATTTGAGCCTGGCTCTTGGTAGTAAACAAACCGGTTTCAAGGTGCCTCTAGGTAAGGGGCTACCGGAAAGCAGCACATTGCCATAACCGTTGACCGGAAAGGAATCATATGAGTATTTTGCTGTGATATCTTAGAGCTGAGCTATTGGATAAAGGGCTAGAGGTGAAAGAATACAAGCCAGGTGTATTGAACTCATGGATGCTTGCATCTTACGGCGCGCCGGCCATGCCGTTGGCGATGGTCGGACTTCCGATGGCCGTTTACTTGCCCGCCGTTTATGCAGATAGCGAAGGGTTCGGTCTCGGTCTTGCTTTTGTGGGGCTCGTTCTTGTTCTAGCTCGAGTTTTTGATGGGGTCACTGACCCGATCGTCGGATTTCTGTCCGATCGGCTTAGAACTCGCTGGGGGAGACGAAAACCGTTCGTCCTGTTAGGTATGCCGATCTACATATTTGGCATCTGCATGTTGTTCATCCCGCCGATCACCTTTCGCGAGGTGAGCCTGCTTGGTTTAACTTTTAGCTCTGGCTACCCCTGGATGTTGATGATGCTGGTCGTTACCTATGTGGGCTCAACCATTAAGGATGTTCCTTACAGTGCATGGGGGGCAGAATTGTCCCCTGATTATCACGAGCGCACACTGGTGACCAGTTGGCGCGAGGGCTTTGCGGTCACGGGATCGCTGGTTGGTGCGTTCACGCCCGCAATCATCTTCTTTTTCGGGTACAGCAAACCTACGGACGCTGTGTATTTTTTGTCTCTGGCGATAGCCATCATTATGCCGATCCTGGTGATCAACGCCGTGTTCTCGGTACCCGAGTTCAAGGTGACCGAGACCAAAAAAGACGACCTCTCGCTAAAAGACAGTTTGAAGTACGTATGGAAGAACGAACCTTATCGGCGTCTGGTGATTGCATTTTTGTTCTCGACGATTGGCGCGGCGATGACCAACACCCTGAGTTTCTTTTTTGTGAAACACGTCCTGCTTGCAGGTGATTTGTTCGGGTTCTATCTGGCGCCGTATTTTTTGTCACAACTTATCGCCATTCCACTGTGGTTCAAACTCTCTCGTCGGATAGGCAAGCACAGGGCGACGATGGTTGCGATCGGTTGGTATGCTTTATGGGCTTCCTTAATTCCGCTGATCGCTATTGCGCCCCTGGTTTGGTTTGATGCCCTTCAGATTTCGAACCTGCTGACCTTTCTGCCGGAAGAAGCCTACGCATCATCAGTTGCCTATTTTGAAGGTATTCCGACCGGTAAGTTTCTGTTTTTTATTGTCATCATGTGCCTGAAAGGGTCTTCAATTGGTGCACTATCAGCCTTGCCTTATGCGATGGCGGCTGATGTGGTTGATCTCGATTCAAGCATGACAGGTAAACGTCAAGGCGGAGCCTATTTCTCTATTTGGTCGATGACGCGAAAACTTGCTTATGCCCTGGGGCTTTTTATTGGTACCGGTCTCGTCGTGTTCTGGGGGTTTGATTCCCTGGCAGATCCAAGAGACACGACCAACACGCCGTTCTCGCTGCTGATGTTGGCCGTTACCTATTCGATTATCCCGGCGTTATTCAAATTCGTTGCCATGCCGTTATTCTGGAACTACCCGCTAACGGAACAGAAAGTTGCAGAGGTGCAGGCTCAGATTTTGGCTCAGAAAGAGGGCCGAGAAGAAATCCCGGCGCAGTCCTAATCATACTGAAGGACTGATAATGTGCTGCGACTAGGGGTTTATTTTCGCTCCTCCGATACCCACCGGTGCGCTCTGGCCGCTAGCCCGGGCCTTGCTGACGACATCCCGTAAGGTAAAGGAAGCATTGAGTTCTTGTTTTGTAGAATTTGGCCCTAACTCACCGACACGGTGGTATTCGCCGCTATCAGCCGCTAACCGAAAATCCACGGTAGAACCGGCAGCCTCTTCCATCAAGCCTCTGGCGCCGAACCCGTGACCTTCATTGGTTTGTGCAGCATTCGTTGCTTGATAGCCCATGCGCTGAAGGAGTTTCGGGCTCGCTCGTTTTAGCACTTCAGGTCTGACTGACAGCATCCAATTTTCCTGCTGCCTTATTAACGGATGTTGCATACCGTTGAGCATAACGATGCGGGGCAATGCTGTGTGATTAACACCCGTACCGTGTAACAGTCGACCATCAGTGATGATCATGGTGCCCGCCCTGGCATCAATATTAATCGCTGGCGGCAGTTTGCCGACAGGGTTTTGATTTCGAACCGCGGCTGACAAGACAAGATGGCTACCGGGGATAACAAGCGTTCCACCGTTGGTTTCGTCAATGTCGGTGATCGGCGTAAGTATATTAATCGTTAACGGGCTTCTTGAATCAAGCGCGATATCCTGATCTTGATGTAAAGCCTGTGGTACTCCGCCCTGCAAAGAGATTGAGGCGATAAGAGAGGTACATATCCAGTTAGGTCCCAGCGCTTCTGTGACCAGTTGTTCTACCAATCCGCCCCCTTGGACTACGGATGGGTGTTGCTCTATTAGTCCTTCGAAGCACCGTCCTTTGTTAACACAGCAATTGATGTTTTGTCCGCTCGGGGTTTTTTGCGCGATACCGGCAAGCCTTTCGCCTTCTGCTTGCTCAAGAACGCGCTGCCTAATAATGGCCACCTGGTGATCAGAAAGTGCGTTTTCAATTTTGCAGTATCCCCACTTCAGCATGTCGGACCGCAGG
>JABJED010000200.1 GCA_018665025.1 Gammaproteobacteria bacterium
CTGAATCTGTTGGGTATACCGCCCTACCTATGCGCTGCTACGTTGTGAGCGCTCTTTGCTACTGGGTCTACCTGCTGCCTTCAATAGCAACCCCCATTTATTGCTGTCGGCCAACACGCGCCAGTCGGCCAATTAGCTGGTTTGCTGGTTGGTTCAGGGCCACTGGGCCACGCTGCGCACATACCCATCATGGGCTCGGTTAATGCACAACTATTGCAGAAGCACTCCCGTGTCCAACACTCTAGCGATATAAATGTGCAGCCAAATTGCGCGATTGACGCGCCAGCTCCCGCGAACCAATTCGCAATATCACCGAAAAACCCGTCGTGGAGTCGCACATCTCTATTACCCGAAGTTGCGCTCATCGCGCTCATCAACATGTTTGTGGTTCTCTCTTTTTCATCTTCATCTCCTTTTAAAAGATCAGCAAGTGACCAGTTGATGGTCGCCATGACACGGGTGTCAAAAGCATCGTCATAGGAGACTTTAAGGCCAGCGGTAAGGTTATTGGTAATGTCATAGTTAAGACCCGTTGAGACGCCACCTCCATCCGCCTCGTTTAAATCTCCGTGCTGATAGTAGTAACCCACTGAGACTTTGGTTTTGTCATTGATCTGGCAGCCGACATCTGCCCCATAGGTATCCAGCGCACCAACTAGGTAATGACTGTTAAGTATCTGTTCGGTAGCCCCTGTAGGAATCAGGGCATACACATCAAAGCGCCATTGGTTGGAGACAAACTCAGCACCGACTGCCGCCTGCTGGAAGTCAACGGTTCTGGGGTCAGTGACCACTACAGTGGTATCCACTGGTCCTGCTTTTAATTCTCTGGTGTCATAGCCTGCATAGACGCCATACATCTGGCCTGATTCATTTAACCGTCGATAACCCAGACGGGTAGAAGAAGAAGGCGTGGTGCCGGCGACTTCGGTATTGATGATACTGCTATCCCCTGATCGGTCAGCCACATTACCTTTGACTTCTATATCGACATAGGTGACCGCATTGGAGGTTTTATGCAGCGGAACAAAAGCGCCTAAACCGACAGCATTGGGAACGCCAGCGCCTTGGGTCTGGCCGATGGCCCTTAGATCAAAGTTAACGGTATCTTCTACAGAAATATCCTGTGCGGATATAGGATAAGCGCCTAGAAGAAGAAGGCTTGCAACAACAGGAGTGAAACGGTTCATGATCTATATCTCCTATGATCTTTTACTGATCTATCAATGGTCTTCTGATATATCGTTAATCTGATATGTCGTTAAATTATAGAACTGTTTATAAGGGAATCTACTGCGCTATACGCATCTTAGGGCTGAGGATTTGGTTAAGCGGTTGGAATCAATGGGGTTAGCAGCCCTGATCAGTTCCCTGACCCCCACTAATTAACTCCAGTTCAAAGTCCGTCAAGTCACCATCTTGTCCCAGGAAGTCCTGATGGGCATAGACCTCATCTGATGTAATGGTAAAGCCATGAGTCTTCGCAAGGGTGGCTATGCCATCACCCATCCCTGACCCATTGGAAGTTGCTGTATTGACGATGGATATAACTTGTTCTTGAAGATCGTCATCTTCTAGAACAGCATCACGGAATGATTGAAAGTCGCTCATAGAATTCTCCTTGGGTTATGGCCCAAGAATACCGCTGTTAGGGTGGTGGCTCAACTTTTGAATGTGATGGGGGTCACATCGGAGGGGTAAAGAGAGGGTTTAGCGTAGGTATACGCTGTAGCGTAAAGAGGCGTTCTATGTACTGTGTGGAGTATGGTATTGGTTTTTTCAATGAGTCCGTTGTGGTCAATCATTTATTTACGACGGGCAGGGGAAGAGATCGTCGTAGCACGTGGAATAACCGTAAGGTGGACACGGAGCCTCCCATCCGTACATGTCACCACATTCACTATCGCTGTGAATACATTCAGGCTGCGGAGGAGGATCGCAACGGCCATAAATTTGGTTGTCTATGGCCATCATCACCCGCTGTCCTTCAGGAGTCATAGTAATTTTCCAAAGGATTGGGCCATCATGCACCCGCACATCCCTTTGCTCAGGTGATGCACTCAAGGCATTCATCAGCCAATTCACTCTGGCCTCTTTTTCTTCTTCATCTC
>JABJED010000028.1 GCA_018665025.1 Gammaproteobacteria bacterium
ACGTTCAAGCTTTATATCTGTCATTGGGTCTCGCGAGGACTGAGGCAGGCATTAAGTGTATCAAAGGGCTGGAAAGAAAACGGCAAGAAACACAAGCCTGTGCATAACATTACGTTTCGCGGTTCGCCGCTGAATCAGGCAGCCTGTTATGGCGAACTTTTCCGGGTCAGTCCGGGTGAAGCACCAGCGTGGGGAAAGCGATGAAACTTACCGTTGAGGAAAAAACAGTTGAGGAAAAAATCTTTCATGGGGGCATGAAAGCTCTCATTGATACAGCGCATCGAGTAACGGGCTTCGACAACGTTTACGACTATCGCGGCGCCCTAAGCCAGCTCAGGTACTACTGTAAATAGCCACTTGGCAATGTCTCGATTTACATCCATTGGTTTCTCCTGAGCCATCCAATGACCTGAATCTATGGTTGTTTCAGTTAGATTGGAACAAAGTGTGCGCATTGGTTCAGCCAATCGGGAATCAACCGTTTCGCAGGTATAGTCGTATCGAGCGTGGATGAACAGCGCTGGTAAATCCATTCTTCCCGCATTTGGCAATGTGTCAAAAAAGGCGGCGTTCACTTGATGATTCATGTACCAGGAGTTCGGGCCAAAAAAACCGTTGCGTTGTAGCGCTTCGGTATAGACCCCGAGATCTTCGGTTGTAATAACGTCTTCGTCCATCGGCACATCCGGTGCCGCTGATAAACCACCGAACCAACCATTGTCTTTTCGCACCATGGCTGTACCGGTAGGCAAACCCCGCCCTTCGGCACTGCCTTTTCTAAATATCAATTGAGCCATGTTTTTGGCGTTAGCGTCCATCTGCGCCGTCGCGCGTTGGAAATTTTCCTCATAAAAACCCATATACTCCCACTGTCCCAGCGGATAATCATCCTCTGGGTAAACACTTCGATCAATCAATGGCACCGTTACGTCGTAACCTCGATCAATCGCAGCATAGGGCACACACAGCGAAGCAATCCCATGACACCGCTCCGGATGATGAGCCGCCATGCCCCAGGCAATAGGACTTCCCCAATCATGGCCTACCCAAACTGCTTTAGTACCACCAAGCGCGTCATGTAGTTCCACCATATCCAAAATAGCGCATTCAACGCTGTAGTCTTTGTGTTCAGGATAAACCGACGAATTACCGTAGCCGCGAATATCCGGTGCAATTGCTCTAAAGCCCATAGCGGCAAAAAAAGGAAGTTGATGACGCCAACTTCGAGATAGTTCTGGCCATCCGTGGGTGAAAATAATTAATGGCCCATCCAATGGACCCGCCGCGAGATAACCCGTGGTATGGCGTGGTGTTGAATGGCTATGGGAACTGATGTCGGAGTAGCTCATTAAGAACCTCTGGAATGAACGGAGATCAGAAGATGATTTCAGCGGTTGAGGGAAAGCCATCTTCCAATTAAAGGTAAACTAAAAGCAAACCAAATCAAAGCTCATCAAAGACAACTAAAGTCTTCTTCCGCACCCTCAGGAGCGTCTCATCGCATGCAGTGCTATCGAACTGTACAAGTTGAAGCGCTGCCTGTTGCGCTGAGTATCTTGCATAAGGCTTCGCGCTTTCATGAAGCATACAACCCATCCGATCGATTAAGCAGGCGAGTGCGAGGTACGAGCGCAGTGAGTTTGCTTAGAAAATCCAGCGGCGATCGTACATGCGGCTGGGTTGATCACTTAGGTGATACGTCAATCGTGCTACCTTTAACTATATTGGAAGCACTGGCCAGTAACCCCAGTTCCCGATATGTTCACGGTTAGGACAACAATGTAACGAGAGAAACGCTGGCTCTCAAAAACAGAATGAAGGGGATCATAAATGACCGCAAGAAGAATAGTGACCGCACTGGATCAGGATGGAAAATCGTACTTCCTGCATGATGGACCCACGCCCGGAGTACTCGATCTTGGTCGTGCTATTGATGAGGAAATTTGGATAGATGACCCGGCAGAATCAACGACTAACAATACTGATCCCGTAAAAGGCGAGAAATTTAATCTGGAACCACCTGCAGGGGGATCTCGGGTCCGTGTCTTTACCTTTATGCCAGAGGGCGATAACCCTTCCCTCAATGAGCAACACGCCGCAGCTGCGGCGCGGTTCAACACCGGCGACGCAATGGACCCTGATAATCCTGGGATGCATACAACGGCAACAATCGACTATGGGATTGTTCTTTCAGGTGAAATTACCCTGGAACTAGATACCGGGAGTGTCGATTTAAAGGTGGGGGACATTGTTGTCCAGCGTGCAACAGCCCACGCCTGGCGCAATAATTCAGCACAACCCTGCACCATGCTTTTTGTGCTCATTTCCAGCCCCAACTACCCAAGAGGGGACTGATTTTTTTTGAAAGATTAGCTGCTATTTGAATTAGTTAATACAGCTCGCATCTTTCCAGGATGACCAACGACACTATTGATGCGGATCTACTAACTTAAATCTGGTGGGGTTGGTCGCCGAGAAGATCTTAAGGCCAGGCCGGGTTTGTAACATCACAGCATGATCAAGTAGTGAGCTAGATTTCGTTAGTACGCGCTAATTTCTACCAGAAAACTCAGGCTCCCGTTTTTCCATAAAGGCCCTGGCACCTTCAGTCATGTTCTTTGGGATGAGCACGGCCTGATGCTCCATCTCCAGGTCCAGCTGATCGCTGAAACTATTATCCAGTGCTGCATCGGTTACTGATCGAATCCGCGTCATGGCATCTGCGGATGTACGAGCGAGCTTTTTGGTGATCAGCTCGACCTCAGCATCCAGCCGATCATCGTCAACAGCTTTCCAGATCAATCCCCAGGCTTCTGCCTGTTCGGCAGTGATTCTATCACCGAGCATTGCAAGGCCGAGGGCTCTAGCACGACCTGCTTTACGTGGTAAATTCCAAGTGGTACCCAGGTCAGGAACAATCCCCAATTTTGGCCCGAACGTTGCGACAAAAAACGCATTTTTTGCTGCAACTGTAATATCGCAAGCAAGCGCCAAACCGAACCCGCCACCGGCGGCCGCACCGTTGACACGCGCGACGGTTGGCACAGAAGAATTATAAATCGCCCGCATCGCACCGTTGAAGTGGTCGTCAACTTTGCCGTCAGGTTTTGGATCAGACGGTTTGGCGCTTGCTTGACCGGCAAGATCAGCGCCGGCACAGAAACCACGACCACTGCCAGTAATCACGACGACGCGAACTGATTTATCTGCTTCAACTCTCGCCAGAGTGTCAACGAGGTCTTTCATCAGGCCGTTGGTCATCGCATTTAGCGATTCAGGCCGATTAAGGGTGATCGTAGCGACACTCTGTTGAACTTCATAAAGCACTGAAGATGACTCGCTCATGTTTGTCTCCTATCGAATAAGGATGGCGTCATCACTCGACACCCTCTAGTTTCATGTATCTTGAACGATATAATCTAAGGGCACTAGCCCCCAAGGTCAGACCGCGAAAAGGAAGAATTAGCGACGTTAAGACGGCAGCAGCCGAGCACATCTCACGAAATAAAGGCCAACGGATGCTGTTTCGATACTATGCCTAGTGGCCGAATATCCCTGTGAGAATTCATATTCTCACCAATCTTCATGCTTACATTTTGTTTAAAGAAGATGCTGTTCTGCACTATCGATGGAGGATGGTATCCTTGCGTTTACTTAACGTTTCTTTTTGGGCGATTTCGTCGAGTTTCGACGGTTCCGCCGTACTGTCGAGTTGCAACGCAGGCTCTGGCCGGCTGCGCCATTCAGAGGGCTTAATCTGCCACAACAGAAAAAACAACGCACCATAGACGGCAACGGTTTTTACCAATAAAGCCAGCAGTGCCCACTGAGGGAAGTGGACCTGCAAATAAGCTGCCACATCTGTGTAAAGCCAGGCCGTTACCAGGGCAAAGGCAATCGCCGCCAACATGTAGAATATCTTCAGGCGGTATTTCCCTGCGAAAGCCAACAGCGCGCTGGTGCGTGCGAAGCGATACAGCGACATCAGACTAAGCTCAGCCCAAGCATGGCCAACACGCCCATCAGCGAAGTCTGCTTAATGTCTGACCAGACAGACTCCTCTGCATCCGCCAACAGATACTCCAAGTCTGCCTCAGAGATGTCTTCTTCAGATTTACCATTAAGGATCAGGTCCTTTCGAACTCTCTTCACCGCCACCTCCCGAACCTTCCGTTTGATAACACGATGAGGGAAATACTCTTTTAGCGCTTCCGTTTCCATTGGCCTAGATTAGACCATGTGGCGCCTTTTGTAATCTTGAGAAAACACCTTTAATCATTTGTATTGTCCACAACCTGGACAATGAGTGGCTTCATACAAACCCCAGCCACTGTTTACGTTCATGGGGAGGCACATCTCATGGCGAATAGTACTCGGAAAGTCGACGCGTCTTTGCCGGTTCTGTGACTAGACCCTAAGCTACCCGGCGCTACTTGCACAATAAACGGAAACCACAATGACCCATCCTGTCTGCCTCGTCATTGGCGCGTGCGCAGGTATCGGCTCGCCTACGCACTTACTCCGTTGATGGAAGCACACGGTCACCGCATCATCATGGTGACTTCTGCCACCTCAGCCGTGGGCGGGAACAGGGGGCAGCGCTCTCACGCTGCTGCCATGGTTGGGCGAAGGATATTGTGCCAGTCACTGAACGCAGAATTTTCACCCAAAGGCATTCATGTTCCGCATATCCTGATCGACGGGGCACTCGATGCACCCGACACGCTCGGAAAGATATTAGGAGTGGAACGGTTTAAGGAACTCCGGGAATCTCGTGGCGGTGAACATTACAATTTGATGCTGCCCGAAAATGTTGTCGCGCTGAGAGCACTAATCAGGGCGCATCCTCAGACCTAACGACATTAACCCACATCAGGGCCTCCTGCTCCTCAGTTAACCTTATCCCCGTTGCCTTCTCGTAAACCAATCCGATCGCCAGTGCACTCAGAAAAGTCGCCAGCCAGGCAGTCAGTATCACCAGGTGGGTGGAAAAACTGACGTCGAAGATTTCACGGCTATAGCTCGTGCCAATCCCAACAGCTTCACCGATTAGGACTGCGGGAATGACCGAAGCAGGGGTGGCGCGTTTGACGAACATACCAAGTACGAACAAAGCCCCCAACGGTCCAAGAAAACAATTAAAGCCTTTTTGGGCCAGCGAAATAATGTCGCTGCCTTTGGACAACTCGTACAAACCGATAGTATAAACCACGATAAATAGCCCCATTGCCGCCGTGAATTTCCTGGCTCGTCTTAGCTCCAATTTTTCGTCTTCAGACCCAGGCCGCCACCGACGATAAAAGTCTACAGTCAAGATGGTCGAGGCAGAATTAGCACCTGAGTCAATCGTCGACATAGCTGCCGCAAAAAGAGCAGCGACGACCAATCCTTTTAGACCACTCGGTAAATAATAGCTGATGAACTGAGGGAACACTGCATCCTGAGACACGTTTCGAACAGACGCTATCTCTGATGCAATACCCACTTTGGCAGGAAGATCAAATTCTTGGATGAAGTACATCAGAGAAATACCAACACCTGCCAGGATAACGCCAAGAACAGCGGCAGCAACGGCGCTGATCACATAACTCCACCTCGCGGATTTTACATCGCGAACGGCAAAGTACCTTTGCAACGCCATTTGATTCGCGCCATGGGTGCAAACCATCCACATAAACAGGCTGCCACTGATAGCGAAAACTGTCGTTCGATTGCGCACATCCCAATCAAACCACTGAACCTCTTCATGTTTATATTGTTCAGACGCGTCAATCCAATCACCAACATTTGACTGAGTCATCCAGGCAACGACGGCCATCGTGAAAAGAGCCCCGATCAGCAAAACCACAAATTGAATGACGTCAGTCCAAATAACTGCGCGAATACCACCCAAGGTCGTATAAAGAATTGAAAACAAACCAACACATAAAATTACTGTGTAGACCGAACCATCAGCCCCTTCCACAAAGGGTAAGGCAAGATCAATCCTGATGATCTCGACAAGCGCTATTGATGCAGTCAGTACCACAACGGAAATCCAGCCAAAGATAAGCAGCAGGCAAAAGATAGCTGCCATTATGCGCGTCGTATAATTGAATCGATATTCAAGGTATTCGTATGCGCTGGTGAGCTTCAGACGCATGAAAAAGGGTATCCAGACAAAACAAACCACAATCAGCACCAGGGGAATCGGAGATTGTCTGGTGAGGAAACTGAGACCCGTTCGGAACATTTCTCCCGGTTGTCCGAGATAGAGCAAAGTCGACATGACCGTTGCACATAAGCTGATACCAACAGCCCAAGCTGGCATGCTACGCCCACCAACGAAGAAGTCGTTAGTCGAACGCTGCTGCCGGGCTATCGTTACCCCCATCACCAACATTGCCGCGAGGTACAAAGCGATCACACCGATGTCTAAGCCAGTTAACCCGCCCAAAGGCAGATTCATGCCCCCTGCGGTGCCCTGATCATCAACCATTAGCACACCCCATCATCGTAAAAGATCATTCGCAATAACACTCCTCATCGCTTCAGCAGAACCCTCATAGATTCGCATTGGTCGAACATCCCGGTAACACCTTTCCAAAATAGTTTCATCGGATAGACCTGCGGCACCATGAATTTGCACAGCACGATCAACTACTCGTCCGACCATTTCCGTTGCGAAGGTTTTAGCCATGGCTGTCTGCTGAATAACATGCTCACCGTTTTGCGCTCGCAAAGCTGCCTCGTAAACCATTAATCGAGCAGCATGCAGATCAATGGAAGATTCCGCGATCATCCATTGGATCGCCTGTCTAGACGCCAGTGGTTTACCAAATGTCTGGCGCTGTTTTGCGTAATCAATAGCCAGTTCTAAACACCGATCCGCGATACCCAGGGCTCTGGCTGATATCTGAAGGCGGCTCGAGTACAAAAACGAGGTTCCAGCCCCCCAGCCTTTACCAGGCTCACCAAGCAATTGTTCATCCGGCACATGGCAATCTTCAAGAAATAGCTCGAACGTAGAGTGCCCGTGTATCATTTTCTGCTCACGGCCAAGTGAAAACCCGGGTGTTCCTGTGTCGACGATAACCCAGGTCATCCCTTCGTGGCGTGTTGTACCCTTTTGACGGGCCAGTACTAAGACATAATCTGCAATGTCAGCGTAAGAAATCCAACATTTGGAACCATTGAGCACCCATCCACCACTATTCTTCTCCATTGTGGTCTGGATACCTGCTAAATCACCCGCTGCCTGCGGTTCACTAAATGCACTGGCGCCTTGAAGTTCTCCTCGGACTGTGGGGTAAAGATACTTTTCTTTCTGATCATCCGTGCCCAGATCGTATAGCACCGGTGCGAATCGCATCGCGAAAACACCTCGCCCTGCGGTACACCGGTGGATTTGCTCAATCACAATACAACTGTCAAGGAGACCAAGCCCAGCACCACCGATTTCTACCGGCGCATCAAGTGCCGCAAGCCCCATAGACTCAATCATCGAGACCAGGCGTTTTTTGATATCGTGCGGCAAATCTAAGGAGTTCGGCCGATTAGGCAGACTTTGCTCTAGTGGCATCAACTCGTCATCGACAAACCGTCGAACAACATCTTGCAGCATTCGTGTTTCTTCCGGGAGATCAAAGTCCATGTTTAAGAACCATTTAGAGAGGGTCAAGGAGACATTAAAACTCAGTAAAGTACTAAGTGCTGGGTTTTTTACTTCATAAAAACTAAAAAGCTACCGAACAACCGGAGTCATTCAGTAGCTTTTTAGGGGGAACTCAAATCAAAGCTTATTAATCTCCACCACCAAAGGTATAAGAAGCTCTAAACCCGACCATTGCTTTATCTGCCAGCGCTATAGACAAGCCACGCCCGTTACCAAGGCCACCAGGAACATCACCAAATGCACCACTGATACCTGAAAAATCAAACAGATACTGCAGACCTTTGGGTTGACGATCGTCTGTGCAATTCAGGCAATACAGCTCGGCCCTGAATTTACCTGTCGTGACGCCCACTCGCAGATTCAGCTTTGTGCCAGACCCTGTATGCGTGATGTTCGCCTGTGATGCATACATTTTGTCGGTATAAATCACATCTGCTCGCGCGAACATCTCCCAACCGGCTCTCAGGCTCATGTTGTAATCAATAGAAACCGTACCGCTGTTTTCCGGGTAACGCGAGAATGGGTTACCTTGAACGAAGTTCGAATCACCAAGGATGTCAAAAGCATCTGCACTGAAGAACCCTCTGCCAATCTCGCTGGTATTGTAGGCATAAGTGAATTCTGCAGACCAGTTGTCATTAAAGATGTACCCACCCTCAACTTCAATACCACTTAGCTCCGCACTAGCGCCCTGACCAACAATGGATCCCGAAATAACCTGTGCGTCCCCATTATCATCCGTGTACGCAGCGGCAAATATTGGTGACTGGACATTTTCAACATCGGTTTTATAAGCGGTTACGGTAACGAAGCCACGTCCCTCTGAAAATGAGGTCTTGAGTCCAATTTCGATATTCTCTGAATCTTCTTCATCAACTTCTACACCTGACCCAGTCTGCTGCTTGATTTGAGCCAACTCTGTGGGCGACAAGCCAGAGAGGCTAGCGTTGAATAGACCTGGACGGGTTCCTTCAGAGTAGCTGGCATAAATAGTTGTCTCATCGAAAGGCTTATAGTCGATAATGAATCTTGGCAGCGTGCTCTTGAAGTTATCAGAAAGCCCGTCATCTCTGGGTAGCAGTGGTCGATGGAAAGCACCCTCAGCATCACCCGGTACAAAAACATACTTATACTGACCTTCAGTAACCTCATCATCCTGACGTCGTACTTCAAGACTCAGTGTTAATTTGTCCGTGACATCAAACTCTATTGATCCAAATACCGCAGTGGTCTCCACATCCGCCCAAATCACCCCGTCTCCGGAGGTTGATCTGCCGAAACCAGCGTTAATATTAGTGGGCGCGCCGCTGAATATGGAGAATGGGTTGTAGTTGACAGGGTACTCAACCATCGTGTTGTCAATCCCGTCTGTTGGGAAGTAGACAATCAATGAACCGGTAGTCTGGGTCGCAAACTCAAGCTCGGTGTCACTGTATCCAATCATCCAGCGAAAGCGCTTATCCCTATCGGAAGTCAGTCTAATTTCCCACGAGCTGTCTTCCAACGCGTTCATTCTAAGGTCCTGAGCATCCGCCGGATGGTTTGCACCAAACCCGCCGAACATATCGCCACCCAACCCGAGGAGGTAGAGCCCTTCAGTCTCTCGACGATCAAGGTCATTCATCGTACTGTAAAAATCCTCATGCTCAGCCCAGATGAAATTGAGATTCATGCCATTATCGAAGTTATAGTTCATAACGACGCTAATCTCTTCTGCCTCTCTTTCAAGGCCAAAATGATCCGGTACAACCGCATTGGGCATCAATCCCCAATCAGTAGAGGCATTAACACGCATTTGATTAGCTCGGACTGATCCAGTGTCCATGCCAATGTGACTTGACCTAGGTTCAGGAACCTTGCCACAAATAAAAGTCGGTGTGACAGTTGGGGCTGCGCCGAAGCTGCTGAAGAAATTCAAGTCAGCCTCAGTGCTGTATTCTTTATAACGGCTGATTTGGCCACCACCTGTACAGTTGTGGAATTCTCCACCCGAACCAACTCTGTGGTCGTACAGCGTCGCCGCGTCAGGGCCGTCGGAGTCTTCCCATTCGTGATACCGAACCTTCATATCGAAAGAATCGGAAGGCTGGAAGAAAAGGGTCAAAGAATAGTCATCTGTGGACCGAGCACCAAGGTCTTCTCCGGCGACAGTCGAGTTGCTGTACATCCCGTCCATCTCATAATCGCTGACTGTCGCCCGCGCACTCAGCCAGTCCGTCAGCGCACCTTCTACAGAAGCGCCAACACGTTGGTGACCATACTCACCAAAATCTGCTGAAATTCTGGCGGTGAATTCTTCTGCTGGGTTCTTGGTAATAATGTTAATTGCGCCGGCATAAGTTGAACGTCCAAAGTGCGCCGCTTGCGGACCCTTTAAGACTTCAATGCGCTCAATGTTTTCAATCGCACCGAATTCCGCACCTAACGACGAAGCACCGTCAATAAAAAGCGTCGCCGCTGCACGGTGCGGTAAGTCAGTTCTTGGGTTCATGCCTCTGAAGATCAGCCGGCGATGTTCTCTGCTGTTCTTGCCCACTGAGCTTTCTGCATAAAAGAACCCTGGTGAAAACGAAACCACATCAGTCAATTCATTGATACCTTTCAACTCAATGTCTTCAGCAGTCAGTGCCGTGATAGCAAAAGGCGTTTCCAGTAATGACTCTTCCGTTTTCCGAGCTGTCACTACGACTTCTTCAATTACATTCTGCTGTTCCGCATATGAGATTGGCGCTGCTAATAATGCTGTCGCAGCAATCGCCAGTGCAAATAACTTCGCTGCATTACTTCGATTGTTCATATGAATAACTCCCTCATGTGGCCACCGATCAGAAATCACAAGAGCATTCCTGCCCGCGTCGAGGCCTAGATTTTTTTTACTCAAAACCAGTTGGTTGTCCAACACGTGACGAGACTATCCCGCCGACTTTTCACAGACTAAGACTGTTGCCATCTACTGTCAATTAATTCTTATATATATTTCTATCTTTCATATATATGAACTATACTATGCGGACACAGGAGAATTTCCATGTCAAAAGACGTCATCAAATCTGCAGACAGAGTGTTTGGTGTGCTCGAGCTGTTTCGGGACCAACAAGCGCCGCTAACGGCGACAGAAATCTGTAGATACCTCAATTACCCCAAATCTAGCGCCGACGCGTTGCTTAAAAGCCTGGTTAGCCTTGGTTATCTAACGCTGGATTCAAACACCATGCGCTACTTCCCTTCTCTCAGGGTGACTCAGTTGGGCGAATGGCTACCACGTCTGTTGCTTGGAGAAGGAGACACGCTCAGCATGCTTGATGAGCTCCATAAACTCACTGGAGAGACCATCACACTTTGCATGCCGAACGGCCTAGCCATGCAGTTTATTACCGTAATCCCAGGTACTTTCCCGATCTCCCTAACCATTCGCGAAGGTCAGACTATTTCAATTTTCGCCACCGCCGTCGGTATCGCGCAGCTAGCGACTCGAAGCACCGAGGACATTCAAAAACTGGCACAGCGTGCCAATCGCCGCACTACACGAACCGATGAACGCGTGGATATCGATATGTTAAAAGCAGAAATAGAAGCCGCACGATCAAACGGGTACGTCGAAGCGTACGACCGCGTGCTGACAGACACTGGCGCGATTGCTATGGCCCTGCCTATGAGCCAGCTCGATAGAACCCTTGTCGTAGCAGTGGGTGGCTTATCCGAGCGAATCAAAACCAATCGGACTCAGATCATTAAAAAAATGCGTCAGGCTATATGGCAACTCGGGCACAGCGAGGAATCATAGCTTAATATATTTTTATTTATTCTTGTATGTGAACTTTTGGATCATATTAAAGAATTTGTTGACAGCATACTGCAACCCCTCTTAGAGTGCTGCATCAGCATTAAAGAACTTGAGCAGCCGTAGTGCGTCAATCACGTATTGCGTTGAAAATCTGTCTCAGGAAAAACCGGTTTGCACCATGGGCAACTACATCGACATCGTCTGTAACCTCTATACGCCACAGGTCGTTGAGGAAGACAGAATGGGCATTGACGACGATTTCAAAGAACAAGTCAGAATGCCAGAAGACATGCGCGATGGCGTCAGCATTGAAGACTATTTGTTGAAGATGGATGACGCCGGGATTGAGCGTTCACTCCTTATCGGGGTTCGAGGTGGCGACCTGAACATTAGAGGTTCATTTGAGGTCCCCTATGACTACGTTCAGGCAGTCTGTGAAGCACATCCAGATCGGTTTTCTGGCCTGGCGGGCATAGATCCAACTCGGGGTATGCAGGGACTGAAGGAACTTGAAGTTGCCGTCAAGGAACACGGGTTTGTCGGTGCTCACTGGTACCCTCACTGGTTTTCAATGCCGCCGGATGCTGCGCAAATTTACCCGTACTACGCTAAGTGCTGCGAACTTGATATCCCCATTATGATGCAAGTAGGACAGAACCTGGTCTACAACCGTGTACGCCGATTGCCTTCCGTTGCACGGCCTATTTTACTAGACCAGGTGGCTATCGATTTCCCAGACCTTCGGATTATCGGCATACACATAGGCATTCCATGGACCGATGAAATGATCGCAATGTGCTGGAAGCACGAAAATGTTTTCACTGCCGGTGATGCTTACGCCCCTCGCTATTGGCCGGAACAGTACGTTCACTATGCCAATACAATAGGTCGACACAAGGTAATGTTTGGCACCGACTGGCCTGTGATATCCCCTGAACGAGCAGTTCAAGAAGTCAATAATCTAGGCCTAAAACCGGAGTCTCATGCCTTGTTAATGCGAGAGAATGCGCTTCGTGTGTTCAATCTTCCAGACTCTAAATCGTTCTGAAGGTTAAGATGACTGACGGCTCCCCAACCATTACCCCTTCCATGTCTCTAGTCAGCGGAATAAGAGCGTCGATGTTGGCCAACCCGGAAAAGGTCGCCATAACAGATTCTCAGGGCTCACGAAGTTATGCGGAACTTGTTTTTCGAATCGACAAGATCACGAGCGGTTTCATTACTGATCTAAAACTGCCTGTTGGTTCTCACGCCGCCATTGTCGCCAACAATTCAATAGAGTATCTGGAAGTTGTCTGTGGCGCCTCACAGGCGGGTGTGGCTCTGGCAACCATTAACCCCGCACTGAGCGCTGATGAAATCACGGCCATATGTGATGATGCAGATGCTCGGGTCTTGTTTACAGATGACGAGAACTTCGAGCGATTACAGAATCGTTCCTTCCACAGTATCGAAAAGATCATCAAGCTCGGCTCCGGGATCGATTCCTGGGTGAGCAACGCAGATTCAACAACCGCTTTCCCCGAGGTGTCTGAAAGAGATGTATTCACCATCCCATACACCTCAGGCACCACCGGACGCCCGAAGGGGGTGCTGGTTTCACATCGATCTAGAGTTTTAACGCTGCATGGGATGGCGTTGGAATACGGATGTTATTCAAACAATGACCGATTTTTAGCCATTGCGCCATTATGTCATGGTGCAGGTATGGTCTTCGGTCTCGCTTCGTTGTATTTCGGTGGCTACGTGCGACTGATGAACCGGTTTGATCCTGAGAGCGTTCTATCGATTCTGCATCACGACAGCATGACTGGCGTCTTCATGGTGCCTACACACTTCCATGGCATCTTTGCACTAAGCGCTGGTGTCCTTGATAAATATCGCGACACAAACCTTCGCTCAATTATTTCCAATGCAGCACCTTTGCCACAAGTCACCAAGGAACGGATCATTGACTATTTTGGCGATAATCTACTGCATGAAACCTATGGCTCTACCGAAGCAGGCATCGTCAGCAATCTTCCCCCCGCAGATCAACTAAACAAACGCAACTGCGTCGGACTCCCTTTCGACTCAACCCGGATAAGCCTGAGAAACGAATCCGGCGACGAGTGCGGACCCGAGGAGCCGGGCGAACTATTTTCGATCAGCCCCTATCTTTTTAATGGTTACTGGAAAAATCAAGCAGAAACCGACGCCGCCTTCATGGACGGATGGGTCAGTGTCGGTGATATCGCGCGAAGAGATGCCGACGGCTATCTGTATATCATTGATCGCAAAAAAGATATGGTCATCTCGGGCGGCACCAATATCTACCCGCGAGAAATTGAAAACGTTCTAGAGCAGCACCCGACGGTCATCGAAGCCGGGGTTGTTGGAGTCCCTGATGAAAAATGGGGGGAACGCCTAAAAGCTTTTGTCGTCATTTCAGATGAGGGAAGTTTTGCCCCTGATCAGATCGCTTCTTTTGCGGAATCCCGTCTCGCAAAATACAAAGTGCCGAAAGATTTTGAGGTCATATCCCGACTGCCACGCAATGCCAATGGTAAAGTCCTAAAGGCGATCCTGCGTGCACGCACCCAGCCGTCGATAAAAGACGAAGAAGTCAGCTAGCCAGGCACCGAGCCGGCTTCGAACAATTTCGGCAATGGCCAGGGAACACTCCAGGGAGCCCTGACATACCCTTTACCTTCTATCCGATGAACCATATCATTTGCAACCACCTGAGGGTGCTCCATGAGAGCCCCAAGCTCGGCAAACTCAACACACCAGATATTGCTGTACTTTTCAAGAATCGCAACTAGTTCATCAACCGTATACCGCGTTGTATATTTTTCCCAGAGCGGCTTGGCCTGGCCACCGAGATAACCCAACCCAAAAGTGAACCACCAGTTTTCAACAAGCTCAGCATCCTCACAAAACTCATCGCGCATACCGATCTCATCCAGCATGCTGAAAAAGTCATCCTCACTTAAGTGTGGTGCAGGCGTGATATAAACGGGTCTGTCTTTGGTCTGGTATCCGCGGTGAGGCCGGTCTGTCTCATTGGTACAGTAGGAATCACCGAGCCAATCATCAGGGTCTGTTAGTGCGGCCCACTGGTTCGTTCTGAGAAACATCATGGCGCCAAGCGCACTCGTCGCGACCCGCTGACCCTCACCGGTTTTTTCTCGATGGTAAAGCGCAGCCAGAACGCCAATCAATGCAACTGAACCGGTACATGTAGCGACGATGTCCGAGCCGACTCGCAGTGGAGGTTGGTCCAATGCGCCAAGCAAACGAAGATACCCGGTCATCGCCTGAATCACCAATTCACTACCGGGTCGGTCGCGCAAGGGCCCCTTTTCACCAAATGACGAAAGCGCCTGGTAAACCAACCCAGGGTTGCCTGTCGCCAACGTGTCAAAACCCAGCCCCCTCTTCTCAGCTACACCAGGCCCCCAGTCTTCGATAAAAACGGCCGCATCACCGACCAGTGCTCGCAACTCGGCTTGTCCTTTTTGAGACTCGAGATCCATCACACGATTCTTCTTGTTGCGGTTAAACGCTTCATACAATGCGCTATTGCCGGATGGCGTTCGCGGCGCCAACTGCCTGGACCAATCACCTTGCGGCGGTTCTATTTTGATGACATCTGCACCAGCTTCAGCGAGCAGTAACCCAAGGTACGGACCAGAAAAACCCTCGGTCGCGTCAATAACCTTCAGGCCTTCCAGCGGTGCACGAGGTTCGGTGTCGTTGTTCAAATCACCTTGAAGTATCGAGACACCACCAAAACCGTTCTGAATCAAATCCTCGGTATCCTCTCCCGGTACGGCGACTTCAGACTTTATGCTGGCGTGGGTTTTGCTGAATTGCCAAGGTACAGCACCGACAATAATCTCACCCTGATGGGGCGGGTTGATCGTTGTCAACATCTCGTTTTCGACAATTTGCTGGTGATGTCGAATTTGTTCGAAATCCAGGCTGAACCCGTGCGGCACGCCTTCTCTCTCAAACTGAACGACCCACCAGCGTTTCGGCTTGCTCTGGATGATAGCGCTGGCAATTTCCTCGAGTTCATCTCGATGCTCGACTCGATTAATGTTTGATTCAAACCTAGGGTCACTAGTCAGGTCATCTCTTTTTAGTGCACGACAAAATCCCAACCACTGTTCCTGTGTTTCACAGCCGACTGCTATGTATTCCTTATCCAACATTTTAAAGCATTGGTTCGGTGCGCTACTGGAAGATGCACTGCCCAACAATCCCAAAGGGGCGTCTGCAAGCAGTGATTCGGCGGCACGATTCATTTGCATAGCCACACCCATCGTGAAGTGACTGGTTTGCATGTGACCCGCTGTACCGAACCGTTCGCGCTGCAACAGCCCCAACAAAGAAAGGCCTGTCACTACGGCTGCACCAGCAGGATCCATATGAACAAACCTCAGCATTTCCGGAACGCCGCCGGGTGGCCCATTAAGACTGCCGAACCCACTGAATGCCTGGACGTGCGGGTCCAACGCAGCCCTATCGCGCATGGGGCCAGCATCACCCCAGCTACTACTCGAAACGTAAACCAGACCCGGATTCATTTCGCTCAGCGTCTCGTAACCTAACCCAATGCGATCCGTCACTCCTGGACGAAAGTTCTCGATCAGAACATCGGCTTCTGCACCAAGGCGTTTCACCGCATCAAGGTGGTCAGGCTGCTTTAGATCCAATTCTGAGGATCGCTGATGATTGTTGCTCGCTGTATAGCAGGTTGAGATACCCTTCTGCATCGGATGTAAAAGGCGAATATATTCGCCGTCGGGACGCTCCACCTTGACAGCATCCGCCCCCAGGTGGGCAAGTAACGAAGCAGCCCAAGGACCAACGATTGAGGTGCCAATATTTAGCACTCGAACCCCGGTTAGTGGACCTGGTGCTGGATTCTTTCCCTTCTGCATACGACTAACTCCCATTTAGCGGAGTCAATTCAAACATTTTGTGCAAGCGTATGCAAACTAAACAAACATGTATATAATGATCAATATTATATTTATAATTCAATATGTTAGATGAACTAATATTTTTGTAAATCAACTGTTGCTATATTTATTTGGAATCGTATCCATAAATAAAACCTGGGACAGAGTAAGACAATGGGGCGAAAGCTCAGCAATACCCGGAGGTTAAGCAATGATCAACAGGAAACGCGCCAATTCACAAGATGTGGCAGCGCTAGCTGGCGTCTCGCAGGCGACGGTATCAAGGGCGTTTACACCCGGCGCCAGCATCTCTGCGAAAACAAGACAGAAAATTGAGGCAGCAGCGACGAAACTCGACTACCAACCTAACATCATTGCCCGCAGTCTCTCTAAGCGCCAATCTAAGCTGATTGGACTTCTCTTCACTAACTGGACCCATCCAAAGGCAGCAGACCTGCTGAAAAAAATCACGGAAGCGCTCACGGAATATGGCTACAAGATCATCGTTCAGTCTGCAGCTAGCAGTCATCAAACTGATGACGCTCTGCGCGATTTTCTGCAGTACCAGGTCGACGGCGTTATGGTCTTCTCTGCCAACCCTTCCTCTGAAGTCACCACAGAATACGCTCGAGCCCGAACACCCATCGTCCTGTTGAATCGCACCGGACTGGCTTTGAACACCTCCTCCGTCAGTATCGATGCAACAGCGATCGGACGACATATTGCTACTTCTCTCCTTGACCAAGCCCACAGGCGTTTTGCGCTCATCAGTGCAGACCCAGAGAGCCAGATCGTGATCAAAATGACAAAGGCTATTGCCAGCATCACTGCTGAACATCCCGATGCCGAAATCATCTCTCAACGTTCTGGTATAGAGGGCTATGAAGCCGGGTTTCGGGAAATCAGGAGTATCTGGAGCAATCCGGACGCCAGGCCTGATGCGGTCATTTGCTCCGCTGACAACACCGCTCTCGGTATTCTGGCGGGTTGCAAGCAACACCTAAACATCAAGGTTCCTGAAGACCTGGCTGTCATCGGCCTGGGTGACATTCCTCCATCCGGTTGGAAAGACCACAACCTGACAACCGTAAAAATTCCGCACGACGAAATGGTCTCAAAAGCCGTTGAGACGCTGATCGCCGGGATTGAAGATTCGAGCCTCGAACCTCAAGCTTTTGAGTTTCAGGCACAACTTATTTTAAGGGGAACTACACGTCCGGTTCCCGTATCAACGGAGAGCCCTCTATGAGAATAGGATCTAACAATCTGACCTATCCATTCGACAACCGACCCAAACCAGCACGGCGCATTGAAGTCGCTCCGAAGGTATTCTGGCTGCGGATGCCGCTGCCCATCAGCCTGAACCACATTAATCTGTGGCTACTCGAAGACGATGACGGCTGGACAATTGTAGATACAGGTATGTCAAACCAAGAGACTAAATCCCTCTGGGAGTCCTTGCTTGAGCATGAGTTGGATTCGAAACCAGTGAAACGAGTAATCGGCACACATATGCATCTTGATCATATCGGCCTTGCGGGATGGTTATGCAGGAAATGTCAGGTTGATCTTTGGATGCCTCGAACAGAGTATCTATCCTGCCGCGTGTTTTCGTCGGAGATGAAAGAGCCACCATCCCCGGAAACTATCGAGTTCTATAAAGCTGCCGGATTCGGAGATGCAGAGCTAGCCGTATTCCATGAACGCTTCCAGGCTCGCAGTAACTTCATGACGCCAATGCCTACATCTTACCGTCAGATCAGCGACGGCGAGAACATTAGAATCGGTGACTTCGAATGGACCGTCATGGTAGGTAAAGGCCATTCGCCCGAGCACGCCTGTCTTTATTGCAAAGAACTTAATGTCTTCATTGCTGGCGACCAAAACCTTCCACGCATTACACCTAACGTCAGCGTCAGACCAGATCAACCTTCATCTAATCCCCTTGGTGAGTGGCTGACCACCTGCGAGTATTTTAAAAATCAAATAGACGAGCAGGTTTTAATACTACCTTCACACGGTGATCCATTCTATGGTGGACCATTGCGCCTCCAGGCTATTATTGACGATCACCTTTCTTCCCTCGAGAAACTGCATGATTACTGTGTCTCACCGAGGCGCGTCGTCGATGTCTTCCCCACCCTGTTCAAGGGCAAGATTGAAGATCACAATCTCGTTATCGCCACCTGTGAGGCATTAGCTCATCTAAACTATTTACTGGAAGCATCCCAACTAAGCATGGACATCGGTCCGGATGGTATTAAACGTTTTCAACGATCATAACCTTATAGTTTTATTTATCATCTGATAAACTAATTGCTATTAGTGACTTTCTTGTTGCGCGCTATGGACCGGAATAAATGACCGTTAAGAAAACAGACATCAAAGTGCCGAAAAAACGCTTGCGTCCAGAAAATCGAGAACAGCAGATTCTGGAAGAAGCCGTGAGCTTTTTTGCTGAAAAAGGGATTTCCGGGAAAACCCGAGAATTGGCTGCCCGTCTGGGTATTACCCAGCCCCTGCTTTATCGCTATTTTCCAACAAAAAGAGACTTGATAGAAGGTGTCTTCGAAAAAGTCTACCTGCACAATCTCAACCCTGAATGGCTGAAAACCATCACTGATCGTGACAGGACCCTGCAGGATCGCCTATGCGAGTTCTATCGCTCCTATTCAGCAGCGACTTATCGATACGACTGGATCCGCGTTTACATGTTTTCCGCGCTGATGGGTGAAGAAATGAACCGCCGATATACTAAACTTATCGAGAAGGAGATACTGACGCCGATCTGTGTCGAGCTCCGCGAGCACTGCGGGATGCCCAGCAACAAGCGAGTCAGCCAGGCAGAGCTGGATCATATATGGGTATTGCACGGCGGCTTGTTTTATTTCGCAATTCGCAAGCACATCTACCACGGTCGCGTGAGCAAAAATTTCCCGGCGGTTGTAGAACGCGCTGTCAACGCCATGCTCGAAGGGACCAGATCGATCAGTGCCAATCTGTGATTCGTATGAGCGAGCTACAAAACCCAGTAAATAACTCAACACCCATCGGAATAATCGGCCTGGGTATCATGGGTTCGGCCATCGCAAACCAATTGACGACATTGGGGTGGCAGGTTGCTGGTTTCGATCCCGATCCGATTCAACAGAAGATAGCAGGAGACATGGGTGTCAGCATAAAATCTCACCCCAAAGACGTGGTTTGCAATGCAGAGATCATTCTGTCGAGCCTGCCCAACCAACAGGCACTTAATGACTCTATTGATGCCATTATCGATACGAAGAACAATAACCTAAAAGTTCTCGCTGATCTCAGCACGCTAGAACTGGAATGTAAGTTATCTAGCCGTAAACGGTTACTAGGCGCAGGGGTTTCTTTTCTAGACTGTCCGATTAGTGGTACCGGCGCACAGGCAAAGACCGGTGATCTTTCTGTCTATGCCAGTGGTTGCGAAGAAGCTTACGGATATTGTCTTCCGCTATTTCGAGACTTCACCTCCGGCGTCCGCTACCTGGGTGAATGCGGTAATGGTACGAAAATGAAATTCGTCGCAAACCTCCTCGTCGCCATACACAACGTAGCCAGCGCAGAAGCCATGCTGCTCGGTGAACGTTGCGGCCTTGACCCCCAGGACGTTTGCGAGACCATCGCAATGGGCGCTGGTTCATCAAAGATTTTCGAACTACGAGCACCACTCATGGCAAGCCGGAAGTTTGAACCGCCGACGATGCGTCTTGATCTGTGGCAAAAAGACATGGCATTGATTTCGGAATTCGTGGCGAGATCTGGCGCAGTGGCGCCACTCTTTACCGCAACCTCGCCGCTTTATGATGCAGCCATCAAAAACCAATTGGGTGCACAGGATACCGCTGCCATCTACTCTGTTCTTGCCCAGTTAATAGAGCAGGGTTCAGATTAGTTTTTTGAACAACAACGTCATATTGACAACAAAAGAATAACTACGATGAATCAAAAAAATAAGAACAGCACTGCACCGGAAGCGATCTGGCCAGGACTTGAAGCCGGCGTTCCCAAGCCCCTAATGCCTTACAGTCCTGCAATAAAAGCCGGTGGCTGGGTTTTTATCTCAGGACAACTAGCCAGTGACTTTAAAACAGGCCTCGACGCCTCTGTCGCCTCGGTGAACCCTTTTCTTAACGAACAACTGGCAGGTGAGTCTGATTTCGTTTTGGGGAACCTGCGGGATACCATCGCGGCCACTGGGTGCGACATCAACAAGGATATGGTTCGAATCTGGCAGTGGTTTGTTTCCGATAGACCGACGCACCAGGAGTTCGAGCAGGGTAACAACTGGCCTGCGTTGTCCATCGCGCCGTATCTCGATGTCAGAAAGAACTTCATAGACTCTTGTCCACCTTCTTCGAGTCTCGGTGTTCGCGAACTGATGTGGCGTAACACTAACCTTGAAGTGGACATGATCTGCTTTGCTGACGACGATGAGTCGATCACCTTCGGCGAGCCTACCGCGCTTGGGCAACACCACCCGGCTTTGCGTCGTGGCGACTGGGTTTTTCTTGCCAGCGAAGGTCCTGTTGACTGGGTAAATGGACATTTAACCGGGTCTCAGGTCGATGGACCAACCGCCCTGGCAAAACACACGTGGTCACACCCAGATCATTGGTATACATCAACAGTCGAAGAACAAACCCGCTATACCCTGGAGAAACTTGCAAGACTTGCAGAAACGGCAGGTACCTCACTGGATCAAACCGTCAAGGCGGATGTCTATATCGGTCATCCTCGAGATTTCGCCGCGATGGATCGCGTTTGGCGACAAACATTTCCAGAGAACCCACCTGCCAGGGTCGTCATTCCCTATATGGGTATGGGCGCAAAAGGCGCTAGAGTTGAAATATCACTAACGCTGCTCGCCGGTGATGCCAGCATTTCCAAGAAAACAATTGAAACTTCCGACGCCCCGGAGCAACCAGGACATGAACCTCAAGCTGTAAAAGCCGGCAACTTTCTGTTTTTCAGCACCCAAATGGCATTTGATTCAACGGGAAATCTCGCTGAAGGGATGCGCCGACCTGAGAACGCTCCCTGGTATGGATCCCCCGGCCAGAATCAGATGCGTTATATAATGAAAAACGTCGACGCGATTTCGTCTGCCGCGGGTACTTCTGTCGAAAACATTGTTCGTCGAGCCTGCTTTCACAGCGATCTTCAATGGTTTGCAGACTCGATTCAAAGCTGGGCAAGCTACTTCCCAGGCGACAAACCAGCTTCAACAACGATTGGCCTGGACGGGCCCTTTGTTGTATCAGGCGCTAACACGCTTCTCGATCTGATCAGCTATGTTCCTGACTAATCGTTAACCAGGGAGCTCATCGTGGAATCAGTCGGCTTTCTTGGGTTAGGCAAAATGGGAACTGCCATGGCAACCAGGCTTCTGGGGGCTGGTTGTTCGCTCACCGTTTGGAACCGGTCTTCTGATAAAACTGAAATTCTCGTCCAAAATGGGGCCAATCTTGCTGCGTCACCCGCAGAACTGGCAAATTCAGTCGACATCGTTATTACCATGCTCAGCAACGATGCCGTAACCGAGGCAATCTACCAAGGCAACGATGGGCTTTTGAGTGGCGATATCAAAGACAAGCTCTTTATCGACATGAGCACCTTACGCCCTTCTACTGTTTCCTTGTTAGCCGATAACGCACAAAACAAAGGCGCTAGTTTTATTGACGCACCAGTTTCCGGAACGGTAACACCAGCAGAGAAAGGTCAGTTGCTGGTTTTATGCGGCGCCAAAGCAGGTGACCTAATTCGCGCCAGGCCTGTTCTGGATATTCTTAGTAGACGCATTATTCATGCTGGTCCGGTCGGCCAGGGCGCTTTACTCAAGCTGGTCGTGAACCTACCTCTGGCCGTCTATTGGGGGTCACTTGCCGAAGCGCTTACCATGGGCGCCAGAGGCGGTCTTAACCTCGAGTTAATGCTCAATACAATACAAGACTCTTCAGCAGCGCTGGCCGTCTTACCACTGAAAACGCCACAAATACTGGGTCAATCAGCATCAGTTGCATTCGATGTTGCAGGTATGCAAAAAGACCTGAACTCCATGCTGAACTCCGGCCAGGACCACGGCATACCCATGCCGATTACAACTGGCACATTAACATCCTACGATGCCGCCGCAGCTGGCGGCCTTGGCGCAGAAGATGCTGTCGAAATCATCAGCTTTCTAATGGAACACGCTGGATCTCAACAGAACGATAAAGAGGACTAATAATGACAAATACTGAAATCAGAGACGGCATGCGGATTGACTGGGACTGTGGTATCCGGATGGACGACGATTTGGTCCTTCGGGCAGATATATTCCGGCCATTGGCAGAGGGCAACTATCCGGTCATCCTTACCCACGGACCCTATGGAAAGGGTCTCGCCTTTCAGGAGGGTTATCCAAGTGCTTGGAATCGTATGGTCGCCGAACATCCGGATGTGGCTGCAGGATCAAGTAATCTTTATCAAAACTGGGAAGTCGCTGACCCAGAAAAATGGGTTCCTGATGGTTATGTTTGTGTTCGAGTGGACTCTCGTGGTTGCGGTGCCTCTCCCGGCTACGTTGATCACTTTTCGGCCCGCGAAACTCAGGACTTCGCTCAATGCATTGAATGGGCTGGCGTTCAGCACTGGAGCAACGGTAAAGTTGGCCTAAATGGCGTTTCCTACTACGGCATCAATGCGTGGCAGGTCGCCTCACTACAACCTAAACACCTCGCTGCAATTTGCGTCTGGGAAGGCTCTGCAGACTGGTACCGCGACATGACTCATCATGGTGGAATCCTCAGCACCTTCTGGGCCAATTGGTACGACATGCAGGTGAAATCAGTCCAGTATGGTCTCGGCAGCCGCGGTCCCATCAGCGTCGTTACAGGAAAGCCGGTTTGTGGTGACGAAACATTGTCCGAAGATGCGCTTGTGGAAAACAGATGTGATTTCGGTAACGATATTTACGCGCACTCACTCGATGACGAATACCATCGGACTAGATCTGCTCTCTGGTCAAAACTGACAACCCCAATATTGACCGCTGCGAACTGGGGTGGCCAGGGTTTACATCCTCGCGGAAATTTCGAAGGTTTCACCCGTGCCGCAACATCCGACAAATGGCTTGAGGCTCATGGACTCGAACATTGGACAGAGTTTTACACAGACTATGGCGTGGCTCTGCAAAAACGCTTTTTCGATTACTTCCTGAAAGGCGAAGATAATGGGTGGCAAAACCATCCACGCGTTCAATTGCAAATAAGAAAGATAGATGGCTTCGAAAAACGCTATGAAGACGCTTGGCCAATCCCGAGAACTCAATGGATGCCTTTCTACATCCATGAAGACCTAACACTATCCACCGACAAACCAACCAGTGACTCAACGGTCAATTTTAACGCTATGAAAGATGGCCTGACCTTTTTGTCGGCACCCCTTTCATCCGAAATGGAGATCACCGGACCCTCCGCATTCAAGACAATCGTGTCTTCCTCTACGGCTGATGCGGATATATTTGTCATACTGCAAGTCTTCGCCCCGGATGGCGAAGAGGTCGTATTTCAAGGCGCAATCGACCCTAATACACCTATCGGTCAAGGCTGGCTGAGGGCTTCTCACCGGAAGCTTGATACCGCACTATCGGAGGACTGGAGACCCTATCATAGCCATGATGAACAGCAGCCATTAACACCGAATGAAGCAGTTGATCTGGATATTGAAATATGGCCGACGTCGATCGTGGTGCCGATCGGCTACCGAATTGGTCTGACTGTTCAGGGTCAGGATTATGAAAACCCCAATGCCACCGGTGAGCGACTATCCAATTTCAAAAATGAATTGAAAGGATGCGGTCCCTTTTTGCACAACGATCCACGAGATCGACCTATCGAAATATTTGGTGGAACGACAACGTTACATATCTCCACGAGCAAACCAAGCCATATCCTACTGCCCGTAATACCTCGATCAGCAAAGTAACTTCAGACCCAGTTGAAGCGGCTACGAATGCGTGAAAACCGACGCGTATTGACTTCGTCGAATAGCGTATCTTGCAGTTCATCCAGATTCTTTACTGCCTCATAACGATCAATCGATACATGTTCACCGTTTTCAACAAGGGTACGCCCACGAACCATGACTCGGTGAATTGATTCTGGACTTGGCCCGTTGCCATAAACCAGGTTAGGCAGGATTGCCGAGGGTGGAGAAAGGTGGGTCTCGCCACGTCGATCGATCATCAAGACATCTGCGTCCTTCCCAGATTCCAGCGACCCTATTCGGTCATCCATCATCAAAGCCTTGGCACCACCTATCGTAGCAAGTTCTAAGGCCTGCTCCGCACTGCCATAAAGTACTTCCTCACCCGTCCACTTAGAGGTTTCATCACTGACCCGACGGCGATATTCGTCACCCAATCGTTGCCCTGTCAGAAAACTACGCATACCAGTCCACAAGTCATGTCCGTAGGCCACGACCGGTCCATCAAGGCCGAGGCCACAAGTTACGCCGCGGTCAAGAAATTGGCGGGCATCGAAACTCACCAGACCAAGAACTTGTTCCATATCAGGAACGAGCGCGATAGTCGCACCCCGATTAGCAATCAACTCCGCCTCGCCGGGCCTGAGGTTTTGTGCATGCCCCGCTATAACGTTAGGCCCGAGGATACCTGCGTCGTCCAGCCATTCGAAGGAACCGCCTTCCCAGCCACGTCTCTTAGCTAAGTATTTTTGATCAAAGACCGCTGGCGCATGAATATCAAACTGCCTGTTGTTGAGGTCGGTCCACTCCCACAATTCCTTCAATTGATCCGGCTCGCAATAAGTAATGCCAATGGTTGAGGCCGTGACTGAAATGAGATCGTCTTCCCATTGGGCTTTGACGCGCTCTGTCTCAGCCAGGCCAACATCCAGATCCTCCCGGAACCCTTCAGGCACTGCATCCTTGTCGTTAATGGTCAAACGGGCCATTCGGCATCGTATGCCCGCATCTTTGACAGCCGCGAGAACACCATCGATGGATCGTTTATGTACATGTGTAAAGTGATCATCCGTGGTTGTCGTTACACCCCGTCGTACCAGATCAAGAATCGGCGGCATGGCGGAAACGTAAGAGCGCTCTTCATCACAGGCGCCTGTCATTGGGTAGTAAAAGCCAAAGAAACGTTCTTCAAAGGTGGTACCTTCGGCCATTCCTCGCATGCATCCCTGTACCAGGTGCGCGTGAGCATTGACCAAACCTGGCATGACAATGAAACCATCACCACCGGTTTCTTCTTCGCCGATAAACTCGCAACTGTCGTTGGTGCCGGCACCAACGACCAAACCATCCTTTATCGCCAGATAGCCATCCGTATAGACATCTCTGTCCGGATTCATCGTGATCACCATGCCACGTAATAACAGATCACACTTTTTCATACTTCCTCCCGTGCCGCACTAATCGATGTAGACCTAATCGACGCTGCCGGCTCTAACCAGTAGCGACGTCAGGAAAAATCCCTGCCTTCGGTAACATTGCCGGTAATTCCCGACCAAGCTCCTGTTCGAGCCACTGGCTGGTTTCAACAATTTTCTGCAGAGACAGTCCGGTTTCCACACCAGAGCGGTCCAGCATATAAATCAGATCATCTGTCGGTATGTTGCCCGTGGCTTTGGGTGCAAACGGGCACCCGCCAATACCTGCAATACTAGAATCGATGTAATCAACGCCTGCATCAACAGCAGCATAGGCATTGGCAAGTCCAACATTGCGCGTGTTATGGAGGTGCATACGGAGCGGCACTTCACCAAAATGATTTCTAAGTTCACCGACAAGATCGGTTAACTGGTTCGGAACTGCGACACCGATACTGTCGGCAATACCCAGCTCAGCGGGTTCAGCTTCCATGAGCCTCTTGGCAATTTCAACAACCCGCGCTACCGATACCTCTCCTTCGTAGGGGCAACCAAAAGCAGCAGAGATCATGACATTCGCTACTTTACCATTGGCTTTGGCTCGCGCTGCAATTTTTAACCAAGCCTTAACTGAATCGTTAGTCGGAACACCCTGGTTACGCTGATTGTAAGTATCAGTTGCAACCACGACCATGCCAATTTCATGGACGCGGGTTTCAAGAGCCCTGTCGAGGCCTCGCTCATTCATCAGTAGACCAATATATGAAACTCCTTCAATTATTGGCAGCGCCGCCAATAATTCCTCAGAATCTGCCATCTGCGGTACTTTTTTGGGATTGACAAAACTTGCGACTTCCAGCCGGGTGATGCCCGCATCAACTGCGCGCGCAATAAACTCCAACTTACTTGCCGTCGACAGCACCTCCGGCTCACTTTGCAAGCCATCACGTGGACTGACTTCAACGATAGATACTTTCTTCTGACTCATAATCTAGTGCTCCTCAACCAGGCTGCGAAGGTAATCGCATACTTGTATTTCACTGACAACGTCAGCGTACTTGGCGTTCATATCAAAAAGGTTTGCCTCATGCGGTGCAGCGTGGCGATCACCGCACGCATCTGCAACAACAATCGGAATAAATCCATTACACATGGCATCAACACAGGTAGCTCTCACGCAGCCACTCGTCGTCAGGCCTGTAATTAATAACGTGTCGACGCCCTCTTCGTTCAACACCGAGGCCAACGTCGTGCCAAAAAATGCGCTGGGATACTGCTTCGAAATAACCATTTCGTTGTCCGCAGGCTGCAGACCTTTCGGCCAGTTTCCCATCGGATTACCCGCTATAAAGTTCTTCAACACCGGCGCTTTGGTAAAAAAAACTCCACCATCACTGCCATCTTGCTGGTAGACCACATTGCTATAGAGAACTTTAATGCCCGCTTCTCGAGCCAGGTCACGTATCCGCAATGCTGACGCCAATTCATCTTCGACCCCTGCATACATCTCACAGTCTTTGTCAAAATAGGCCTGTACAAAATCAACCAGAATCAGTGCTGACCGTTCTCCATACCCAAGGCTACCATTATAAAGTGAATAGCTATCTTTCAGATCTTCAGTCAATGCTCATCACCATGGCGTATTGATAACGCTGCGGGTTGTAAAGACCATCGAGAATGTCAACGACGGTACCATCTGCTACTCGGCCCAATCGTCTAACCGCCAATAAGGCTGCACCGGGCATCAATTCCAGCGCTTGCGCTATATTGGGTTCAGCATTTTCTGCACTCAAATTCTGATGCATTTCTGTCAGGTTAATTCCGTTTTCGCGAAGAAGCTTCAAGCGTGGTTGTGATTGCAGCAGTCGTTTTGTATAGCCCTTTGAAATACCCACCGTCCAGCTGACATAGTAGGCGTAAGGTTCGCTTTCTTCGGTACTGCTGACCCGGATCACCTTATGTACCCGATCCGTCTCTGACAAACCCAAGATTTCGCGGATCTCTCCTGGCGGCACGACTTGCTCCACCGATACTACGCGAACAATACTGTGTTCACTCATATCTATCAGACTTTCAAGCATGCCTATAAGCGGGCCGTGAACCGGTTTCGCCGTAAAACAATAAGCAACGTGAGAGCCTTTGCCACGGGTTCTCGTCACAAGCTTTTCTGCCGCCAGTTCATCCATCGCACGTTTGGCAGTTATTCGTGACACATCAAACGTATCAGTAATCTGGTGTTCCGTTGGCATCTGACTGGCGTGAGGTATCGAGCCGTCCAGGATCGCCGATTTCAACACAGAGTAGACTTGATGATACAAAGGCACCCGCGCCATGGCGCTTTGTTGGGCCGCCATCAAATCAGATTTCAACGAATTCAGTAGTTCGTCCATGCAACCTCGGCGATTGTCTTCTCCAGACAACCCATTAAATCAAAAGGTCGGCGCTACCGGCGCTTCCAAATGCGTTTCTTCAAGAGATCGAGCCTTTAACTCTTCTATCGTACCGCCATAATTGAAGAGCCCATCATCAGTGTGCTGAAGCCGAAGCTCGTTTCGCAACGCATCTGTTGCATCTGTATCAACGCTGCCATCGTCGCCGAGCACAACGCCATAGCGTCTTGCGCCTTCTCTGGAAACAAGACCACGATCAACATCAATCTTCACCACTGCCGGGTCGCGGGCCGTGGGATCTCCCCAGCCACCACCACCCCACGTATTAAAGTACAGGACATCTCCTTCTTTGACGTCTACTTCATCACACTTGGCGGGTAGCCACTCCTCGTCGCCACTCGCACGGACCAGTAACTTACTGGAACGCATACCGGGGTCCCCGCCCTGAACACCCCAGGGATAGGTCAACCAGCGATCGTCATGTATGCCGATCTGACCGTCAACCAGGAATTCGTAGGCCACCGTCAACCCATTGCCACCTCTGTGCAACCCTGCCCCACCGGAATCAGGAATGGGCTCATATTTCATAATACGCAACGGGAAGTAGGCTTCTATAAACTCATTCGGCACATTAGTGAATCCTGGCCAAAGTGAGTGACCATCCGGCCCATCGCCAATCGGCCTGCCTGGTATGCCACCAAAACCAATCTGAAATAATTGAAACCACTTACCTTGTTTGTCATAACCGGAGAAGAACAAGTGCGGACTGTCTGAAAAGCCAGCAGCGTTCAATGCGTCAGGTGATGCTTGGCCGAGCAGACCACCCATTACATCAAAAATTCGACCCAATGCGTGTGTTCGTCCAGACAATGCGGCAGGGAATTTCGGTTTCAACAGGCTGCCTTCAGGAATGCGCACATCCACGAGCTCGTAGAAACCATCGTTAAACAAAATATGTGGGTCAAACAGGTTAATGGTGAACGACCCAAAAAACATCTTGAACATGTCTTCATTAAGATAAAAGTTAACCGAGCTCTTTGCCTGGGGATCCGTTCCCTCAAAATCAAATACCGCGACGTCTCCTTCTCGCCACCACGTACATGCTATTTTGTAGGGCCCTTTGCCAACACCATCATCACAAATGAAGTCTTCGAAATACTGAGGCTCTTCAGGCACAACGATATTGATAATGGATCGCATGGCTTCCAGGTTACGATCTAGCATCATCTGCATGGTGGTGCAGAACGTGTCGTCTCCAAAACGTTCTGCTATTTCGACACAACGCTTGCTTGCTGTTCTGCAGGCTGCCACCAGCGCATTCAGATCAAAGCGGTTCCACTCTGACGTACGAACGTTATGCAGAATCAGCTCAAGGACTTCGCTTTGCAGTACACCTTTTTTATACAATTTTGTGGGTGGTATCCGAATACCTTCCTGGTAGATGGTCTCGGCACTGATCGGGATAGACCCTGGAACCATGCCACCATTATCTGACATATGCCCAAACATGGCAGCCCACGCGAGGTGTCGCCCGTCTTTGAATATTGGCACCAAAACAATCCAATCAGGTAAATGAGAAACAGCGGCATTACACATGTAAGGGTCATTGGTGAGAATGATGTCGCCCTCTTCAATTTCACCATCGTAGGCTTCCATGAAACCGTGGATAAATGAACCAAATTGCCCAACGACCATTTTGCCGTCCCGATTCGCAACCATGGGAAAACAGTCCCCCTGTTCACGTATGCCGGGGCTCATTGCCGTCCTAAATAGCACCGCGTCCATTTCTTCTCGTACATTTCTAAGTGCATTCTCTATGATGTCCACTGTGACCGTATCAACATCAATAGATTGGAACGGTGCAGAGTTTGTCTCAATGATTTTTGCTGGCATCAGCGGGCTCCGTTATACCGGGTTAATTAAGAGGTTGCCGACCTTATCAACGGTCGCGGCGTGATCCGCCAGGATCAACGTGGTTGAATCCATCTCTACAACGATCGCGGGTCCAATGACAACTGCGTCAATGCCTAGCTTACTGCGGTCATAGACAACGGCATCGTGCCACTTCTGATCAACATAGACTTTCGTGTCATGAATAGCTGCGGCCTTAAGGTCCGTAGCACCCTCACTGACCTGAGACAGGTCAGCAGACAAACTGCTTTCAGCTTTGACAACGGCCCGAATCATAACAATTTCGTGGTCCATCCCAAGAGCAAATGTAAACAACTGCTCATGCTGACGATCAAACTCATCTGTTAAAACAGACAGTCCTTCTGACCGAAGTCGCTCGATAGTGACAGGCAACGACAACTGAAATGCCTGACCGGCGTATCGGAAATCTGCCTGGTAACTGACTTCGTGTTGTTCCTCGCCTATACCATCAGTGATGAATGACTGACTCGCCCGAGCACAAAGGCCTTCCAGCTCGCTAACCAGGTCTTCCGCCGATATTGCTTCGACAGAGGTGACGTAGGTTCGCGATGCTTCGTCCTGTATTTGCGTAGTGGCATCACCATAGGCACAAAGTACACCAGGACCCGGTGGAACGATTACCGGCCATGAACCACTCAACACGCCTAATGCATTCGCATGCAACGGCCCTGCACCGCCGAACCCAACGAGCGCGAAATCACGAGGGTCGTAGCCTTGCTCTACAGAAACCAACCGCAACGCACCCAGCATCGATTCGTTGACAATTTTTATAATACCTTCAGCTGCCGCCATCAAATCGATGTCCATGGCGTCAGCGAGCGTCTGAACAGCGGCGGTCGCGGCTTCTCGATTAATGTTCATGGCACCACCAAGTTTAACGTCCGACGGCAGATAGCCAAGCACGACATTCGCATCACAAACCGTCGCTTTATCACCACCCTTCATGTACGCAGCTGGACCAGGGTCCGCCCCGGCAGAATCCGGACCAACCCTTAGCGCTCTAGTCAACTCAGGAACAAACGCGATCGATCCTCCGCCAGCACCTATTGTACGAACGTCTACAGAGGGCGCTCTAACTGTGATGTCCCCCACTTTGGTCTCACGTCGAATTCTCGCGTTGCCATCCTGCATCAATGCGACATCAGTTGAAGTACCACCCATATCAAATGTCAGGATATTTTGAAATCCACCACGCTTACAGAAGTACATAGCGCCAGCAACTCCGCCAGCGGGTCCTGAAAGCAGCATATTGACAGGTGATTCGCCCGCCCCTCTGGCCGAGGCCAGACCACCATCCGACCGCAAAATAGAAAGCTTTACATCATCCCGCAGTCGTTCTTCCAAAGAGGTCTGAAGATTAGCCACATATTTTGAAACCTGAGGGCGCACGTAAGAATTGACGACTGTCGTCTCAGCTCGCTCGTATTCCTGCATCTCCGGCACAACTTCACAACTGATCGATATTGGAATGTCAGTAAAAAATTCACCAGCGATCTCTTTGACCTGAACTTCGTGCGCACCATTAACATAGGAATTCATCAGACATACGGTTAGTGCTTCCACCTCGCCGGTATCTGCCAGCCGCTTCAGATCAGCCCTTAGCGCATCCACATTCAGAGGCGTGATGACCTGGCCTTCTGCATCAAGACGTTCATCTGCCTCTATGGTCAGCTCCAACGGTGCCAGCAGCGGTGCTTTCATATAACTGACCCAGCCACCCAGACCGCCAGGACAGAATGAACGGGCCACCTGCAATACCTGCCGGTAGCCTTTGGTCGTAATCAGCCCGACCTTTGCGCCCTTTCTGGTCAGTACCGCGTTAGTCGCGACGGTCGTGCCATGCATAACCTGAGTGACTTCGCGGGTATCTATATCCGATTCATCACAAATACGATCAATACCGTTAAGCACCCCAATTGATGAGTCCTCCGGCGTCGATGGCACTTTGGCCATGTAAGTCTGCCCTGAGGATTCATCTACCAACAACAAATCGGTGAACGTGCCACCAACATCAACTCCCAGTCGAAATGTCATCTGTTTTACCTTTTAGATAATCGATTTTTTTCGTAGCGCAGCAAGATCATCTGCATTAAGCCCAAGCAAACTGCTATAAACGCTTTCATTGTGTTCGCCAACAACCTGAGGACCTACCCAACGAACTTCACCTTGTGTTTTTGACATCTTTGGAAATACATTCTGCATTTTCAGGTCTGGCCATTGTTCGGTAGGTGTATCAATAATCGACTCACGCGCTTTGAAATGCGGATCTTTTAGCATTTCAGGAGCCCTGTAGATCCCGCCTGCGGGTACAGCATTTTCTTCCATCACCTGGTCGACTTCCTCGACTGTTTTAGTCAGCGTCCAGTCATTAATAAGACCATCGAGCTCCTCAGCATTCTGCCCTCTTGCCGTATGAGTCGCGAATCGCTCATCTTGCGCTAGCTCCGGTTGCTCAATGACTGCGCACAAACGAGCAAAAACAGTATCCTGGTTAGCCGCAATGAGAAACTCCCCATCTTTGCACGTATAAATGTTTGATGGCGCTACGTTGGGAAGGGTCGCACCCGATCTCTTTCTGATGTAATTGCTGACAGTATATTCGGGTATGGTTGCTTCCATGACGTTAAGCACCGATTCGAAAATCGAAGCATCAATCACCTGACCCTCTCCGGTCTTTTCTCGATGATGCAACGCAGCCAGTGCGCCCGTGCAAGCAAATGTGGCGGCTATGGAATCTCCCATTGACAACCCTGTCCTACTCGGTCGTCTGTCTGGCTCTCCGCAGAGGTAGCGCATTCCACCCAATGCTTCGCCTATCGAGGCATATCCCGCACGGCCAGAATGAGGCCCTGTTTGACCATATCCTGATACCCTAACCATGATCAAGCCTGGGTTTTCTTTAGACAGTTCCTCGTAACCAAGCCCCCAACGTTCCATGGTCCCTGGTCTGAAGTTTTCCAACACCATATCAGCCTGTGAAATCAGCTTTCTGGCCAACTCCTGGCCCTCAGGTTCACGAAGATTGGCGGTCACACAGCGTTTGTTACGCGCACAGACCGTCCACCAGAGGGGATAGTCGCCACGCCCCCAGACTCTCATTGGGTCGCCAACTTCCGGCGGCTCTATCTTGATGACATCAGCGCCCATATCGGCCAACAATTGTCCGCAAAAAGGGCCCGCAATTAGCTGGCCAAGCTCAATAACACGCAGGTCAGTCAAAGGACCCTTTGCTTGTTTTTGGCTATCGTTGTCGACTTGAGATTCAGTCATTTCGCGCTTCCATCAAAATTTGGTATATTTGTTATATAAACATATCATTATATCAAATGCAATTGCCAAATAGCCCCTGTGCGTTAACGCCAATTGACCGTGCCGATAACACCATCGACAGATACGTCCGCACCATCCGGGATTCTCATCGTAGCCTCAAGCACCCCCAGCACCATCGGAATACGTCGCTCTCTCGCGAGCGAAGCCAAATGCGAGGTGCTGCCTCCCAACTCTGCCACAACCCCCGAAACACGAGGCAATATCTGACTGAGTGAAGGACTCGCGACACGTGTCACAAGCACGTCACCATAAGCAACGCGTGAAAGCTCACATTCGCAATTAATCACGCAGGCCTTGCCGCTAGCCCAGCCAACGCCAGAAGGCTGTCCACGGACTCCTGCTTTTCGAGACCCGGGGTCCGGTGTGCTTGACCGCTGATCTTCCATTTGCAATGGGCGCGCCTGCAACAACCACTGGCGCTTTCCGTTGCCAGTCCACTCAATTTCGACCGCAAAACCCATGTGCTCTTCTGCGCGCCTGAGCAATTGTCCGAGCTCACTAACCTGGACTTTGCTCAGACAAGGCTGCAACGCGTTATCCTGTTCAACGCGAGAACTACTTCCTGAGTGGTGGGCACAATTTTGTCCGTGCACCGTACGCCCGACGACTGTTTCAATCACAGTACCATCCGCGCCCAGGACATAACGATCGGGTACAACTTCACCCTGGGCAATGGCAGTGCCCAGCCCCCAAGAAGCACTCAGTGACATGCTGCCATCGGCCATTCGGCTCATGCCACCGCCAGAGGTCAATCCACCTACTAGCTCCTGGATGCAGAGACCCATGGCCATATCCAGGGTATCGAGGTTTCGGCTCTCCATGTAGCGTAATGCTCGTGGCGACCATAGCGCCGCCCAACAGGCTCGAACTGCAGTTAGAAACTCCGCTTCATTATTAAGTCCCAGGAAAGTCTCGTACTGACCGGCAAAGGTGCTGTCTGCCAGATCTTCTGATAGCGAAGAAGAACGAACCACCGTCTTCGAACCAGAGGCTTCACATAACTCACGCCAGGCAATAAGTAATGGTTTCTCTATGTCCGAAGCAATAGGACTATCAAACAATCCAAGCCTCAATTTGGACACGGCGTGACGCTGTTCTTCGCCAGACAATCCATCAACTTGACCTGCCAGCTCTAGCAGTCCTATGGATTCAAGTTGTCTTCGGTAGGCGGCTGCATCCAAACTGAACCCTTTAGGGATCGGCAAACCAGCATGCCCCAGCATCGCCTGGTTGGCAGCCTTGGCACCAAACCGATTGGCGTCAATCGCACCAGCGTCCTTGAGATTGGCAATATAGTCAGTCATCACTCAAGCCTCCTTCTTACGAATGTCGCATCGGGTCAACAACGGTTATTTCCTTAACCGGGAAGTTGGAAATGATTTCGGTACTGTCTTCATGAACAATCAGCATCTCTTCAATCCGAACTCCAAACTCAAGTGGTTTGCCATGCTGAGTTTCCAGTGCAAAAACCATCCCTGGTTTGATTTCGATGGGATGATCAAGCGACCAGATGCGAGAAATCACAGGCATGTCGTATTGAGCCAACCCAAGACCGTGACCCCACAGGTTCGCTGCGGCCTGATCTTCTTCTTCATAGCCCCACACTTCTTTGGCCGACGGCCACTTTTCGGCAATATCCTTTGTTGTGCAACCCGCCTTAACCGCATCGATAGAATCGTAAAGCCACTCTAGCGCCTGCGCATAGTAATCTTTCATTTCCTGAGTCGGTTCACCTCCGACACAATAAGTCCTGTAGTAGCAGGATTTATATCCGTTCCAGGTTAATGCAGCCAGATCCATGAACGTAATGTCTCCAGGCAAAATAATGCGATCAGAAAAGTTGCGCCAGTTGGGCCACGTATTGGGGCCAGAAGAAACGATGACATCTTCAACATCCTCCATGCCTGGCCAAGAATAAAGGTATTCCATGATATGTGCGGTTACCTGATTTTCAGTGACTCCAGGCTCCAGGAACTTCATGGTCTGCCAGTGAGCCGCATCACCGATAGCGCCAACAATTCGCATGCATTCCTGCTCGTCCTGGTTCTTGATGGCTCTTGCTTCCATCATCGCAGTCATACCATCTACCCAGGTGATTCCAGCGGCTTCGAAAGCACCCATCATGTTGATGTCGACAAAATCCACACCGAGCTTCTCTCCGGCGACGTTAAAACGCTTCATCTCTTCAAGGATTGCTTTGGTGAATTTCTTCACTTGTTCTTGAGCTGCGGGGCCTGCTGCACCCTTTATCCAGGCGTAAGAGTAACGGATGTTTTCTGCTGGCAACCATGGGCAGTGACGGTTAATTTGAACACCGATGTCACCCTGCTCAAACAATACTGGCGCGGCGTCACCACAAAGCAGCGCATAACGAAGCCCGGGTTTTAACCGACACCAGCCTGGTGTAATTGTAGATGTGATATAGCGAACATTTTCATCGTACATGCATAGCATTGCACCAAGTCCGTGCGCTTTCATTCGAGCCCGGGCACTTTCCAGTCGATAGGTACGCAGACGCTCCCAATTCACTCGCTCCTGCCAATCCACACCTGCAATTCCAAAATTTGCCAATTTAATCTCTCCAACAATAATTAATATAGGGTTTCATTCGATGGTTCTGGCTACCCGAACGCCAAAGTTGTAGTAACGCGTGCTCTTGCTGTCATCACCGGTGAAATCGAATCCATATCGATTCGCCGAACGCAAATATTTAGGATGATCGTGCCAGGAAGCGCCACGAAGTATCGGTATGCTGCAATTACCCTGCCGCCAGGCTGAACCGTCCCTCGGCGCACCGACATAATTCTCACTCCAGCAATCTTCGACCCACTCGGCGACATTACCGAGAACGTCATGGACCCCAAAAGCATTGGCACGTAGCGAACCAACTTCTGCCGTAAAAGAATATCCATCATGGCAATTCGCCACTGTCCAACCAGGAATATCCGTCTCACCTGTTAAGTCCGCACCGTTGGCAAACTCACAGCCATCATCTGCAGACAAACCCCAAAATCTCTCACTAATGGTCCCTGCTCGTGCCGCGTATTCCCACTCAGCCTCACTGGGCAATCGATAATCCTGCTCCGTCACATCGCTCAGCCACTTCACGTAAGCATTCGCATCCTGCCAACTTATACAGACTGCCGGGTGACGGTCATTTTGCGAATAACCCGGATCACGCCAGCCGAGAGAAGGATCAAGTTCGGGCTCTCTTTTCGTTCGGAAGAAACAGCCGCCAGTGGTGTCTCTTCTCGTCACACTAACGAATCGAGCATATTCGCCGCGGGTCAATTCGAATTTTCCAATTGCGTATCGCTTCGCTATGTCGACTCGATGGCGCGGCACTTCGTCTTTATGTTTTTGTTCGTCGTTCTTCGCTGCGCCCATCATGAAACTGCCTGCAGGAATGATGACCAGTACCGGGCAGTAATCACAATCCTGAATTTTCCCCAGATTTTCATAACCTGCAGACAATTGGCCCTGAGCCATCAGCAACGGAGACCCGACCCAACAAGACAATCCCAGCAGGATCACTAGCCACTTGTTCAAGACGGGAACACTCGCATAAAAGGTCTCTTTGATCGCACGCTTTTGAGTACCATTATTTATCAATTGATAACTTAAAAGTCAAACAAATGAGCTGGATAGTGTCAAAATCTATCGTTACGCCTGTGGCCTAGGTCTGATGTTGCTGTTGATTCGAAACAAATTGGCAGGGTCATACTTAGACTTCACGTCCACCAATCGATCAAGGTTAGTCAAATAGTTAGTTTGAACCTGCACGGGGTCTACGCCATATGCATCATTAGTATAGAAACCGTCGGTAAACCCTTTAACCTTATTCCAGTAGCTGTCGGCCCAGGCAGCGTGTGGCTCTGGATCCAGGCCGGAAGGCCATACTGCTCCTATCGTAAGGTTGTGACTAATTTCCCGGTGTGGAAACGCTGTTGCCGATGTCGCGATTTCCCTGATCGCGCCACCGGCTTGCTGAAAGAACGCCATACTCCCCCTGAGCATGTTTGACTCAAGGTTTTCAATCAAGGTATCTACCAGCGCCTTACTAATCGTTTTGACGAAGCCGCTCTTTAAATGCTGCCCTGTACCTCTTGGGTCTGAGTCATCGCTACTTTTCTGCAATGCTACGTAATCGACAGGCCTTATTTCGTCCTTGAGGGGCTTAACGAAGCGTCTCAGTGGCTCTAGCACCCGTGCTGCATCCTTCGGATGCCCCGAGTAACAAACATCTAAATAAAGGGCACTTTTTAGGCCAAACGGTGGCGCAAATATCACCAGGTCAACGTACAAATCATCTGGCATATCCTGACAATACTCCGCATAAAAGCTGATCACCTCTTTGGCTTTTTCATACGGATAATAAATCTCACCACCAATGACTTGCCGATCCATCGGATGTAACTGAAAATCAAAAGACGTGACAACACCAAAATTGCCCCCACCGCCTCGGAGTGCCCAATAAAGGTCCGGATTTTCATCCACGCTGGCCCGCCTCAATTCGCCATCTGAGGTGACTATGTCGGCCGCCAATAAATTGTCAGAGGTAAGACCGAAACGTCGTGCCAGGCGGCCAAAGCCGCCACCCAGGGTTAAGCCACCGACACCAGTATGCGACACAGTTCCTGCAGTAGTTACCAAACCATGGGCCTGACTTTTTTCATCCAACTCTGCCAAGAGCGACCCACCTAGCACACTGGCCATACGTCTTTCTGGATCAACCGCCACACCCTGCATAAGGGAAAGGTCGATTAACAACCCGCCCTCACAGGTTCCATTGCCCGCAATGTTATGACCACCGCATTTCACAGCTGTCAACAACTGGTAATGGTTTGCAAAATTAACAACCTCGATGACATCTACGGCACTGGCACACTGTGCAACCAAAGCCGGATACTTATCGATTGTCCTATTACGGACTTGTCGCGCTATCTCGTAACCCTCACTTCCAGAAAAGAGCAAATAGCCTTTGATGCTTTTTGCTAGCGCCGCGAGAGCGAAGGCATCCAGTAACACCTCACCACCCAAAATCGATACAGCGTTAATACTGGCCAAGCTCGATTGATTTCCACTGTAGTATCGCCATATCGGATATGGGGCTACTGCCGCAGCGCCCATCCCCGCGTATAATAATGTTCGTCGCTTCATATCAACGGCCTAAATCAGGTGTGATCCAAAATCACTTTCATCCTCGCGTCGTCACGCTCATCGAGCATTCGAATAGCCTGTTCAAGCTGCGAAAGCGGTAAGACATGACTGATCATTGAATCCAGATCGACGGTACCATCTAAGACGAAATCTATGCAGGCAGGATAGTCACTGGCCTTGGCGGCACGTGCATTGGTTACCGCCAGCTCCTTGAAATAGAGTTGGTAGAACGGCAAGCGGCCAATTTCATCAGTATAAATCCCGAAAAGAAGTAGCCGTCCCCCAGGCCTTGCAAGCTCGATCGCCTGCTTGAGCGTTGCCATAGAACCAGCGCAATCAATGACAACGTCGGCCCCTCGACCGCCGGTCAGCTTACGAATTTCATTATCAACGTCCTCGCTCGGTGCAAAGGTCTGATCGGCTCCAAGTTGTTCAGCCAGAGAACGTCGCATCGCACTGCCAGTGATACCAATCACCTGGGCTGCTCCACTTGCCTTGGCTAGCTGGACATGCAACTGCCCACTGACGCCCAGACCAATCACGACGACTGTTTCTCCCGCCTGCATACCAGCAAGTTGCTGTGCATGGTGGCAGGTCGTCATCACCTGAATGAGCGGTGCACAGTCATTGCTGATCTGCTCGGGCAATTGAAAAACCGCATCCACCGGAGCACTGACAAGCGCCGAGAAACCGCCATCACGATCTCGGCCTAATAGGCCACCATTGGGACAAAGGTTTTCCTGTCCTACTCGACAATAGAAACACTGACCGCAGCTCAGCACTGGGTTTACGATGACACGATCCCCAACGCAATATCCTGCTCCATCATCATCAGCGGCGACCGATTCTACGATCCCAATCATCTCGTGGCCCATAATCCTAGGATAAGTAACCGGAATATCACCACGATAAATCTTTAGATCAGTACCACAGACGCCAGAGTGCGTAACACGCACCAACACTTCCTCTGCTGAGGCTGTGGCATCATCAACGATCGTCTCGACCAGGTCAGAAGGTGCTCGTAAAACCATGGCTTTCATAGGATTTGGGATCTCCTGCTCTTTTACGAGAGAATGTTTTAGTTTATCATTTGATAAATAAGCTATCCAGCACCCTAAGCGATAATTAACTACTTGGAAACGTTCAATTGACTATTCACTTTCACAGTCTCATGGCATTTATTCACGTATTTCTATTCGTGTACGCTATCGGCGGTGACGTCGCCGTCCATTACATCGGCAAGTACATCACCCGATCTGAGTTGAGCCTCGAAGAACGCCTGCGCGTTCGTGACTTGCGGTTTATCGTTGACATGTCCGCCCGAAGCTCTCTTGTTCTATTGTTAGCCGTTGGATTCACCCTAGCACAGGCCTATGGGTCACCCGTCACAGGAATCTGGTTGGCGGTCTTATGGGTGGCGGACCTCGCCTGGCTGGCCCTGGTCTGGTTCGTGTATTTCAACAAAGGGACACCTAAAGGCGCACGACTGCAAAGTCTCGATATGGGCATACGCTATTTTGTCATCGTAAGCATGCTAGCATTTGGCAGCTACTGCCTGATAACAGGCGAGTTTATCGCTAGTAACTGGCTCGCGCTTAAGATCGTTTTATTCGCCGCTATTTTGGGCAATGGTGTCTGGATTCGCCACATCGCAGCACGCTGGCAGGCCGCGTTTGATTTGGTATTGTCAGAAGGCGATGATCGCGTTCGAGGCGAAAAAATGATCCTCGAAATCAATGGTACAGCCAATCGGGCGGCATTCCTGATCTGGCTACTGGTTGTTTTAATGGCCTTCCTGGGAGTAGTTAAACCGTTCTAAAGTTCGGAGAAAAAAATTGCAAATTCAGATGAGCACTCAGCTATGACCGGTCCTTTCGGCTCATTACGCGACTATCTAAAGGCGGTAGACGAACTCGGTCAGGTTCTACATGTCGATAAGGTCGACCAGGATGCCTTTGAGGCAACTGGATTCATGTATGCCCTTATTGACAAGGTAGGTTGGGGTGAAGCGCCGATAGTGTCATTTAATCAGGTCAAAACAGGTGGCCGTTGGTTGAAGGGCCCCGTTATTGGCAATCCTTGGGGTCGGTGGGAGTACGAGCCAATGGCTTTCGGTGTTAGTGCCCAAGGCACCAATCAACGTGAGCTTTATCGATCAACGCTGACAAAGCTGGAAACCCTGGTAGACGAAAATGGCCAATGGCCTGCTCTCGAGCCAACCGAAATTAACCGGGAAGATGCCCCCTGCAAAGAAGTGACTCTACTGGATGACGCGATCGATTTAACGCAGTTTCCCTTTCTGAAAACTAATCCTGCTGACGGTGGCCCATATATCAACACCGGCAACGTCATTCTCGAAGACCCTAAGTATGGTCGTAATGCTGGCACCTATCGTTGCCAGATCAAAGGGCCGCGCAAAATTGGCGTCAATCCCGAGCGCAATCAGCACGGCTGGACATTCCTTATGGATATGAAGGACCGCGGTGAACCCTTCGCCCGGGCCGCCGTTATCCTTGGTGCAGATCCTATCGTTTTTGCTATGAGCAGTTCGAAAACCACCCGCCTCGGTCAAGACGAACTCAAAGTCGCCGGAGGCTTTCTTGGCCGACCTGTTGAAGTTGTCAAATGCGAAACCAGCGACCTACGGGTGCCCGCCAACGTCGAAATGGTCATTGAAGGAGAGATCCCATTCGACTTCGAGCCCGAAGGACCATTCGGTGAAATGTACGGTTACGTGGGAGAATTAAAACCTGAAAATTTTTTCATGAATGTTACGGCAGTAACCCACCGAAAAAACCCAGTATTCATCAACAACTTTACGGGTATTCATCGCGGGTTTCTCACCTCGCCCCTAGTGATGACGTCAAACCTGAATTACCGCAAGCAATTCCCTAGCGTTTTAAGCGTGCATTTCCCACTTCAAACACCGGGATACTGTTTTATCCAAATAAAGAAAACCCGTCCCGGAGACGCCATCAAAATCGGCTCCGAGATTTC
>JABJED010000029.1 GCA_018665025.1 Gammaproteobacteria bacterium
GTACTTCGTCATTTCGACCAAGGTACTTCGTCATTTCGACCGTAGTGGAGAAATCCCCTGCTCGCGATAACCCAAACCCGAGATCTCTCCGTTCCGGCTTCGCCTCCAGTCGAGACGACGGGATGGTACGTCTAAAATGACGGGATGGTGCGTCTAAAATGCCCGGGCTTGGGTAGATGACACGGCTAGTTTTATAATTTACAAAGCGAGCCGAAACCCAAGGTTTCTCAGGCGTATCGAAGGCAAATAATCGTAACGGATTGCAGACCGATTATGATGGCCTCGGTAGTTAAATGCGCCACCGCGTAATACACGTCTGGGGCAGTCTTCGAAAAAAAATGCCGAACCATCAGTAGGCGCATCGTTATAGTGTCTGATCCAGCAATCCTGAGTCCATTCCCAGACATTTCCGTACATGTCATGCAAGCCCCAATTGTTGGGCGGAAATGAACCTACTTCAAGCGTCATTTTTCGGTCTATGCCTTTGTCGCAGCCTTTCAGGGGAAGGTCGCCGTCATAGTTTGCCATTTCAGTACTGAGACAGGACCCTGTGTAGACAGGCGTTGTGGTGCCTGCACGTACTGCATATTCCCACTCGGATTCTGTAGGCAAACGATATTTTTTGCCGGTTTTCAGGTTAATCCACCTTATATACTGCTGTGCGTCATTCCAGCTAACATCGAATACTGGGCGATTCCCTCTGCCCCAATTGCTATCTTCCGGGTAGTGATCACATCCATTTTGAGCGACACAAGCATCCCAATGTTCAAAGGTCAGTTCATATTTAGACAACCTGAACTCGTTGATATTAACTTTATGTGGCGGGTATTCATTGTTCACACATTCAATTCCTGTAATACAGCCCATGGTGAAAACACCAGCAGGAATTGTAACCATTTCTGGCTCATGGATTTGATTGCCCGTCTGTTCGAGTAATTTTTGTCTGAATACGGCAGATTTACGTTTATTGAGTTTTAGCGAAAGCTGTATTTGATTGTTGCCACTAACACTCACCAACTGGCTGGAATAAAATTCATTTTCGCCTCGGTTAGTGGGCTTAATGGAATCAAGTTTATAGTCACCCTCGGGTAAGCTGATGGTCAAAGCCTCACCTTTCCTGGAGGGTGTGATTCCTTTCAGCTTACCGTCGATATAAATATCAGCCTCGCCGGGTTGTGAGCTTATGGATAAACTAACCATTTTTTCCGTTGTTGAGCTACAGCCTGACAATGTTGCCAGTAGCAATAGTGGAAGCAGGAAAGAGATGATTTTATTCATGGGATTAAAGTCAGTTTTTTATGATGACAATGTCGACATAACGGCTAATGGAATGATTCGATAAACTTCTATGTTTAAAAGCCTCGTGAATATTTGTCGTTAACATAAACCAGCCAGAAGATGTTTTTGTTGTCTGGGATTCGCGTACTGCCAACGCACAGATTGTAGAAGTATTGCTGATAATTTCACAATTTCTTTTTTCTGGTTAGATCGAAATCGAGACTAATAAGGGTGTAAATGCAGTGATTAATCTAGACCATAGACGAACCGCTCGCTTGAGCTAAGGCCTCTTTGGCAAGTCGCGTGATATCAGCCCAGGCACCCGCAGCGATCAGGCTGGTCGGCGCGATCCACGTGCCACCTATTGAGATAACGCAATCAAGCGACAGGTAAGTCATCATATTGTCGATGCTGATGCCACCCGTTGGGCAGAACCTGGCGTCGCCAAAGGGTGCCGCCAGGGCCCTCAGTTTCGCGACGCCGCCTTCTGCTTCCGCAGGGAAAAACTTGAAGGTATCCAAACCGGCTTCCTGCCCCCGCAATATGTCGCCCGCCGTGGATATTCCTGGCAGGCACGGCAAGCCCGATTCTACGATAGCTTTCAGCAGATTTTCCGTTAGTCCCGGAGTCACCAGAAACCGGCTACCTGCATCCCTTGCTTTCCTAACAGCTTCGCCATTGGTGACGGTGCCAGCACCCACCACTAGTTCGGGAAGTGATGTCGATACTCTTTCTATAGCGTTCAAGGATGCATCTGTGCGAAGGGTTATCTCGATAACACCGATGCCAGCTTCCAACAGCGCCTCCCCCACCGGGACAATCCTGTCTTCATCATCTATCGTCACAACCGGGATGACTGGGTGACCAACCAGAACCTCACGAATACTGCTACCCATGTAGATTGCCTCGAATTTCCATACCGAAGATAGCCTACAACATCTGCAGTACACCAACAAAGTGCAGCGGAACGACACCCGAACCTTTTGGTCGCGACGTTTTAGAGCCAGGAGGTGATTTCCGACCAGTCTCTAACCTTATTATCCCTGGCGTAACGTTCGTACTCTGTTTCCATACTTAGAACGCGCTCTGGAAACTGAGCGGCGACGTTGTTGCGTTCAGATCTGTCCACTTTTATGTTGTATAGCTCCCAGGGCCCATCCTGCTTTGCGACGAGTTTCCAGCTTGCGCTTCTAACGGCGCGATAGCCTTCATGCTCGAAAAACAAAAGGCGAGCAGGTAGAGCCTGTCCGTTTATGGCAGGTAATAAATCCACCCCGTCTTGTATAAGATCCGACTGCCCCGAAACGATCGATATGATCGTTGGCATAATGTCTATTACGTGAGCGGGCTCGTTGATCATTGTGCCCGCGCGTTTTTTTAAGCCCCGCGGCCAGTGTACGATCAACGGTGAGGCGATACCGCCCTCATGCACCCATGTTTTGTATTTTTTAAAAGGCGCGTTCGACGCCTGTGCCCATTCTCGTCCCAGCATTTGAAAGTGATTTATTGGTCCGGGCATCAAGTCCTTACCCAAATCCAGCGAGTAAGCGTCTCCGTTTGCGGGCTGATATTTACCGATAAACGTGTCAAAGAAAGGGGATCCTAAAAAGCGCTTCCATCCGGGCATTTCGAAAAGGTTTTCGGCACTGGCGCCGTTGTCGGACATCACCATTATCACCGTATTGTCTAATTCTCCCTGCGCTCTTAAAACGTTGATAACCTGACCAACACCTCGGTCAAGGTGCTCAACCATGGCGGCGTGCACAGCCATCTTTTCAATAAACCAGGCCTTGTTTTCGACCTTGGTCCATAGAGGTGTCTCGTCGTCGAGCGAGGCCAGGGCTAAATTCTGGGGCACAATCGCTTGCGCTTTTTGACGCGCCAATCGTTTTTGCCGCAGTTCATCCCAGCCGATTGAATAGAGTTCGCGGTACTTTTCTATGGTTTCTGCCGGTGCCTGCAAGGGCCAATGCGGAGCCGTATAGGCAAGATATAAAAAGAAAGGTTGGTTGCTATGGTCCTCTCGATGAGCATCGATGTTTCGTACCGCTTCACGACTTATCGCGTCGGTGTAATAGAAGTTAGGCTCCAGCGTTTTTATCGGTTCGTGGTTCTGATAGAAAAACTTGGGGTCAAAGTAATTATTACCGCCAAAGAGAGTGCCATAGAAATGATCGAAGCCTCTTTTTAAAGGCGTGTTTTCCAAGTGTTCAATGTTGCCTGCTGGGATATCACCTGGCGACCAATTCGCCAGATGCCACTTCCCCACCATGTAGCTCTTATAGTTATGGTCTTTTAACCACTCAGGTAAAATGGATATGCTTTCATCTAACTGGCCACGGTAACCGTCAATATCTTTAAATTTATCCCCGGCGAGGTGCCCCATCTGAACGTTGTGGGGGTAGCGGCCTGTTAACAACGATGCACGGGTCGTGCTGCAGCGGGCAGTATTGTAAAACGCCGTGAAACGAACACCCTGCGCCGCCAACTGATCAATATTTGGCGTATGGATTTCGCCGCCATAGCTGCCCAGGTCTGAGAAACCCATATCATCAGCCAGGATGATGACAATATTTGGGGTTTTCTCTGCCAGGCACTGACTGCCCAGTAGGAGCAGAGCCAGACTGGAGATAATTGTTTGCCATTGACTTGCGATATTCGTGCTCCTGAGCGCTTGCGATGAGGAGTTCTATGGTGCTAATTTGGAAAATTGGTCAGGCCAGTTTAGCCCTGTGGCCTAAATACTCAACTAAATCTCTTGAAGCACATGGTAGCTTGTGGGCGGTTACTTTTGGTTTACATCGATGATTAGAAAGACCGATCAACAAGGTTCTTCGGCAATGGAAACGCTGGATTTATCAGCGGTTACGCGAGTCGCTGTTATCGGCGAATGTATGCTTGAGCTCTCGTCAGTCGAGAGTGAATCATCGGCGCTAAAAAAATTATCCTACGGTGGTGATACCTTAAATACCGCGGTTTACCTGGCAGGCTCAGGTCAACAGGTAAGCTACTTTACTGCGCTGGGTGAAGATAGCCAGAGTCAGTGGATGATCCAGCAGTGGCAGCAGGCGGGTATTGATTGTGATCATGTGAGGCAGATGAAGGGACGCGTGCCTGGGCTTTACATGATTGAGACAGATGCCGCGGGTGAGCGTCGGTTTCTTTATTGGCGCGATAGTTCACCAGCCCGCGAACTCTTTGATGACAGGCAACAGGCTAAGCAGTTGTTCCATGAATTAGAAAATTTTGAGCTGCTTTATTTTAGTGGGGTTACGCTCTCTCTCTATAAGGATGCTGCGCTCAAGGACTTACTGAACTTTTTGACTGGTTATCGACGGCAGGGTGGTCTGGTGGCCTTTGACAGTAATTATCGACCCCAGCGTTGGCCGGATCGGCAGCGGGCCGAAACAATCTATCAGGAGTATTATCAGCAGGTCGATCTTGCGCTACCAACCTTGGAAGATGATGGGGCTTTGTTTAATTTGTCGACGCCAGAGGCTTTGCTGGAAAAACTTATCAACCTGGGTGTTTCAGAGGTCGTTATTAAGCAAGGCCAAAAAGGTTGCCTGGTGATTGCTGATCCAGGAATGGTGGAAGCACCTCTAACGGTCCCTGCGGTAAAGGTTGACAAGGTTGTCGATACAACGGGTGCCGGTGATTCGTTCAATGGTGGCTATTTGTCAGCCAGGATTAAAGGTGAATCGATACTCGAAGCTGCAAGGAAGGGGCATCGTTTTGCCTCTCAGGTCGTTCAGAATCGCGGCGCCGTAGTACCGATTGACCTCGGTTAGCCTACTTTCCCTTCGGAGGGGGTTTGAAGATGAGGATGAGAAGACTCATTGTGCAGAGCCCAAGACCAAGAAACTCTCTGGATTCTTCAACATACCGCTTATCCAGCGACATCTGTGCCATGAGGTCACCGGGGCCACCGAAATTCATGAGATCAATAGGCCCCTGAGCGAGAGTCCCCATCCAGAATACAAGGACTAGTATGACCGCATGGATAACCCGATTGTTTCTGATGCCGGCCCCCTCGGTAATCCAGAGCCCGCTGCAGACGAAATAGATACCGGCCCAGAGGATGGGGTCCGGATCATTCAGTTGGAGGATAGCGAACACGGCGAAAATTCCTGCCCATAAGAAACAATGTGTTTTTTGTGCTGATGTCATATGAGCGGATTGCCCGTGCTGTTGACTTCCCATATTACCTTTATTAAGGTGGCTTGGTGGCAAAGTGGCCTGACCAATTTACCTTACTGTAATCGAACTAGTTGGAGCGAATATGCGGGGAAGACAACTGAAAGGCATGTTATTAGGCATTATGGCGGCGACACTGGCCGTGAGTGCTATTGCAGAAGAACTGATGATCGAAGAGGTCATCGTAACGGCAACTAAGCGTGCAGAAAGTGTGCAAGATGTCCCGGTCGCGATTAGCGTAGTTGACGCTCGCACGATTGATGCAATGCGGATTGATGAGTACACGGATCTCACTAAAATTTCACCATCTTTGACTATGAACCGGGGTGACTGGGCCACGAACAGTGGTTTCAGCCTACGGGGGATAGGCACCAACGTCTTCAGTACCAATATCGATCCCAGCGTTTCTATTATTGTTGATGACGTCGCGGTGGTTCGCTCGGCACAGGCATTTTCTGATCTTTCAGATATTCACCACATTGAAGTGCTGCGGGGGCCGCAAAGCACGCTGTTTGGGAAAAGCGCCTCAGCGGGTGTGATCAGTATCACCACGAATTCACCCGGTGATGAGTTCAGCGGCAAGGTTCGTGTCAGCACAACGGACGATGACGAAACGTCCATAAACGCAACAATTGGCGGGCCGCTCAGTGACAGCGTTGGTTTTCGTTTGTCTGCCTTTAATAAAGACAGATCAGACGGCCACATAAAAAATGTGACCAACGGTGCTGATGTAAATGGTAGTGAGTCCAGCGGCGTTAGGGGAAAGCTGGTTTGGGACATCAGCGACACCTTGTCCACCACATTGAGTATTGAGCACAGCGAGTCTGAGTCCAGTTGTTGCCACCGTCCTTATAGAGATGTGCCAGCAGCTGCGAAATTTTTGGGAGCAGTGCCGCGCGATGCCGTGCTCACCAGTGTGACTGCTTCAGAAGATAACGACAGGGTCGCGGTGGATGATCCGACCTGGGATGACTCTAGTAGCGATAGCATGGGACTTAGGTTTGACGCAGATTTCGGCGAGTATCAGTTTCTTTCCGTAACCTCGTATACCGAGTGGGACTACGAAGTCGCGACTGACGTCGACGGAACGGATTTCGACCTTTTGGGCCTTTTCACCGGAGGGGCGCTTTCCGGAGGTATCAATCAGGGTGGTGGCTTCGAGCTGGAATCACTATCCCACGAGTTTCGGCTGGTTTCACCAGCTTCTGACGATTTTGAGTATGTTGTGGGTTTGTTTTATTCCGACATTCAATATGATCGGGATTTTGCCCGCGGGCCTATTTTTGCGGCTGACTGGGTTGCTGAGACAGGCACCGAGTCCGTGGCGGTGTATGCACAGGGTACCTGGAGCATTAGCGATCAAACCGATATCACCGCCGGCCTTCGACTTAATCGAGAAGAAATTTCTCACGATTTTGACAACGCGTTGTCGGGCTTGCGTTTTAAAGGAGATGAAAAAGAAAACGCCACGCCTGGCAAGGTCAGCATCCAACACTATAGCAGTGATGATTTGATGTTGTTCGCTTCTTACTCGATTGGTTATAAAGGTCAGGGATACGATATTTCCTCTAGTTTCCGTCAGAGTACTTCGGATGAACCTGTCGGGTCTGAGGACTCTAAGTCCTTTGAATTTGGCTTTAAGGGCACGTTCCTTGACGGTCGACTGCAGTTGAATCCGACCATTTTCTTTGCAAGTTATGATGATTTTCAGGCGCAGCAGGCACGTATCGTCGACGGGGTTATAGAACTCGGGATCACCAACGTGGGTGAATTGGAAACATGGGGTGTTGAAGTTGATTTTCAGGCACTGATTTCTGAGAATTTACGGCTAGTGGGTGGCTTCGCTTACGTTGATGCTGAGATTAAATCTTTCTCCGGTGCGGACTGCTGGTCCGGACAAACTGAAGCCCTGGGATGTCTGACGAATGCGGCAACCGGCAGAAACTCACAGGATCTCGGCGGAGAAGATTTGAACAATTCACCAGACTTCAAATTGACGCTTAGTGCCGAGTACTTTCAGCCGCTGACCAGTATGCCATTTGATGGTTTTTTCAATCTGTCTTACCAGTACCAGAGCGACGTAAACTTTTCGCTTCTGGCTGACCCTGGTTCAGAGCAGGATAGTTACGGTGTGTTGAATCTCAGCATCGGCATTGTCGAGCGCGAAAATCAGCGATACGAAATTACCCTGTTTGCCAACAATGTCACTGATGAAGAATTTGTTACCGGTCTTGGTAACATTGGTGGGTTATGGGGCGGAACACCCGTTTACGCTCAGGTGGTTCCTCGAGGCGCTCAAACTTATGCGGGAATTGAGGTAGGATTCAATTTCTAAAAGATGATCGGGTATCATTATGCTGCGAAGAGACTTTCTTTATCTGACATCGGGAGCGGTGCTTTCATCGGGGTTTCTCGGATCCTGTAGTCAGCACCTCGTTCGACAGGATGCTCTGGAGATCAGCAAGCTCGAGAATATCGGCTTACAACTTTCGACAGTCACCTCGATGATGTTAAAAGATTTCGAGGGCACCCTGGCCAGAGTTGCAGAGATTGGTTACGACCAGGTCGAATTTTCTGCCATGGGTTTTCTTGGGCGAGAGGCCGATTACGTGCAGCAGCTGCTGACAAAGAATAACCTCGGTGCCCCTGTTGGCAGAATTACCCCGGTATTGCCGGAAGGGTTTCTGCAATTGCCACGGGATGAGGCATACCAGCTTTTTCGTGCACGCAGCAAACCTGAATTTCTGCTGGAGAACGTTAACAACTCTATTGGTGACGCAGAGCATCTCGGGCAGAAGTACCTGAATTTACCGGCAATGATGCCCGAATACTTTGCAACAATGGATCAGGTGAAACGAAATATTGAGCTGTTAAACCAGGCGGGTGATCTCTGCGCAGAACACGGCATCTTGTTCGGTTATCATAATCACAACTGGGAACTCGCACCGATTGATGGTGTGGTGCCTTACGATTTGATGCTGGAGCAAACGGATCCCGGGAAAGTTGGGTTTCAGATGGATGCCTATTGGATCGTAAAGGGTGGTGGCAATCTTGATGATTACCTGACGAGGTTTCCTGATCGTTTCCCGAGCTGTCATATGAAAGATATCGACACGAAGGGTGATTTTGCTGATGTCGGTGACGGGGAGATTGATTTCCCTGCGTTCACTCGCAAGGCGATAGCCCAGGGCGCGAAGCACTTTTTTGTGGAGCGGGATAACCCACCGGCACCGGAGCAGTCAATCGAGCGTTCCTACGCCTATTTGAACCAGATGACATTCTGACCTTGCGCGCTCTCTCTCTTGCGTTGCTGTTGTTGACAGCCCCGATAGCATGGGCCGATGAAAAACCATTTTATCTTACCCTGGAAACACCACCTGCGCCTGAGCTGAGCCCAGCCGAGGCGCTGGCGAGTTTCTCTCTTGCGCCAGGGTTTAACATTGAATTGGTCGCGTCAGAACCGCTCGTTGAGGACCCGGTTGCTATTGCCTGGGATGAGGCGGGTGATCTTTATACGGTAGAGATGCGGGGTTTTATGCCAGATGCCTATGGCACCGGCGACACGGACCCGGTTGGCAGTGTTGTCAGACTTCGTGATCTCGATGGCGATGGTAAATTTGATCAGCGCGAGGTACTGCTTGATCAGTTGGTGCTTCCCAGGGCAATCGCGATTGTTAACGAGGGTCTTTTAATCGGTGAACCACCGAATCTTTGGCTCTGTCCAAGTCACAGTGGGTCATCGAAAGATATCAACTGTAAGAAAAAGGTCAGACTTTCCAACTACGCAGATGAGCCGGGCAATGTTGAGCACGGCGAAAATGGTCTGCTGCTGGCTATCGACAACTGGATTTACAATGCCAAGTCCGGTCGGCGAATGCAGATCCGTGACGGTAAGCTGGTCGTCGAGCCCACGTTATTTCGAGGTCAATGGGGTATCTCGCAGGATAATCAGGGCCTGCTTTACTACAACACGAATTCCAACTTCCTGCTGGGTGATGTTTACGATGCTCAGCCGGTCATTGCGGCGGGTAACGCCGGAGGCCCTGGGCTCAACATACAGGTCAGCAAGAAAGATCAGGTATTTGCGGTCAGGGTTAACCCCGGTGTTAACCGTGCTTATGTACCTGGCGTGCTAAGAGAAGACGGTCGACTAGACAAGCCAACGTCCGCCAGCGGCATGGTCTACTATCGAGGAGACCAGTTTCCAGCAGCATACAGCCAGGATGTTTTTGTCGCTGAACCGGCAGGTAATGTTGTAGTTCAGTTGCGTCTGAAGCGTGAAGGTCTGCAAGTCAGCACTGATCATATTCTTTATGAAGACGAAAAATGGGGTCAGCGGGAATTTCTGGCGTCGACAGATGAAAGGTTTCGCCCTGTCGATGTCGACCTGGGACCTGATGGTGCGTTGTATGTTGTTGATATGTATCGCGGTATTATTCAGGATCAGTTATTTCTGTCAGATGAGCTGCGTGCGCAGGCTCTGTCACGAGGGCTGGATAAACCGGTTGGCATGGGCCGGATTTGGCGGATCACTGCAGTCCAGGGTGCTTCGAAGACGGTGCGGCCTCAGTTTCCTTCAAGTGGCCCTGAATTGTTAAAGCTTCTGGAAGCAGAGAATGGTTGGGTTCGCGATACCGCACAGAGATTGTTACTGCGCGAAAAGGGTCGAGGTATTGACCGCGGGTTAAGCAGGCTTGTCACGCAGGATGATGAGCATGCTGCGGTTCATGCTATTTGGACTCTGGATGGTCGTGGCACGCTCAATCGTTCCACGCTCTTGAAAGCGCTGGCGAAAGATAGCACCTCAATTCAGCTGGCGGCAATCAAGGCAGGTCATGAACTGCTTTCTGCGGAAGAACTGTTAAAAATGGCGACGCAGTCCGGCGATTCATCGATGGTGCATCACACCACCATGTATCTGGCCGCCAGCAACCATCGTGACGACGTGATCGAATACCTGGCGAGCAGTCTGGTGAAAAATGATACAGATGGAATGAGGCGGATGGCCATTCAGGCTGCCAGTGGCGGTAACGAGCTGGCACTTATTGACGCGATATTAGAAAAAGGTTGGGGTAAAGCCGAAGAACAATCGGCCGGTTTTGTCAGGGACTTAATCAGCCAGTCATTCAGGGCCGAGCAGAAAGAGGGCGATGTACTGCTTGATCACGTGATGCAACAGGACCAACACTGGATTCAGGAAGCGATGTTGAATGGCCTGTTTGAAGTGACCCGAGATGAATCTTTCAGCCGGGTTGTTCTGGCCGAACCGCATAGCCTGTTCACTGATCCGCCGGAAGGGCTCTGGCCTGCAATCTCGAAGGTACGAGGAGCATTTACCTGGAAAGGCGATGATCTTGCTGCTGATACGAAACCGCTGTCGCCCTTACAACAACTTAGAAAGAAAAAGGGAGAGGACTATTATCGTGGCCGATGTGGCATCTGCCATGGTAGTGACGGCAAGGGTATTACTTCGACAGCGCCAACACTGGCCGAATCAGAATGGGTCACAGGACCTAGCGAACGGTTAGCCAGGATCGTGCTACATGGATTGCAAGGACCCATTTCAGTTCAGGGAGAAGTCTGGAATAGTGTTATGCCAGGGCATAGCGCTATAGCGGAATTCGACGATGAAACCGCCAGTGGATTGCTCACCTATCTGCATCGAGCCTGGGGTCATTCAGGGCGCGCGATCGAACCGGCATTCATACATCAAGTACGCCAGGAAACGACCGACAGGTTAAGTTTATGGACGGCCGCTGAACTGGCGGACCTTGAAATCAACACGCACTATCGTCAGTATGCAGGTACCTATGGGGGTGGACCCTTCACCCTGAAGTTCAGCTTTGACGGACGTAATTTGATGGTGCAATCCGTGTTCTTCAATGGATCTATGCGTGAAGACAAAGAGGATCACTTTTTCTTTGAGCCGCGTGATTTCAGGGTCGAGTTTGTTTGGGGTGATGACGGCAAGGTTAGCGCCGTCCGTGTCGCCATGCAGGGCGGGGTAGAACTACCTCGCATAGCGGACTAGATGGCTGTTCGGTTCGGTGTTGTTGGAACCGGTAATATCGGTAGTCAGCACATTCAATTGCTGAATTCAGGCAAGGTTACAGGAGCGACACTTGCCGCTACCGCGTCCAGATCAACACCGCATCTAGAAACAGGCGTGCCTCACTTCGTAGATTACCGTCAGATGTTCAGCGATGCTGACATTAATGCAGTGCTCATTGCCACACCAACAATGAGCCATGTTGAAGTGGCACAGGCTGCCCTTGAGCACAGTTTGCATGTAGTGATGGAAAAGCCCATTGCCATGTCGATGCATCAGGCAGAAACGCTTCTGGCGCGCGTGCCGGATGATCTGAAGTTTGCCGTCATGCTCAACCAGAGATTTCATCCCGCCTATGCGAAGTTGAAGCAATTACTTGTCGACGATGCCATCGGCAACCTGCAACGAGTCGGTTGGACTATGACGGCATGGTATCGGCCTGATATCTACTACCAGGTGAGCAGTTGGCGGGGCACCTGGCCCGGTGAAGGTGGCGGTCTGCTGATTAACCAGTGCATCCATAACCTTGATGTGCTGCAGTGGCTCGTAGGGTTGCCAAACTCGATAACGGCGAACGTCAGCTTTGGCAAGTATCACGATATAGATGTCGAAGATGAGGTTAGCGCCCTCATGACCTTCGAGAATGGGGCGACGGGGACGCTCACCGCGTCCTGCGGCGAAGCACCCGGAGTAAACCGTATCGAAATTGTCGGTGACCGAGGCTCGCTTGTCTTCGAAAAGGGTGTGATTGAAGTGTTGAGATCTAGCGAAAGCGTTCAGTCGCATTGTCGAACAACCCATGAGATGTTCGGTATGCCCGAATTCGAAGGGGAGACGGTCGAGATTTCTGGCGAATCCAATCAACACGCGGCAGTGCTGCAGAATTTTGTTGATTCGATAGAAACCGGTGCCCAATTACTGACATCCGGTGATCAGGGGCTTGGTTCATTGCAGATGGCGAATGGGATTTTGCTTTCTGAATGGACCAACAGAGCGGTCACCTTGCCGATAGATGCAAATCAATACGAAGCCAAACTTCAGGAAAAAATTCGGGGTTCTTCGCTTCGCACGCCTAAGGACCTGAAAGTGGAAATTGATATGGAGAAGTCTTACTGATGGCCTCGATCTTAAAACATATTGAAAATGGAGGCCCCGGCTGGCTTCAAGGTGCGATGACATTGGGCGGCGGGTCAGCCATTACCTCGTTATCGATTGGCGCCATGTTTGGCTTCGAATTTCTCTGGGTGCAACCCGTGGCGATGATCATCGGTTGCATCATGTTGTTCGCGCTCGCACACCAGACGCTATCGACGGGTCAAAGACCTTTTGTTGCGATGAAGGAACATCTTTCACCAGGTCTGGCCTGGCTTTGGGCCATCGCCGCATTGGGCTCCAGCATCATCTGGGGTTTTTCTCATTACCCGCTTGCGGCTGGAATGCTGGAAGAGGCCATCGAGGTTGCTTTCAGCTTTTCACTAAAGGGCGAGGGAGAAGATATCGGCAGACAGGTTTATTTATTTGGTCTTGCGGTGCTGGTATGGATCGGGTGTGCGACCACCGTCTGGAATTATGGCAAGGGTGCTAGCGGGGTCCGTCTATTTGAAAACGGCATCAAAATCCTGAGCCTTCTGATTGTTGTTAGTTTTGGTTGGGTCGTGGTCAGCGCGAGCCTAAACGGCTCAGTTAACTGGTCGGTTGTGCTGTGGGGTTTTGTTCCACATTCACTACCGGACGATGCGTTAGGCGTGACCACCATGATGGCAGCGCTTGGCACCGCGGTGGGTATCAACATGACTTTTGTCTATGGATACACGATCCTGCGGCGGGGCTGGGGTCGGGAAGACAGGGAACTCGCCCGGTATGACATTGTGCTCGGATTGGTGATTCCGTACCTTATTGTCACAAGCCTGATTTCTATTGCGGCGGCTGCGTCGCTTTATGATGGTGAAAGCTCGATTCAAAGTAGGCTCGCGCCGGCCCAGGCCGGAGCCATGTTTGCGGCGGCCGGCATGGGCGACTTTGCCGGTCGTCTTATATTCCCACTGGGTGTGCTCGGTATGGCAATAGGTTCGCTGGTCATGCACATGTTGACCTGTGGTGCGGCTGCCATGGAGATGTTTGATCTCGAAGAAAATTCGACAGCGTATCGGCTCGCCTGTCTAATTCCGACCCCGGCAGTACTAGGCGTCTTTCTCTGGTCCAGCATGGGGCCTTACGTTATTTTGCCAACCTCTGCTTTTTGCGGACTGTTTTTGCCGATCGCGTATATTGGATGGCTGATATTAAACAATCGCCGCGAATATCTGGGCGATGACATGCCAACCGGTACAAGGGCATTGGCGTACAATAGCGCGATGATGTTATGTGTCTTGGTTGTTGTTTCGAGTGTGGTTTACAGCACGCTGGTTGCATTGGGCTGGTTGTGAGTATTAGTGAATGAGTATCGGTGATGGTGCCAGCTATGCGCCGACTGGAGAGCAGCGATCAGTTGTTTCTCCAGGAGAATTTAATTTTGCTGCGGCATTTTTGGATCATGGCCATATCTACGGACAAACCAATGGCCTGCTGGAAGCGGGTGGAACCCTTTGTTCTGTCTTCGATCCTGATGAGGCCAGGGTGCGGGCATTCTGTGAAAAGTTTCCACAGGTGCGAGTTGCATCGAGCTTTGATGAAATACTCAATGATCAATCACTGCATCTGGTGGCATCGGCTGCGATTCCAGATCAA
>JABJED010000201.1 GCA_018665025.1 Gammaproteobacteria bacterium
GATCACTCCATCCAAGTTTGTTGCTCCCGATGATTATTGTTCATGGTACGTTTCCCGTTAAAGTTGAAGTCAGAGATGACGCGCTCGAATTGATGCGCCAGATGGCTAAGGCTAGCCAGGAAGAAGAGGGTTGCATCAGCTACGAGTTCTACGTTGGTCTGACTGACCCCAACACATTGCTTCTTTTCCAGGAGTGGGAGTCTGTAGACGCGCTTCAGGGGCATTTTGAAACAGACCATATGGAAGAATTCCTGAAGCTATTGCCTGATGTTCTCGATGGGCAGGTAGTAAGCCGCCGCTATGAAGTGAAAGTCAGCAATGATGTGTTCGAGGCTGGGGACTTTGATCCCGAACCGGTTCATATTGAAGAAGAACGCGAAAAAATCATTCACTAGTATCGCTTAGAGAATCTCCAGGGCTGACTCAGGTGGTCTTCCGACTCGTGCCCTCTCTCCACAGATGACGATCGGGCGCTGCATCAACTTTGGCGCTATTATTATTGCGTCCAGAACATCACTCTCGGATGAATCTGCCGTTAACCCGGATTCTTTGTACTCATCTTCACCAGTCCTGACAATGTCAGCAGCCGCAATACCTAACATTTTCACGATGTCAGCAAGTTCACTTTTTGATGGCGGCGATTCGAGGTAGGGCACGATGCGCAATTCCAGGTCCCGTTCTTCCAGCAGAGCAAGTGTTTGTCTGGATTTGGAGCATTTGGGGTTGTGATAAATGGTAACTAAAGTCATAGTCGTTCCTCGTGAAGTTCATAACTGAATGTTAACAACTCGTATGCTAATGCCAATGATTGAGGCAGTCTGGAGTTTTTTCAAACTGCTGGTAAAAAATTACTCCGAGGATGGTTGCCAGTCGACCGCCGCCGCTCTGACCTACCAGACCTTGTTTGCTGTTGTGCCCCTGCTCACAATTACCTACACAGTGCTGGAGGCATTTGAAGCTTTCAGTGGCGTGGGCGACGTGCTGCAGGATTTTGTGTTCGATAATGTCGTGCCGGAATCTGTATCGGTTGTACAGGAATACCTCCAGCAATTTTCGTCTCAGGCAAGGAGCCTGTCAGGGCCTAGTCTGATAGTCGTCGGCATCACGGCTTTCCTGATGATGCACACGATCGAAAAATCATTCAATGATATCTGGCGTATCCGCGAACCAAGGCAGGGCTTCCAGCGCATTCTGATGTACTGGGCAATTCTGACGCTTGGTCCCGTTCTGATGTTTCTCGGACTCGCGAGCACGACCTACCTTTTTTCGTTGCCGATTATTACCGGCGTTGGCGCGTCAAAGTTATTCGGGGTTGTCCCATTGGTGCTGAGCACCGCATTTTTTACGCTCATGTATGTCGCTGTGCCAAACTGCCAGGTACCTGTGAAGCATGGGGTTATTGCTGCTGCAGTGGTTGCGGTTTGTTTTGAGTTGGTTAAGCATTTGTTCGGGAGTGTCATGGCTATGACCGATTTCGCGGTGATCTATGGCACTTATGCGGCTGTTCCATTGTTCCTGATCTGGTTGTACGTGTCATGGACAATTGTTCTTTTCGGTGCAGAACTCAACAAGAACATTGGATTGTTCAGGTCGCAGCGAAGTCCGCAGATGGAACCGCCACTGGTACAGATACTGATCATCCTGCATGAATTCTTCCGTTGTCATCGGTTGGGTGAGGTGGTTACCGACAGGACGATTACCAGCCTGAGTCACCGGGTTGATATGCAGGCCTGGCACGACTACAAAAGTCGACTGCTGACGCTTGGGCTGATACGTGTAGTCGAGAAAGGTGGGCTTGTTTTATCGAAGGATTTAAATGAAGTGACACTCTGGTCGCTCTACCGGGATATGCCGTGGCCGCTACCAGCAGGGTTCACCGTCGCTGGTGAAGTTTGGGAGAAGCTGGTCAACGAGAAGCTAACAAAATCCTTTGAAGAGCGGCGCATGGTATTTGAACTGGATCTGGAACGGTTGTACAAGGGAGAAGAGAGTTGAAGTTCAGAGCGTTGGTTGTCGTTTCGCTGGTTGTGCTTTGCGCCTGTAGCCAGCCCCTGGATTTTGTTGATACTGACGGTAATGGTTACCGATATTCGGATATACAGGGGAAGTGGCAGGTCATCAACTATTGGGCTACCTGGTGTGCTCCCTGCATTAGGGAAATCCCGGAACTGATCCGGCTGGATGAAAATAACGACAACGTCGTCGTGTTTGGTGTCAACTTTGATGCCCCGGAAGGCGAGGAGATAACAAGGCAGATCGAGAAGATGGGAATAACGTTCCCTGTTTACCAGGAAGATCCGGCGGCCCGCCTGGGCATCGAGATGCCCGAGGTATTACCAACCACAGTTCTTATTGATCCCGAGGGCAAGATTGCAGGCGTCCTGGTTGGCCCCCAGACAGAGTCGTCGCTGTTGTCCGCAATGGGTATCAAGGAAACTATGAATGTCAGATGAATAAAGCTCGGACCTGATCCAGGGTAAGGTCCTTATTGTTACCCTCGCGGCGGTTAACATACTCCACGACGCCTTTATCAAGCCCGCGATCGCCTATCACCACTCGATGAGGAATACCCATCAGTTCAGCATCGGCAAACTTTGCGCCGGGTCTTACGTCTTCACGATCATCCAACAACACTTCCACTCCCTGATCCGTTAATTCCGCATATAGGGATTCGGCCGTGGCTCGAACCTGCTCGGACTTGTGAGCGTTAATCGGAATAACGATCACTCTGAACGGAGCAATACTTTCCGGCCAGATGATGCCGCTTTCATCGTGGTTCTGCTCGATGATGGCGCCGACCAGTCGGGTCACGCCCATGCCGTAGCAACCCATTTGCATCACAACGGCCTTGCCGGATGCATCCAGAACGGTTGCGTTCATCGATTTGGAGTATTTATCGCCGAGCTGGAAGATATGGCCTACTTCGATGCCGCGCTTGAACATGATCTCACCCTTGCCGTCAGGGCTTCGGTCCCCTTCTACGACGTCGCGAATGTCTTCAATGGCGGTTGCCCTGGCGTCTCGCTCCCAGTTGAGGTTGCGTGTGTGGAAGTCATTCTTGTTGGCGCCGGCAATGAAGTTGCGCAGCGCTGCAGCGCTTCGATCTGCGATGATAGGCATCGATAGTCCCTGTGGGCCTATGGATCCCGTACTTGCGTCAATCTCTGCCTTGATTTCTGCATCATTTGCCATTGTCAGCGGTGAGGCTACACCATCAATTTTTTCCGCCTTGATCGCATTCAGCTGATGATCTCCGCGCAACACCAGTGCGACCAGGTTGGATTCGCTACCTTTAACGATTAACGTTTTGACAGTTCGGTTTGCGGTGACATCTAACGCTTTGCAGAGATCCTCTATGGTTTTAACGCCCGGTGTCGCGAGCTCCTCAGTGTCGAGCAGACCAGCATCTTCGGATGCCGGTGCCAGGGCTTCAGCCATTTCGACGTTCGCTGCGTAGTCACTCTCGCTGGAAAATGCGATCTTGTCTTCGCCAGATTCCGCCAGCACATGGAACTCCACGGAGGCACTGCCGCCAATGCTGCCGGAATCTGCAAGCACAGGCCTGAAGTCCAGGTCCATACGAGTCAGAATTCGGGAGTAGGCGTCGTGCATTTCCTCGTAGGTTTCATTCAGGGACACCTGATCGGTATGGAATGAATAGGCATCCTTCATGGTGAATTCGCGTGAGCGAAGAACACCAAACCGTGGTCGTGTCTCATCTCTGAACTTGGTCTGGATCTGATAGTAGTTAACCGGTAGCTGTTTGTGGCTCTTTAGCTCGCTACGCGCCAGGTCTGTAATAACCTCCTCGTGAGTTGGGCCAAAACAGAATTCACGATCGTGACGATCCCGGAACTGTAGTAAAAGCCCTTCATCATACTGGCTCCACCGTCCTGACTCATGCCACAGCTCAGCGGGTTGAACCACAGGTAGCATCACTTCCTGCGCGCCTGAGGCGTTCATTTCTTCCCGGATGATATGTTCAATTTTCTGCAGGACACGAAAACCCATCGGCAGCCACGAATAAATGCCAGAAGCGAGCTTGCGAATCAGACCGGCACGGATCATTAGCTGGTGGCTGATGATCTCCGCGTCTGCAGGCGTCTCTTTCAGGGTGGCGATAGTGTACTTTGATGCTCTCATAATGGTATTTTTTGCCTATTGGTGTTGTTATTGCTCTGTGTGTATTGGGAAAGGTATATCTCATGTTACATCGAGGCGATTGCCATTGTGGAAATGTCCGGTTCGAATTTGACTCAGAACCTGATGTTCATGTGCATCGATGTAATTGTTCAATCTGCGATAGGGTCGGTTTCCTGCATCTTATCATTCCCCGGAGTGCTTTTAAGTTAATCACAAGTTGGGATGAGTTAACGACCTATACCTTTAATACCGGTGTTGCCGAACACTATTCCTGCAAAACCTGTGGTGTAAAACCGTTCTATCTTCCCCGTTCGAATCCCGATGGTTATAGCGTCAATTTTCGGTGTGTTGATTCCGCCACTTTTGCTGAAGTCGTTGTTACCGATTTTGATGGCCAGAATTGGGAAGAGAATGCTGGGGCGTTGGCTCATCTGAGTCAAGATTCGAGCGGTTCAGGTCTGGGTCCGGGTAGTTCAGAGTAAAGGTCCCTCCGCATCGGTCGGGATGCCAGGGCTGTGTTCCCATGAAGACGGTTGGTGCTGCGCCATAAAAAAGGCCGCAATCTGCGGCCTTTTTCAGTTCGATTAAAGTTGTACTTTAAACAAACTCTTTCAGGCCTTTAAGTGGCAGGACCTTGATCTTGGTGCTTGCAGGTTTGGCCGCAACATCCATCAACTCACCTGGACGGAAAGGATTAGGGACACCTTTACGAGCAGGACGAGAAGGCTTCTTAACAGTTTTGATCTTCAGCAAACCTGGAAGAGTAAATTCACCAGCGCCGCCTTTTTTAACATGGCGTTCGATGAGTGAAGAAAGTTCGTCAAGTACCGAGCTAACCTGTTTCTTGGACAGTTCTGTGGTCTCGGCAAGTTCTGCAAGGATAGCGCTTTTAGTGTACTTATCCTTGATAGCCGTTTTTTTAGCCTTTTTAGCAGCCATTCAGTAATCCTTATATGTCTAGTGTGATAAATCCAAAATCAATAAAAAAGAGAAGAAGGCTTTTGGGCCTTCTTCTCTTGGGTGAGCTTTATATCCGATTGGCATTACTGGTTCAAGGAAAACCCTTTAAAAATCGGGTCATGGCCCTATATTCATGCAAAGTAAGAATAATGATGGGCGTTCGCCATTGTCCTCAATTGTTACTATAATGCGCAGCCGCTGGAGGAGGCTCCAGCTGGCAAATAACTGATGAGGACCATCATGCCCATTTACGAATACCAGTGTGAAGCTTGTGACCATAAGATGGAAAAGCTTCAGAAGCTTTCTGATGAACCGTTAAAGGTTTGTCCAATATGCAATGAGCCAACGCTTAATAAGCTAGTGTCCGCTGCCGGGTTTCGTCTGAAAGGCGGTGGTTGGTATGAAACCGACTTTAAAACAGGTAAGAAGAAAAATGTGGCTGGCGATAATCCTAACTCCACGGGCAGTTCCGGATCGTCCGGTTCTGACTCTGGTTCTGGTTCTGGTTCTGGTTCAGATAGCTCGTCGAAAAGCTCGTCATCGAGCGATAAATCGACCGGTACATCGACCGGTACATCGACCGGTACATCGACCGGTACATCGACCGGCACATCGTCCAGCAAGCCTTCCACCCCAGCAGCGGCTAGCTAACAGCCGTAACTCGTTAATTCTTGCCGTTTAGAGGTATAAAAAATGCGTAGCCACTTGTGTGGCCAGATGAGGGATTCTCACATTGGTGAAGAAGTCTCCCTGTGTGGTTGGGTTCATCGTCGTCGTGATCACGGCGGCGTTATATTCCTGGATGTTCGGGATTACACCGGTATTATCCAGGTCGTTTTCGATCCGGATACGGTAGCTGCATTTACCCTGGCAGACCAGGTTCGAAATGAGTTTGTCATCCAGGTCATCGGTAAGGTTCGGGCCCGGGATGGCGAGGCCGTTAATCTAAAAATGGCCACGGGGAAGGTTGAGGTTCTCGGTTTGGAACTGAATATCTTGAATAAATCCGAGACGCCTCCTTTCCAGCTTGATGAGCACTCCAGTGCCGGTGAAGACGTCCGATTGCGGAATCGTTCTATCGATCTTCGCCGACCAGAGATGCAGGATAAGCTCCGGCTTCGATCTGAAGTCATGCATGAGGTTCGAGCTTTTATGCACGACAAGGGGTTCGTGGATATCGAGACACCGATCCTGACTAAAGCAACACCCGAGGGCGCGCGAGATTATCTGGTTCCAAGCCGCGTTCACCCCGGTAACTTTTATGCACTGCCGCAGTCGCCCCAGATATTCAAACAACTGCTGATGATGTCCGGCTTTGATCGTTACTACCAGATCGCTCGATGTTTCCGCGACGAAGACCTTCGAGCAGACAGACAACCAGAATTCACCCAGATCGATATAGAGATGAGTTTTGTGGAACAGCAAGACGTCATGGACGTTAGTGAGAGCTTGGTCCGCAGGTTGTTTCAGAAATCTATCGGTGTGGACCTCGGAGACATCCCTGTATTGCCATACAGTGAAGCGATGCTGCGCTTTGGTTCGGATCGACCTGACCTTAGGTTTGGGTTGGAGCTGGTCGACGTCGCGGATCTTTTGAAAGACGTAGAGTTCAAGGTGTTCAGTGGTCCCGCGAATGATGATAGCTGCAGAGTCTCTGCGTTGCGGCTCCCCGGCGGCGATCAACTAACGCGGAAAAAATTAGATGATCTGACAAAGTTTGTCAGTATCTATGGCGCACGGGGTTTGGCGTATATTCGGGTGAACAGTTTGGATAACGGCATGCAAGGCCTGCAGTCTCCTATCCTGAAATTCCTGCCTGAGGAAGTGGTCACCGCTATACTCGATCGCCTGGGTGCGCAAGTAAACGATGTGATCTTCTTTGGTGCCGACAAAGCAAAAATCGTAAGCGATGCGCTCGGCGCGCTGCGCTGCAAGCTGGCGGAGGACCTGGACCTGTTCGAACGACCCTGGGCATCTTGCTGGGTGGTGGATTTCCCTATGTTTGAGGAAAATGACGACGGTAGTATGACCGCCATGCATCATCCCTTCACGAGGCCATCTGGAAATGTGGCAGACATGGAGGCTAATCCCCTGGACACGCTTTCTGTTTCCTATGACCTGGTCGTCAATGGTTATGAGCTGGGTGGAGGATCAATTCGTATCCATGAACCCGAGATTCAAGAAGCGATCTTCCGGGTGTTGAAACTCTCCGATAATGAGGCGAAAATTAAGTTCGGTTTCCTTTTGGAAGCCTTGAAGTATGGTGCTCCCCCCCATGGTGGGCTGGCCTTTGGGCTCGATAGAATCGTGATGTTGCTCTCCGGTTCAACTGCGATTCGAGATGTCATTGCGTTTCCGAAGACCCAGACAGCGACCTGTTTGTTAACTTCTGCACCTAGTGAGATTGATGCAGAACAATTAAAAGAGCTCGGTATTGCCGTGAGAAAGCAGCCTAAGGAATAGAAAAATGGCAGGTCATAGTAAGTGGAGCAATATTAAGCACCGAAAAGCCGGTCAGGACGCTAAACGAGCGAAGGTTTTTACCAAGATCATTCGTGAACTGACCGTTTCTGCCCGTGACGGTGGCGGTAATATTGAAGATAACCCTGGCCTTCGTACCATTGTTGATAAAGCCAAAGCATCGCAGATGCCTAAAGATACGATGGAACGAGCAATTGCCCGGGGCGCCGGTGGGGATGATGGTGTAGAGCTTGTACCTCTGACCTACGAGGGTTACGGCCCCGGGGGCGTAGCGGTTCTCGTTGAAACCATGTCCGATAACCGTAACCGAACCGTTGCAGAAGTGAGGCATGCTTTTTCAAAGGCGGGTGGCAATCTAGGTACCGATGGGTCGGTGGCATACCTGTTTGATCGAAAGGGCCAGATTCTTTTTGAGCCCGGTACCAGCGAAGACGACGTCATGGAGATTGCGATAGAATCCGGTGCTGACGATGTTGAGACGGAGGACGATGGTTCTATTACTGTCTCTACAACTGCAGATGATTACCTTGTAGTCAAAGATGCACTGGTTACAGCTGGCCTTGAACCGGCAGCTTCGGAAGTGGCAATGATTCCCCAAAACTACAGCGAGCTGGATGTGGACATGGGTGAGAAAGTATTACGCCTTGTCGATGCCCTTGAAGACCTTGATGATGTGACTAACGTCTACACTAACGCTAATTTCCCAGACGAGCTGATGGGTTAGCCTGTAGCCAGGTTGGCTTAAAGCTCATCCGGTTTCATTCTCTCAAGCCGAGCTTCTTCTTCCTCTATCGCTGCACTGATTTCTGTGAGCACAGCATCTACATCGGCGGCTTGCTCATCCTCATGGAATTCGCCGGTTAGTTCGATATCCGGGTGTAGCTCTCCTGCTTCGTACAGTTCCCAAATTTCTTTTGCATAGCGAGTATCCAGCAGTTCCGGTGCGAACTGTCCGTAGTAGTTAGTCATGTTGTTGACGTCGCGGCTTAACATTGATTCTGCCTGATTGTTGGCGGCCGCGTTGACTGCCTGGGGCAGATCGATAATCACAGGGCCTTGCTCATCAAGCAGTACATTAAATTCCGACAGGTCCCCGTGCACTACTCCAACGCAGAGCATGCGTACAACATAGAGCATAACCAGGCGGTGATCTTCGAGCGCCTGTTCAGGTGACATTGTCACGTCGCCAAGACGCGGTGCAACGTCACCATCGGCATCACAGATCAATTCCATTAGCAGTACGCCATCGATACAGCCGTAGGGCGTTGGAACTCGCACGCCTGCGCCGTCCAGCTTGTACAAAGCATCGACCTCGGCATTCTGCCAAATCTCTTCCGTTTGCTTGCGGCCATATTTTGAGCCTTTATCCATTGCTCTATTGCGACGGCTGTTGCGGACCTTACGACCCTCCTGGTAGGTAACCGCCTGTTTGAAGCTGCGTTTCATGGCTTCTTTATAAACCTTGGCGCAGCGAATCTCTGAACCACAGCGAACAACGAAAACATCGGCTTCTTTACCGCTCATCAAACGGCTGATGACTGCATCAATGATACCGTCGTCAATCAGGGGCTGGATTCTTTTAGGGATCTTCATGGCCGACTTTTACATGATTTGACGGCGGGTGGGAATAGCAGAGGCTGGTTTTGGTCAATTCCAGCTATGGGTTGTGTTAACCTGCGCCCCGATTTGAGTGACCCAAAATGAGGAAGCAGCGTTGGTTTCCCGCTATGTCAAAAGGTATTAACAATGTCGAACGATGGCCTGATTGAGGGCAAGGCCCTTACATTTAATGTCCTTGGTCTGCGGTTGCACGCCAAACAATGGGGTGATCCAGAAGGTATACCCACCATTGCCCTCCATGGCTGGTTGGATAATGCAAACACATTTGATCGTCTGGCGCCGCTCATTCCCGAATTGAACCTTGTCGCAGTTGATTTTGCAGGACACGGGTTATCAACTCATCGCGCGGAAGGTGTTCACTACCACCCGATTTACGATATCCAGGAAGTCCTGGCGGTTGCGAATGAGCTTAACTGGCACCAGTTCAACGTCATCGGTCATTCAATGGGTGCATCGATCGCCTCAGAGCTTGCGGCGCTGTTTCCAGATCGCGTTCGAGCGTCTGTGCAGATTGATGGCTTCCTCGCGACGGGGGGAGTATCAGCGGAAGAGAGAATTGAGCAGACCAGGATCGCGATTGAAAAGATCCTGAAACCCCACCACCAGGCCAGGGTATTCCCCGATCAGCAAACAATGGCGAAGCGGGTGACTGAGGCAACTGACCAGACAATAGAGGCTTCGAGCGTGCTGGTCGCTCGTGGACACAAACAGGTTGAGGGTGGTATTACATGGCGCTCTGACCCCCGCATTCGTTACCC
>JABJED010000202.1 GCA_018665025.1 Gammaproteobacteria bacterium
AGCCATGCGGCCTGATCGTGTTGTATTCCTCCAGCCAGTGATTGATCACCACTCGAGCTTCCGTCATTGAACTAAACAGCCAACGATCCAGGCACGTCGTGGGAAAGATCGAGTTGAAGCTTTCGCAGTAACCGTTCTGCCGCGGACTGCCTGGATCGACGTAATGGGTATCCACGTGTTTGCTCTTCATACATTTTTGCACTGCTGACGAAACCATTTCGGGTCCGTAGTCGCTGCGCAGGCACACTGGACGGCCATGCTCGAGAAATAGTTTCTCGAGAACATCGATGACGTCACCAGCGGTCAGGCTGGTCACGGTAGGAAAACCGATCACTCGGCTCCCCCCGTGCAGATCCGTACGTGCGCTACTAACGCATACGGCTCCTACCTCGAGTATTTGGCGTGAAAGCGCTCTTCAGGATAAGGATGAACAATGCGGACACTGGGGAGAACTCGCCAGACCCAAGGGCCAAAGGTACTCCACGTAATGGAGTAACGTTGACTCCTTCTTCGAAGGACTTTGAACCACCGCCCAACGATTTCATAAAGAAACCGGGAAAGCTGTCGTCCATTGCCTGGGACACCATAGTAGTTCAGATGACCACGAACCACCTTCTGAAGCCACTTTAAAGTCGTGACAACAGGGTGGTGCATGCGTCGGCGTAGATCCCCATCCTCCTTCGGAATAAAGATCCGGCGAGCAGGTAAGGGACGGTATTGTCCGCTTTGTATTCTGGTGTACAGATCTTGAATACGAGGTTCAAGGTTCAACTGGTAATCATTCCAACTCACGCCATCAACACCTCTGGCTGCTTGTCGATTGAGCTCGTAAAAACTCGCACGTAGCTGTTCAGGCGTCAGATGATGCATCAACGCGTTAAACGACAGTTCACTATCCTTTATCGCTGCTTTCCGCACGCGAGCAAGACGAGACATCGTGCTGTTCCAGCTCTGTGTCTGGGCACGGGCGTCGTCACCCACGTTCCTCTTGGTCAGTGCCCTTCCCTCCCCAGTCTCCGCTGCATCTTTCGATGGGTTGTTCGACTGCTTCATCGGTACTATGGCCCTGTCCGACTTCCCGGCAGGTTGATCAATTGTCTTACTCATTTCGATTCACAATTTACTCTTTTACTTCCTCATAAAAGACCCTTACCGGGATCTCCCAGGTTCCGAACATTGAAGGTCGCCGCATGCACAAGGTCTCCGACCCCGTCGAGTAGAGTACAAACTCACCAATGCGTCTGAACTCTTGTTGCCTTCCGCATCGCTTAACTGCGTCGGCACTCGAAATACAAAACAATTTCGTGGCTCAATACTTGGCCTACGGACTCCTCTACTAACACTTCACTAGTCTCCCTGCCCTACCGAAAAGATTCAAGCCCCCGACATACTTCAGCGAGAAAATTAACGGCAAACCTTGGCCTAGGATAGTGCTGCACTCTAGTGAACATCCGGTTTATAATCTTCAGTCCGCAGGCCAATTTGGTAATAAAGTGATCGATAGCAAACGCTTGTTCAACTTAACTATATTTCTATAGCTAGCTCGATTGATTATGCCGCAATAGAGGTGTTTGGCCTCGACGCTACTTCCCCCTTACACAACGAATTAACACCCCTGGTAACGCTATGACAACACTTGATATCAACTACATCCGTGCACAGTTTCCAGCCCTTTCGCATCAGGAAACAGGACGGTGGGCATTTTTTGAAAATGCTGGCGGCTCTTATGCTGCAACCCCAGTGATAGAGAAGCTCAATCATTTTATGACGACCACAAAGATGCAGCCATATGGCCACATAAGTCCTGCGCGAGAGGCGGGCGAAGCCATGGATCGTTCACATCGGTTAATGGCAGAAAGTATCAATGCAGATATCGACGAAGTCATGTTCGGTCCCTCCACGTCCATCAATAGTTATGTGTTGTCGAAAGCATTTGCAGAGGCACTGAAGAGTGGCGATGAAATTGTTGTCACCAATCAAGATCACGAGGCCAATATTGGGGCTTGGCGGCGACTTTCTGAAAACAATGCCGGTATTGTATTGCGGGAATGGTGTGTCAATTCAGATACCGGTCTTCTCGATGAGAACGATCTAAAGACACTGATCAATGAACGTACACGATTTGTGTTTGTCACGCACTGCTCAAACATTGTTGGTACGATCAATGATATTGCAAGCATTTCAGATATTGTCCATAACGCAGGCGCGAAAATAGTCGTCGATGGCGTATCGTTTGCGCCTCACCTTGCTGTTGATGTGAAAGCACTGAAAGTCGACATCTACCTTTACAGTCTTTATAAGGTGTTCGGTCCGCACCAGGGTTTGATGTATGTTCAACGAGACCTGCTTCACGAGTTACCTAACCAGGGCCATTATTTTAACGCAGAAGATCCTAGTAAACGCCTAACACCTGCGGGTCCTATGCATGGAGAGATAGCCTGCGTATCTGGCATCGTTGACTATTTAACCAATTCTTATCGGCATCACTTTGGCGCCACGTCCTCTGCGAGCATTCAATCTCAAGTGAGCACGATGATGAGCCTTGGACATGTGCACGAAATTGAACAGAGCAATCGAATACTCGACTTTTTACGCGATAAAGATGCTCGAATTATCGGCAACACCCACGCAATAGAAAACAAAAGAGCGCCGACAATCGCTTTTTCACCGAGAAAAATAGCACCAGAGGCAGCCGTGAAAGCTTTGAGTGAACAGAAAATCGGCATCGGCGCTGGCCATTTCTATGCCTACCGCTTAATGGAAGCGTTAGGCATAGAACCAGATGTGGGTGTTGTCAGAGTGTCGCTTGTTCATTACACTTCTGCAGAAGATGTTGATAGATTGTTAAATGCTTTAGATGAAGTTTTCTAAAGCTGCTAGTTTTTTAAGTATTTTACGCCTTGATTGACGTTACTCGAAAGCGCCAAATTTATTCATCTGGATTGCTGGTTCGATCAGATCTGTAGACGAAATGAACTTGATCAATTTCTCAATATGTTTGACTTCATAACTACTCGACAAGCATTGCAAGAACATTAGCTCAAGTTTCCCACACGGCAATCAACTACCTGAAAATCGCTTAAAAGGTCTCACAAAAGCAAAGCTAAAAGAGACTTTAGGCAGGGTGGATAACTCACTGAAAAGATCGCGCCTCTTCAATTAAGAGTCGTCTCTGAAACCGACTCCCGTGAAATTTGTATCCGAGTAATGGACCTAGGCTCAATCTTCTGTTCTACATGTTGTCCCGCTCGTGATTTGCCTCTTATTGTTCCGGGGTGAACCAAATCGGAGATGTATAAGCACGCTCCTGAGTCACCATGGGTACATGAGCAGGCAACTCCAGATTAAAGTAAGCCGCATCATAAGCGGTCCAACGGGGTGTCGGTATCTCCAGGACGCGCACGTAGTAAAATGAAGGCACATCGATTTCAAAAGTCGGATCAGTCCAGCGGGTGACGAACTGTACTTCGCCAATATCGTTACTGTAAGTAGGCTTTGACAGGTCGACCGTAGTTCCGACGGGGGGCGCTTTGCCGGTGACCGGTGAGACTACTCTGTCATCTGAAAGTGCGATATCGAAGACCTTCTCATGGGTTTCGCCCTGTTTGTCTACCCAGCCTTTTATGATCTGCAGTCTATCTAAATTGGCGCCATCTGGGTCCTTCCAGGTATTGATCATGAATACGGGAACTTGCTGATTGTTGGATGGCGCTGGCAGATCAGCGCCCATTGGCACACCTCTGCCGTAGCCTCGCTCTACCCAGTCCGGTGCATTCAGGTCTGCATCAGTAAAGTCCCATCCACCAAATACACGCACACGCATTCTGGGCCCTGTTGTTGCGTAAGTTTCCTTACGCCGCATTGCGTCAAATAGTGAAGCCCGAGTATTTTCTTGTGCCCAAACCGCGGCTAGCCCGGAAGCGGCCATCTCCCATTCAAATTGTGGAATGTCCGGGATATTGACGAATCGTTCCATTACTCGGGTTGGACTGGTTTCATGCCAACTAAATTTCCCCCAAAAATTATTTTCGTCGGGAGACGGAATCCCTGTGTGGGAATCAGTGCTGCCGATCAAGCCAAACTTAAATGGGTTGCCACCGATATCAGCCGACATCGCGAGGCCGTTCTTCAGTGCAGCACGGGCATACTCCCGTTCAAACATCCACGCTTCTTGTTTTCTCTTATTACTGAAGCTCGCGAACTTGTCCCAGGATTCATAATCGGCAAACTCGTCATCAGGCGATACCGCAGGGTGCGTTTCACTATCTCCTTTAAATTGCGTGACTTCGAGCAGAGGCTCCCACTTCACGCGTTGCTTTACATACTCAACGGTCATTGTGTTGCCGTCTGAATCTACCGGCGCAAACATGAGACCAGCACTCACGTTACTGTTATGAGGGATTGCGAATACTTCCCCGCCAGTTGTCTTTTCATAGTTGGCGAGGAATTTCCAAAGAGCATGAGGTCTGTTGTTGTTAAAAGAGCTAAAGGGCGTAATTTGGCTGGTCTTGTCAGCGCCATCTTTGAAGAGCACGATTCGATGCATATTTCCGCCGCCACGGCTCGAACTCCATTCATAACCGATGAAAGCGGTGAACACGCCGGGTTGGTTGTACGCTTCTGCCTTATCGATGACCGTCTGCCAAACAGACCGCTGAAAACTGTCGCTTTTTATTAAATCTTCACCGCTACCCAGTGCACGGCCGAACTCAATCAAGATGCTGGCAGCCGCTTCAGGCCCGTCCTGTAACATTTGGTACCAGCGTTGACCTATATCAGTTGCTAATAGCTGTGAATTTTTTGCATCTAGTGCCGGGAAGAGTCCCATGTACTCTGCGTGGTCTGCCGCTACCAGAAAATCCAAAGGTCGGTTCAGGCGAACGCTCCGACCATTGTGAGCAGTAACTTCTTTTCCCATCGCTAGCTTATAGGCTTCATCATGGCCAAATAGACGGTTCCCACCGGCCGCTGCGTCAGGAGATAGATTCGTATGGAGGTGTGTATCACCAAAAAACACATCGCGAGGGAAATTTTTGCCAACCATTGGGGAATAAGGGTCCACCGGTTCCGCGATTGACAACGTGGAAGCCAGAGAAATTATTGTGATTAGAATCAGGGGATTCTTTTTCATGGCGATATTAGTACCTCCTCAAATACATTTCCCGTGTCCTAGCATACCAAGACAGCGTTTCATGTCATCCCCCTGGTATTTCGAGCCCT
>JABJED010000203.1 GCA_018665025.1 Gammaproteobacteria bacterium
AGCCATGCGGCCTGATCGTGTTGTATTCCTCCAGCCAGTGATTGATCACCACTCGAGCTTCCGTCATTGAACTAAACAGCCAACGATCCAGGCACGTCGTGGGAAAGATCGAGTTGAAGCTTTCGCAGTAACCGTTCTGCCACGGACTGCCTGGATCGATGTAATGGGTATCCACGTGTTTGCTCTTCAGCCATTTTTGCACTGCTGACGAAACCATTTCGGGTCCGTAGTCGCTGCGCAGGCACACTGGACGGCCATGCTCGAGAAATAGTTTCTCGAGAACATCGATGACGTCACCAGCGGTCAGGCTGCGGCCAACCGTTATCTCAAAGCCCTGGCGGGTAAACTCGTCAACGACCGTCATACACTTCAGCTGTCGAGCACCCTCGGTACGGCCAAAGACAAAATCGTAACTCCATACAGGGTTTGGGAATTGTGCCCGGTTTACCCCCTGTGTCGTGGTGCCCAGAAGCTTACGTTTACGGCGCTTTCGAACCACCTGAACCCCTTCACGGCGTCGAATCAACCGGACTCCCTCGCGACTAATGGCCAGTTCTTCACCCCGCAGAAGTTCGTAGATCTTGCGGTAGCCCCAGTACGGATACTGATGCGATAAGCTCACCACACGCTGGTACCTTTCATCCTCAAATTCATTACGGCCAACATAGCGGTAACTCGATCGGCTCATCTGCATTGCCTGACAGGCGCGTCGCTCGCTCACGTCATCCCATTTCTCAAGTAGGTAACGCTGCGCCGGCGCTCCGCCAGGCTCACCACTTTCGGCTGTTGACGTCCTTTAACATCCGCATGTCTAAAGTCTGCTCCGCGACAATCTTCTTCAGCTCGCCGTTCTCGCGTTCAAGTTCTCGAAGCCGCTTCGCCTCCGAGATCTCCAGGCCACCAAACTTCGCCTTCCATCGATAGAACGACTGTTCGGAGCAGTTATGCTTGCGGCATATATCCGCCACTGACAGTCCTGACTCTGCTTCGTGCAATATCCGAATGATCTGTTCTTCTGTAAATCGTTTGCCCTTCATCGGTTCCTCCTGGTTAGAGAAACCTAACATAGCAACTGGTCCAATTATGACAGGGCTAGCCAGTTCATCTACGACCTGACTGAGTTGTGGGAGAGAGGGTAAGAACATCCTCGCGCAGATGGCCGCTGAGAAGCCCTGTTATAATTCCTATCCTCAAAAGTACTGACATCCAGCACTGGAAAGACGTCCATCAGCCTTCGGGAACAGCTGAATCAGATAGGCGAACTAGCTGTTTCAGGACTATGTTGACTGAATCAAAATACAGTGACTTTGGGTCTAGATACGTTTCGACCTCATCTCAAAAGTGTGACTTAGGTCACACTTTTGAGATCAAAACCCTGAGAAGATGAACTTCAATCGACGGGGAATAATCTGACATGATTTCATTTAAAAACAATAAACTTGTTCTTTCACTCGCAGCATCCCTGATCATAAGTTACAGCAGTGCAGCATTCGCAACACCCGGCACGCCTGTCATCGCCTGGATGCCCGATAGCCATAATAGTGGTTCAGTGAATGTTCAATGGGACATGTGGTGGGGTGAAAATGGCAAAAGTTGGAACTTAACAGCCAATAACACACAACAGTGTGAAGGTGATTTAATAAACAACGGTAAACAGGCTCAAAAAGGCCAGTGTGATGTTAACCTGACAGAAGGTGTTTATAATCTACAAGTTGAATTATGTAACGATTCTGGCTGTACCCTCAGTGAAAGAAAGAGTATCGCTGTTAATGCAAGCAATACTGGGTCGGAAACACCGGCAGATCCTACTACTCCTGACACTCCTACGCCTATAACAGATTCAAATAAAACACCCGCTGATCCTGTTATTGCCTGGATGCCAACCAGTTATCAGTTGAATGGCGATAGTGTGGCCATCGACCTGACCTGGGATATGTGGTGGGGAGTTAATGGCGATCACTGGAAACTGTTACAAAATGGTCAGGTCATTCACACTGGTACTCTGACCGCACAGACCGATAACTCAGCTCAGACGGCCTCTCAACAAATCACTTTAAACAACACTGGCAACTACGAATTCAGTGTAGAATTATGCAATGGTGAAGGTTCTGAAGAAGTTTGCAGTGTTAGTGATACTATAGCTTTATCCGTTACCTCAAACACTTCAGGCTCAACACCTGCTGACCCCGTTGACCCACTCTCTCCTCCTGATGATCCAACCACCCCTCCTAATGACTCAATCGATCCAGTCGTTTCAGGCTGGCCATTACAGGAATATAATGTTGCCTATAACAATACCTCTGGTAAAGTCGTCGCCAGTTATTTTGTTGAGTGGGGTGTTTATGGTCGTAACTATCATGTCGCTGATATCCCTGCCACCAATCTGACCCATGTTCTTTATGGTTTTATTGCCATCTGCGGTGAAAACCCCTCTGCTTTACCTGGAACACAGGCAGCCCTCAACAATGAGTGTGCCGACCAGGCCGATGACACCGTCACATTTGTAGATCGTTATGCAACTCTGGAAAAATCTTATCCCGGAGATAAATGGGATGACCCTGTTCGTGGTAATTTCGGTCAGTTGATTAAAATGAAACAACAGGTACCGGGTATTAAAATCCTTCCTTCTATTGGCGGTTGGACACTGTCTGATCCATTCTTTGATATAGTGAACAATCCCTCTCGTAAAGCCACATTTGTTGCATCTGCCGTCGATTTTGTCCGTCAATATGATTTCTTTGACGGCATCGACATCGACTGGGAATTTCCTGGAGGTAATGGTGCCAACCCAAATCTGGGTTCCTCAGCCGATGCTCAAGGTTTTGCTGATTTAATGTCGGATCTGCGTGTTGCTCTGGATCAACTGGAACTGGAAACCGGACGTGACTATGAATTAACCGCCGCCATGAATGTTTCAGAAGGCAAGGTCAATAACGTCAACTATCAACAAGCTGCGCCTTATATGGATTATGTATTTGCCATGAGTTATGACTTTTACGGCGCATGGAATAATGAAATAGGTCACCACACTGCTTTATTCCCCACAACTGATGGCTCTAACGCTGGGTTAAATGTAATTGATGGTGTTACCAATTTGATCAATGCTGGCGTACCTGCCAATAAAATTGTTGTCGGTGCTGGTATGTATGGTCGAGGCTGGAAAGGAGTAAAAAATGGTCAGGGTAATGGACCGATAGATGGTACCTGGGAAGCAGGTGTTCTGGATTACAAAGATATTGAAGTGAACTACCTTGGCGGCCTTAATGGAGTTGGGATCAATGGTTTTGACTACTCTTACGATGAAACAGCACAGGCCCCTTCTCTTTACCGCGAAAGCACTGGTGAATTGATCACATATGATAACCCTCGTTCGGTCAGAGCAAAAGGTGAAGCAGTCATAATTAATGGTTTGGCAGGTTTATTCTCCTGGGAAATTGATGCTGATAACGGTCATATTCTCAATGCCATGCATCAGGGACTCAATCATCCTCGTACCGATGGCTTAAGTGATGATTTTGAACATACCGATGGTTCCGGTGGTGGCAATCTCGGTACAGGTGGTGGCAGTGGTGGTGATAC
>JABJED010000204.1 GCA_018665025.1 Gammaproteobacteria bacterium
CTGTATCTGTTTGTCTATCGATTACGGTGGTGTCCGGACCCGGCGATTTGAGCCTTCCCTGCCTTGGTAGCCCACCGTAGCCTCAGATGACACGTGCGATTCTAGTGGTACGTGGTTGCACTCACAAGGTCCAACGCCGTACGAGCCTGCTACCAGGCCTCGACCTCCCGCTCAATCTGGTCGCCGAACTGGGCAATCGCATCAGCCTGTCGATTCGGCAATGTGTAATCAGGGAAGAGTGCGTCGGTTCCCTCGTAGTCACGTAAGATTTGACGCGCGACTGTTACTTTGTGAACCTCAGTTGGGCCATCAGCAATGCCCATGACGTAAGAGCCGAGCAACATGCCGGACAGCGGCAGTTCGTTGGACACTCCCAGAGATCCATGGATTTGGATGCAGCGAGAGATGACATCGTGATACACTTTTGGCATTAGCGCTTTTATTGCTGCTATATCCTTTCGCACCTTCATATAATCGTTGTATTGATCAATACGCCAGGCAGTGCGAAGTACCAATAGCCTGAACTGCTCCATTTCTATCCAGGAATCGGCAATTTTTTCCTGAACCATCTGTTTGTTCGCCAAAGGTTCACCCTTTGTGGTCCGGGATAGTGCGCGCTTACACATCATGTCAAAGGCAACTTTGATTTGTCCCATAGATCTCATCGCATGGTGGATACGGCCGCCACCCAGGCGTGTCTGGGAAACCGCGAAGGCCTGGCCCCTCGGTCCCAGCATGTTGGATTTTGGCACCCTGGCGTTGTCATATTTGATATAGGCATGTGAGCCTTCGCCGGGGGCTTCAGTGCCAACTCCCACATTGCGAATGATATTCACGCCCGGAGTATTGGTAGGTACGACGAACATTGACATGCGTTGATGAGGCGCAGCGTCCGGATCTGTCACGGTCATCGTGATCAGGAAACTTGCATATCTTGCGCTGGAAGAAAACCACTTCTCGCCATTGATGACGAAGTGATCACCATCCTCTGTAGCGCGGCACTGAAACTGAGTTGGGTCAGAACCGCCCTGGGGTTCTGTCATGGAATAGCTTGAAGAAACTTCCCCATCCAGAAGCGGTTGCAGGTACTCCTTCTTGATTTCTTCGGTCCCATAGTGAGCGAGTATTTCAGCGTTGCCAGTATCTGGCGCCTGGCAACCAAAAACTACCGGTGCAAACCTGGATCGACCGAGGATTTCGTTGAGCAATGCGAGTTTCAGTTGGCCGAATCCCAGTCCACCCAATTCTGGACCAAGGTGACAGGCCCAGAGACCACGTTCTTTAACCTCCTGTTGTAGAGGTCGAATCTGTCGGATGAAATCGGGATCCTGGTATTCTTTGGTAGCTCCCAGAACCATATCGAGTGGCTCTACCTTCTTGGTTACAAAATCATCAGCCCAGGATAATACGCCCTGGTATTCTTCATCGGTTTCAAAATCCCACATATTACCTGCTCCTGTATGTGTTGGTCGCTCCCAGATTGTCCTTCCATTGTGGTGCAGATAGCAAGGGCTTCACCCAGGCCCCGTGGATTGGTGCCCAAGAACAGAAACAGAAACAGAAACAGAAACAGAAACAGAAACAGGAAGGGGAAGGGGGTAGTTTCCACAATCGCCACTGAGGCTACCTGCCGGCTCTCTTAATCTGGTCGGTACGAGGCTTTTAACTCACGCGCAATTTGTAGGCGAAAATCCCACCGATTAACATGGGTATTGCGAAGACCAGGAAGTTCGCGGTGATGGAAACGCCCATGGCAATCATATAACCCGCAATGCCTGGCCCAAGTACAGCGCCAAAGCGCCCAAGGCCAATTGCCCAGCCGACACCGGTACTTCTTATTTCAGCAGGATAGAGTTTGGCGGCCACGGCGTACATGCCGGTGAACCCGCCTTGTAAGCTGATCCCAATAACAAAAATGAGCGCCATAAGGATGGTTTTAGCCGCTGCAAAATATGCTGCCGCAGCAAAGAACCACATGAGTATCGCAGCGGTAATCGCAAAGATGCTAATCAGGGTCGAGAGTGACCATCTGGTTGCCAGCCAACCGAGAGCGTATATTCCTAGAACCCCACCGAAATTGAATAGCGTGAATGCCAGGTTACCTGCCTCTATGTCGTAACCCAGGTTAATGATGAGTTTGGGAGTCCAGCTCATCAGAAAGTAAAGCGTGCTGATACAGAGGAAAAATGTTCCCCAGAGCATTAGGGTAGAGCGTCTTAATGCCGGTGTTAACAGCGACATGACTTTTTGCAGGCTACTGGCGCGATCAGCTGCGGTGTTTTCTTTGCCTGATCCCCTGGTGGGTAGTTGCGACAAGGGTTGAACTGAAAACATAGCGATGATCTTGTTGACCTTTTGTAATGCACCTTTTGGTTGTTTGTTACAAAGGAAATGTAGGGATTCTGGAATGAGCGTAAAGGCGATTAGTGCCAGGACTACTGTTATCGAGCCACCGGCGATGAACATGCCGCGCCAGCCAAATTCTGGTACGACACTGGAAGCGACAAGCCCCGTCATCATAGCGCCCAGTGGGTACCCAGAGGTGACGGCGGTCACCGAAAGTGCGCGATAACGCTCGGGGCTGTATTCGGCGGCGAGTGTTGCCACACAGGCCAGCATGGCACCGGCACCGAGTCCACTGACAAACCGGAGAACGATGAGCATGGGGAAGGAGTTGACCGTTGCCGTGAGTAGTACCGTTGAGCCGACCAGTAATAGTGTGATGATAATCATGGTTCGCCGACCGATGATGTCGGAAAAGGTTGCTAGAAACATTGCCCCCATCATCATGCCTGCAAGAGAGAAACTGAACACAAGACCAAGTTTGTCTGCGCTCAATTGCATTTCCTCAGCGATTTGGTGGGCAGTCACCGCCATTGCGGTAATGTCGAAGCCGTCAACCATATTGAAGATAAGACAAAGGGCCACAATCATTATTTGTCGACCAGAAAAATTTCCGTGATCTATTAGTTCGCTGATATTTGTTGATTGAGTAGTGATGAGTTAACCCCGCCGTGAAAGTTTATGTTTGTTCGTCTGGTTTATCCCATTCTACGTACAGTGTGGAAGGTCCTCGAAATGTAATGTTCGGCGCAAATGATAATTCTTGGTTTTCTACCAGACGCAGTTTAGGAAGTCGCTTAGCGAGTATCTCAATTGCGATTTGAGCTTCAAGACGAGCAAGCCTGGCGCCCAGGCAGAAATGGATACCGTGGCCAAAAGAAATATGTTTGTTCGCGTTATTTCGGTCTGGAATGAATTTCGATGGTGTAGGAAAAAGCGCTGGATCATGATTGGCTGCACCCAGACTGACGAAAATTCTGGTGCCTTTGGGAATGTCGACGCCATCTAGATGCGTATCCTGAGTGGCGACCCGCCGCCAGCTGGTTTGCGGCGAATCGGCTCGTAGGATCTCTTCCAGCGCATTGGGTATGAGTGACGGGTCATTGACTAACGCCTCCCAATGCTCCCGTTTGGGAAGAATGTTCATGAGTGTTAGAGAAATAAAGTTGCTGACAATCTCATGCCCAGCGAATGACAGACCGTAAATGATCGACTCCACCTCACGGTAAGTAAGGCCTTCAGGATCTGCTTTGTGAGCCGCTAGTAATTCCGAGGTAAGATCGTCTGCGGGCGCCTTGTCTTTTTGAGCAACAAATTCCCGGCAATACCGCCAATATTTCAGCATGTTCTCCGCAATTTGTGTCTGTGCCTTATCGGTGGGTTTGCCCCAGGTGAAGATCAGACGGTTTGAAGTCCAGAAGATTAGCTGCTCATCGTCAATTTCCGGAAAACCAATAAGCCGGAAAATTACCCGTCCTGGCAGAGCATGTGCTAGAGAAGAAACAACTTCCGATTGTTGTCCACCGGCGATCATTTGAGAAATTAAATCGGAGGTCGTCTCGCGGATGTAGGGTTCGAGCAGGTTCATGCGGCGCGCGTTAAAACCATCACGGCTGTGCTTGCGGATTCGAGTGTGGTCGGGTTGCTGGCAATTCGACATCACTGCTTTCGGGTTATAGTCGGCGGCGGACATCACTGCGGTGGCTTTTTCACAGACCGGGAAAACAGGGTCTTGAACATTCTCCGATGAAAAGACTTCGTGGTTCTTTAATACTGCCGTGACGTTATCCATTCCCGTCACCACCAGGTAGCCGAGTTCTTCGGCATAGAAAATAGGTTTGTCCGACATCAAGGCTTCAAGCTGGGGGTATGGATTAGCCAGATAGTCTTCGTCAAATGGTGTGAACGAAGAATCAACAGGGCATCCGGTTGGTTGGGTCGCAGGTGGAACACTGATCTTGTGGTAGGCGTCGTCCTTATCGTTGTTCATGGTTCTTTCCGCATCGATATTGGTTAGTCTTTCTCATCAATTTTTTCAATCAACTCGTCTAACAATTCGTAAAGTAGCTCAAGCTTACCGTAGCCAAATTTTTCAGTTATCAGGTCATAGCGTTCAACTGATTTTGGCGCGATCTTTTGAAACAGTTTCTTGCCAGACCCAGTGATTGATATAACCGATTTTCGATTGTCTAATGAAGACTGGTTTCGACTGACCAGCTCACGTTTCTCCAAGTTTTGGATGATTCGTGAAAGGCTGGGCATTAGCAAGAAACATCTATTTGCTAATTCTGTGATATCGAGCCCTGCCTCTTCATTCAGAGCCCTAATGACCCGCCACTGTTGCGGTGATAGACCATTTTCGCGTAATGAAGGGATGAATTTTTTCATGACTGCTTCCCTGGCACGTAGTAATGCCATGGGCAGTGAGCGATCAAATGCGCGCAGTGTTTCGTTTTGTGAGCTAGTCACTGAAGCCTCTAGTCGTCCTTCTATTTAACCGTCTATTTAACCGTCTATTCAACCGTCTATTCAACTATCTATTCAACAACCTCATCTATAACCTCATTCGACAGGATGCCGACTCCTTCAACCTCAACTTCAACAACGTCACCTGGTTTCAGGTAGCGTGGGGGCTCGAATCGAGCGCCGGCACCATTGGGCGTCCCAGTGGCAATCATATCCCCGGGTTTTAGATTGAAAAACTGTGACATATACGCGATCAGGTACTTGATTGGGAAGGTCATGTTGTTGGTTGTATCGTGCTGCCGTTCTTCGCCGTTGACCCGAGTTCTCACGGTCATATCCTCGTAGAGGGCGGGGGTGAATTCATCGGCGGTGACCATCCAGGGGCCGACGCTACCAGAATGGTAAAAGTTCTTACCCTGCGTAACATTAAATTTAGAATGCCTTAGCCAGTCCCGGATCGTCCCCTCGTTCATAATAGTGAGCCCTGCGATATGATCATAGGCATTGTCTTCTGATATGCGGCGACCCCCCTGACCTATGATGACGACAATCTCGCCTTCATAATCCAATTGGTCTGACTCAGGTGGTCGCAGCAGATGATGACCATGGCCTACCAAGGAATCGGGTGTTCGCATAAAGAGACTCGGAAATTTTGCTTCTTTGGATCCGTCTTTATACTCAGCGTTCCGGTTAGCGTAATTGACGCCAATGCAGGCAATTTTTTCGGGATTAGCAACAGGTGGAAGATAGGTGATCTCATCAGTGTTTACATCAGGCGATAGCCCGGAAGCGAGCTCTTGCGCCTCATTCAGGCGACCACTACTAATGGCCTGCTTGAAGTCGCATTTCATTCGTCCGCCGAGGTCAATGATTCCCTGCTCCGTAATGGCGCCCCAGGAGCTATGGGATTGAGCGGAATGGTGGCCATTCATGAAAGAGAGAAAGCGCATAGTAAAAACCTTAATAGCTTAACTTGTTATGGATATATTCGGATAATAAGACAATAAAATGGTATTATCCAGCATTATTGATTAACATGTTATGTAATAAGGCATTAAGGTGAGAGCATGTCGAACAACAAAGTGAGCAATGAGGAAAATCTGGGCAAAGCGAAATCTTATCTGCAAAGATTTAGTGAGAATATCACAGGGCATTTCATCAACGGCCAATTTGAAGTGCCCACAAACGCTGAGACCTTTGAGAACTTTACACCCGTTGACAATACAACACTCGGTAAGGTTGTGTCCGGTAGTAATCAGGATATAGACCGGGCTTGTGATGCCGCCAAGGCTGCTTTCGCCGACTGGCGGGATATGTCTGGAGCCGCTCGTAAGAAACTGCTTAACCACTTTGCAGACAAAATTGCCGCGCGTGCAGAGGAAATCGCACTGATCGAATCGATGGACTGTGGGCAGCCAATTCGATTTATGAAGCAGGCGGCACTCAGGGGAGCAGACAACTTTCGTTTTTTTGCTGACAAAGCGCCTGAAGCTGTCAATGGCCAAGCGCTTTACCAGGATGTTCATACCAATTACACCATGCGAATGCCGGTAGGGCCGGTGGGTGTTATCACGCCGTGGAATACACCGTTTATGCTATCGACCTGGAAAATTGCACCGGCACTTGCGGCGGGCTGTACTGTTGTGCACAAACCTGCGGAAATGTCACCTCTGAGTGCGCTGCTGTTGGCTGAAGTTGCCAAAGAGGCAGGGATTCCGGATGGTGTCCTAAATACCGTCAATGGCTTTGGTGAAACCGCGGGTAAACGGTTGACAGAACACCCGGCAATCAAAGCTGTCGCGTTAGTCGGTGAAAGTGCTACCGGCACGCATATCATGCGCCAGGCTGCCGATACGCTAAAACGCGTTCACTTTGAGTTGGGTGGTAAAAACCCTGTCATCGTTTTTGATGATGCCGATTTTGACCGTGCGCTGGACGCCGTGGTGTTTATGCTTTACAGCCTTAACGGTCAGCGTTGTACGTCGAGTTCAAGGTTGTTGGTGCAACAGGGGATCCAGGCTGAGTTTATGGCTGCGCTTAAAGAAAGGGTAGAAAACCTGAAGGTCGGTCATCCCCTTGATCCTGAGACAGAGGTAGGGCCGGTTGTCAGCCGGGCGCATTTTCAAAAAGTCATGAGTTATATGGATGTCGCGAAAAGCGATGGTGCAACAACAGCCGTAGGTGGTTATGCAATAGAAACCCTGGGTGATGGTAATTATATTTGCCCGACTCTATTCACAGAGGCCGATAACAGTATGCGGGTCGCAAGAGAAGAGATATTTGGCCCGGTGTTGACGGCGATGACATTTGATTCAGAAGAAGATGCCGTTCGGATGGCTAATGATACGCCGTACGGACTGGCTGGGTATGTCTGGACTAAAGATGTGGGGAGAACAATGCGTCTGGCAAAGAATTTGGAGGCGGGTATGCTCTGGTTTAATTCCGAGAACAACAGGAACCTGCCATCACCCTTTGGTGGCATGAAAGCCAGCGGGATAGGTCGGGACGGAGGTGACTTTAGTTTCGATTTTTACATGGAAACCAAGAACGTTTGTATTGCACATGACCTTCACAATGTACCCGTCTTGGGTAGATAGACCGTTTAGAGTGTAGAGAAGGAGATTTACCATGGGCGAACTCGCCTACGCAGCTAAAATTACGCATGTCCCCTCTATGTATCTGTCTGAGATGGATGGGCCGCACAAGGGTTGCAGAGATCACGCGATCGAAGGCCATCGGGAAATTTCAAGACGGTGTCGCGCTCTGGGTGTTGATACGATTGTTGTGTTTGATACACATTGGTTAGTCAATTCAGGCTATCACCTGAACAACGCGCCGCTTTTTAAAGGAATCTATACAAGTAACGAATTACCTCACTTCATTAAAAATTTACCTTACGAATATGATGGTAACCCTGAACTTGGCCACCTGATTGCAGATGCTGTCACAAAAGCAGGGGTGTCCATGCGGGCTCATGAGGATACCAGCTTGAGTTTAGAATACGGCAGCCTGGTCCCTATGCGCTATATGAATGAAGACCGGCACTTCAAAGTGGTTTCAATTGCTTCTTTGCTTATGGTGCATGACCTGAAGGATAGCGCGACCGCGGGAAGGGCGCTTCGGTCGGCTATCGAAAATGATTATGACGGTAAAGTTGCCATATTCGCTTCTGGGTCCTTGTCACACAGGTTTGCACAAAATGGTACCGCCGATGAGTTTTTGCATAAAGTCTGGTCTCCCTTTTTGGAAGAATTTGACCATCGTGTGATTGAAATGTGGCAGAACGGTGACTGGGAACGCTTCACGGAAATATTGCCCGAGTATGCGAACAAGTGTCACGGTGAAGGATTTATGCACGACACTGCAATGTTGCTGGGTGCATTAGGTTGGGATCAGTACCGAGGTAAGGCAGAGGTTATCAGTCCTTACTTTGGCAGCTCTGGCACGGGGCAAATCAATGTTGAGTTTCCGGTTTAGGCTATAGATGTTGGGGGGTAAAAAACATGGCACATTTTATTTATGAGTACTCCGCTAATCTGCCAGAGGAACTGTTAGACCTGCAGGGCTTAATGCAAAAGATGCACCAGAAGGCGGCGGAAACTAATATATTTCCGATGGCTGGAATGAGAAGCAGGGCTATCAAGTGTGAGCACTTCCGCGTTGCCGATGGTGCCCCTGATAAAGGTTTTCTCAACCTCAGTATGAAAGTGGGTCGCGGCCGCGATGAACCGACCAGAATGCAAGCCGGTGAAACGTTCTGGAAAATCATGCTGGAACATCTCGAGCCGCTGATGGCTGAGTATTCGGTGACGCTCTCTTACGAGATGCGGGAGTTGGAAGAAAAGGTGAAGTTTAACAGCAGGAATTTTTAGGATGTTGACCCAACAACAGATTACGGATGCGGCGGATCGTCTGTACCAGGCGGAAAAGAAACATGAACAAATTAAGGCGCTATCGATGTCTTTTAGTATGGACATGAACGACGCCTATGCTATTCAAAAAGCCTGGATAGACAGCAGGCTGAGGGATGGTGAAAAAATTATTGGATATAAGATCGGCCTGACCTCGCGCACGATGCAAGTTGCGATGAATATCGATACGCCGGATTACGGTGTGCTGACAGATGCGATGCTGTTCCCAAATCAATCGAAGCTTAAAGCCGCAGATTATTTAGATCCGCGAATTGAATCAGAATTTGCGTTCGTGATGAAAAAGCGACTTTTTGGAGACAATGTTTCTATTCAAGAGGTGATGGACGCCACGGATTATGTACAGCCCGCGCTTGAACTCATTTCGGCTAGAAGTCGTCGGGTCGATCCTGAAACGGGCTATACCCGAAATGTGTGTGACACTATTGCTGACAATGCGGCGAATGCCGGGATAATTTGTGGTGGCGAGAAAGTTGCGCCGGAGGATATAGATCTCAAATGGGCTGGTTCTTTGCTCTATCTTAATGATGAGATTGAAGATTCAGGTATGGGCGCGGCGGTGATGGGCCATCCTGCACATGGTATCCGCTGGGTGTGCAAACGATTCGCTCCGCATGGAATCGCCCTTGAGCCTGGCCAGGTTATTCTCTCCGGCTCGTTTACAAGGCCCGTGCCTGTGAAGGCGGGGGATCGTGTCTTTGCTGATTATGGAAAATCAGGTTCCATTGAGGTTGATTTTGTTTAGCCATTTTGAGCTACGCAACCCGAACGCTTTGCCAGCCCCTGACAGTGTATAGCGGTTATCAGGCAATCAATTTCCGTTGCTCGCTAATTGAAAGCCATTGGATGCTGCTTCGATATTCAGAATATCGACTGAATATCCCTGTGAAAATAGTTATTCTCTTTTTTTTAAACGTCTCATAAGGCTTAGCCATGAAAAACGTGGTGGTCGTTGGCGCAGGGCCCGGAGGCGCAAGTATTGCCTATTTGCTGGCGAATCGTGGCATAGCTGTGACACTGGTGGAGCGGCGTCGAGATTTCGCCAGGGAATTTCGTGGTGAAATCTTGATGCCTAGTGGAATCGAAGCACTGCATCAGATGGGGCTCGGTGAAGCGTTGGCGCAAACAGATAGTCATGCCGCGCCAGACTTTACGTTATACATGAATAGCAAGCAGATAGTGGCCGAACATCTCGACCCTGAGTTTTTTCAGGGACATCCCCCGCTTGCGATTTCTCAACCTGCGCTACTTGAAGCCATTGTGGCAGAAGCCGAAAAACTTCCCAGGTTTAAATTTGAACGTGGCGTGTCAGTGAAAGAATTGGTTGAGGAAGGTGGGGCTGTTACAGGTGTCACCATTCGAGATGATGACGGTGATAGGTTTCTGCCAGCCGACCTGGTTATCGGTTCAGATGGTCGAAACTCGGTAGTCCGCAAACATCTCGATCACGGTGTGACCGAAAATAGTCCTCCCATGGACATTGTCTGGTGCAAACTTCCTTGCCCGGAGGATTGGCCAGGCGTAAAAGCCTATGTTGGTCGTGGACATTTGCTAGTGGCATACCATACCTGGGATCACAGTTTGCAACTAGGGTGGGTTATTCTTAAGGGGACCTTTGGAGAGCTTCGCGATAAAGGAATTGAAGCATGGATAGAAGAAATGGCGCGCCATGTGTCACCCGATTTAGCGGCTCATTTACGGGCTCACAGCGCTGCTGCCCAAAAGCCTTTTCTCCTTGATACCGTGTCTGACTGCGTCGATAGTTGGAGTGGGCCCGGGGTCTTGTTGATTGGGGATGCCGCGCACACGATGTCACCGGTGGGTGGGCAGGGCGTCAATATTGCGCTGCGCGATGCGATTGTTGCCGCTAATTATCTGGTGCCTATATTGAACAACCCGTCGACATCAGTAACAGAGATGACTTCCGCACTGCAGAGCATAGAGAAAGAACGCAGAATTGAGGTTGATTACATTCAAAACCTGCAGGCGAAACCGCCAAAAATTGTACTCAGTCGCGCGTGGTGGGGCGAACCCGTTCGCCGTTTAGCGGGGTTTGCGCTGGGCTCGCAGCGGATAAGACGAAAGGCTGCCCAGGGAGTGTCAGCTTTTCCATTTGGTGTGAGGGACGTCACACTCGAAGTTTGAAGAAGTAGTGTAAAAACCAGTAATCAATTCGTGTCGGCTGACTGCGTCCGAGTGGCGAAGCCACGGCGTCAACTGCAGCATGGTAGACGTCACCCTCGAATCTCGTTTTTAGATAGGGGTTCAAAACGAAAAATGGTGATTCCCGACCAGGGGTAGATGTAGCCGCGATCTTTTAGCATTCTCCGACGAAGCTCCTCGTTATCAATAACTGTTGCCGTCATTGCGTATATCTTCTTTTCTATCTCAATCCTGACCTCAGGCTGCCTACGTATGCTATCTCTCCAGCTTTCTCCTTCAAATCTCGGCAAGTTTGCCCAGCGAGAGGAGTGTATGTGTAGTGACCCACCTATCTCAAAACAGTTCACCCTCAAGGCGACCTCTCCTTTCTCTAGTTCTAGATAGCAAGGATACTTGTCACCAAGAAACTCAAAGTCACTAGGTGCTCTTGCACCAACTCCTTGAAGCTCGCGTTCTACAAAACGACCGCACCCGCTACAGAGAAGTACAATTGCGACAAAAACCACGAATCTTGATGTCCATCGATGCTTGGAGTTCATCCGCCTAACACCCAGTTAAGCGGCGAAGACGCCGAGGATCAAAATGTGATTCACATTTTGACCGCAGGTACTTCGTCCGAGCGCCCGCAGGGCGCGGCTTCAACTGCATGTTAGGCGCGCTTACCAAATTTGAGTTCATTCCGAATGCCCCAATAACAATACATGCACCACAAAACTAGTATAGGAATGAATGTAACTGAAACAAACACATAAGCCCAAATATTACCCGCCACCCATGCATTGCTTGCATATGTCCAGTAAGTATAAAGTCCAAACGCATAAACTGAAATTGAGAGCGTAAGGTTGCCTAGCCAGAAAGCGTTAGGTCTGCGATGAAAGAACGCGTAAACAAAGAATACCGAAGCGATTGCATTCATCAAATCAAGTACACCAATCGCAATCATGAAATGGATAACCTCAACAGGCCAACCAGATGGTGGAGGTGGCGCAGGAAAATCGAGTTGGGAGCCAGACATAAGTATCCATGTGCCGCGAATGTTCACCAGAATGTGGACTGCTTGATAAAGGCCATAGTAGGCCGTAAGGATTTTGCTGATCTGAGATGCAGCAGTCACACGCTTGCCGCCTAACAACCAGTTAAGCGGCGCAGCTGCCGGGCGTTTGGGTTGCGTAGGCAAGCCAAATGACAGCTACATGGCACCGAGCAAAGCGATTTGAACTCTATGTTGGGCGGCAACGTTAAAGTCCCCCGGTCTCAGAGAGTGAATATGCAAGGAGTATCGTCGACAACACACAGGCGAATGACCGCACATGATTCCAATTTGTCCATTGACTTAGGTAATCTCTCCAGAGACGTTGTCCTTCATCTGTTTCCGCATCAGCTCGCTCCAAGAGGTTGTTTAGAGGGACATTGAATAATCCAGTTGAGAGAATGCAAGCAAAAATATATATCGCGGCTGCGGCAATGATATATAGCCAAGGCTTGACTAATGCATAGGCGATAAACCCGGATACTGCCGCTAGAACTGCGGTTCCTAAGAACACCAATAAGAAGCTTGGTCTTAAGATGGTACGGTTGATCGCCTGCATCGCTTGCATTCCGTTCGAAGAATCCAGTGAACCAAGTGCTTTCATCATGAATGTTGAGAAAGAGACAAAAAGACCAGCCATCATTCCACTGCCTAAACACGATAAAATTAACGTCCATCGTAGCAGCTCAGTGAGACTCTCCATGACGCCTAACAACCTATTAAGCGGACAGGACTGCTGGCGCTTGGGTTGCGCAAGCAAGCCAGGTGACAAGTTGCTTGTTCCGAGTGACCGTAGGGAACGACTTCAACGGCATGTTAGGTGGCGCCCCCATCCATAGGTGGAGGTTCCTTTGCATATAGGTTCGCCTTGAGTCGAATCCAAATTATCAAACCGAAACTTACTAGGAGAATTAGTAAGGCCAACCCACCTGCAATCCACTCATCCAGGTTGAGTGTCGGGAGAGCCACAATTATCGAGCAGAGTGTAACGACAAATATTAACAATTCCAGGCGCTGGACTTTCTTACTCGCTACTAGGACAGTTCTAATGCATGAGCGACAACAACTGCCAGAGGAATTGTTAAGAAGTTTCTCCCATGTTGAAAGCTGGTAGCCACATGCTGGACACTTGTGAATCACGGAGTCACCTAACACCCAATTAAGCGTTTAAGATGCCGAGGGTTCAAATGTGTTTCACATTTGAACCGCGGTCGTTTCATCCTAGCTCCCGCGGGGCGTGACTTCAAGCGCATGTTATGTTGCCTGCCTGAATTCATGGCATCCTCCCAACTTTTCCCCTTGAAGCTTTGCGCAAGATCATACCCCGTCTACTCAGTAATAGGTGATGGCTCAACCAGATGATTGTTGGCATCAAGATCCTCATGCAATGTTCGGAATGCCAGATAATCACGCGAAGCAAACTCGCTGTTTCCAGCAATCGCGGTGATGAACAGTGAATACCTGGTGGATTCTTCACCACAGCCTGGCCCAAGGTTTCAGATAAAAACCCCGCGAAAACTAGGGCCAGGCATTTATCAGGATCTATTCCCAGAGATGCCCCCTTTCGGGTATTTTTGCAGTTTTGGGAAAATACTTTTATTTGTATCTATTCCCGTTTGATAGTTCCTGCTCTCAAACCTGATACAGTCGGAGATTAACCGACCATATCAATGTGGATGTAGATCAAATATGTCAGATGTTAGCGTTGCAAACACGATCTACTCGAAGAAATATAGAAACTATGCCCTGGGCGTCCTGTTCCTTGGCTATGTCGTTAATTTCATCGACCGCTCTATTCTCTCTATTCTACTAGAGCCCATTAAAAACGAACTATTGCTCACAGATACACAACTGGGTTTACTTGGCGGGCTCGCGTTTGCGATGTTCTATGCAACCCTCGGTATTCCGATAGCCTCCCTGGCAGATCGTTGGAGCCGCACCAAGGTTCTCGCGATCTCCATGATAATATGGAGTGCGATGACGGCAGTGTGTGGTGCAGCAAGTAACTTTACGATGCTTCTGCTTGCAAGAATAGGTGTCGGCGTAGGCGAGGCAGGCGCTAGTCCGCCCTCGCACTCACTTATTTCGGACTATTTCCCCATCGAGTCCAGAGCAACGGCGTTGTCCATTTATGCTCTGGGCATCCCTTTCGGTTCCATGATCGGCAACTATGTGGGAGGCTGGGGCGCATCAGAGCTTGGCTGGCGAATGACTTTCTTCCTGGTGGGTGTGCCTGGAATTTTTGTCGCACTGCTGATACTCGGGACACTACGCGAACCACCCAGAGGCTTATCTGAAACCGCTGCAGTCAAAGCAGCGGTCGCTAAAACTACAGAGCCGGCACCCTCGCTGAAAGAGGTCTTTAAATTTCTCTGGCACCGTCGTTCCTTCAGGCACATCGGCTTCGCTGCAGGCCTGCACGCCTTTGTCGGTTACGGCGCTGGAACCTGGAATGCGCCGTTCCTGATTCGCAGTCACGAAATGCCTATTACAGAAGTCGGTTCGTGGCTGGCGATAATCTCAGGTATCGGCGCTATCGGCACTTTTGCTGGAGGATATCTTGGAGACAAGGTCAGCGACTGGACCGCAGACAGGCGCTGGTATTTGTGGATTGCTGGGATTTCGACCCTTCTCATGGTGCCATTCCAGTTCACTGCCTATCTATACGAAGACTTAATTGCAGTCATACCAGCCCTTGCGGTCGTTTCAGTATTGGGGGGCATGTATCTTGGGCCATCTTTCGCCATGACCCAGGGTCTGGTGACCTTGAGGATGCGAGCGGTGGCCTCTGCTTTGTTGTTGTTCATGTTGAATATCATCGGCATGGGGTTAGGCCCATATTTTGTCGGTATCGCTAGCGACCTGCTTTCACCAGAATTCAGGATTGACTCACTACGCTATGCCCTGTGTCTGTGTGTTTTAGCGAACCTATGGGCAGCTTTTCATTACTTTATGGGTGCAAGATCATTGCGCGCGGATCTTGATTCTACTGAGGCGCTAATGATGCAGAAGCTACAGTAGCCTCAAAACCAAATGCTGAAGTCAAGCACGCACAAGCCGCTTTCCCAGAGTGCCGGTCACTCTGGCAGGTGATGCCGGCCTCGATTTGTAAACGCTACCTAAGGATCAATCGTAAAGTCCTCGAGGGCTCGTTTTTTGGCCGGTGAAGTCTGGTCCCTCTTCTCGCCAGCCATTAAAGGTTTTCTCGCCTAATAGTTTTGCGAACCTCGGATCATCGGCATAGCGTGCGAAAACTTCTGGGTATCTGTCATCGCCGCGTCGCTCTTGGGTCGACATAAATGGCCTGCAAAAATAGGCAGCAAGGTTAATGCGCGCGCCTGGAGCATCTCTGCGCCAACCTCCATGCCATGTATTTCCGTGCCAGATGACCGCATCGCCAGGTTCAACGTCCATGGTTACGGCACCGTGAGGAAGCTTCCAGTTCACATTATCTAGTTCTAATCGGCTAAGTTTCTTGTCCATAATGTCGACAAGTGTCTCGTCATTAGTTTTCCAATTTTCATGCAGCGTTGGTTGACGTTTTTTAAGATGACTGCCGGGAAATATCACTAAAGCACCTTGCTCCTGGCTGTATGGCGTGAGTGCATAATTGCAATTGGCGATTGACGCTGCGTCGGTAAGGAAGCCATCAGTTTGTCCATCGGCATGGACGCCTAACGGCATGCCGCCTGGTCCTCGAAAATGACTCCCCATTGACGAAAGAACACAGCTTTCCCCCAATAAATAGTTAATCAATGCCAGGGGTTTCGGTTCAAGCAAGATTTCCGGGAAAACCAAATCATCGAAAAGAAGATAGTGCTGATAGCTCATCCCGTTGAAGTCATCATTGGTAGCAGTGTCAGGATCAATCGATTTATGCACGGTGCTTTCAACGCGACGGAGAATCGCCGCTTTTGCCCTATCGATTCGATCTTGAGAAAGGACAGATTTCACAACCGTATAACCCTGTAGCTGGAGTTCTAATAGATTGCTCGTTAAACCCAGTGTATCAATGCGCTCAAGGGTTCGCTTCAAGGCTGGGTCGTTGGTAGCCGCCAGAAGAGGGGAGGGGAATTGCTCACTTACAGTTGCTGATGACTTCAATTGCGACATTAACATCTCCTCTTCGTTACGCTATTCGTCTATGGTAGACGTAAAGGTGGCGTCAAAAGCGCACCTGTTTGTTTGCTAAACCAATACTAAGCTACCATTTCTGAAATGTGATGCAAACTGACGAGTCATTCTCGATCTTGTGCGGCGTTTCTTCAAGCACCTCCAGTCCGGACTAAAAACATTTTTTAGCCCTTTATTGGGGTGTTAGCTCTTTAGATATCTTGTACTTACCTTCATAAATTAGAGGTCAAAAAATGTTAGATCGCATCACGTCAATCTCTGAAATCAGGGACCTGATCGGAGAGGTCAAATACACCCAAGACACGAAGTGCATTGATCACATTGATGACCATTGTCGGGCATGGATAGAGCGGTCGCCCTTTTTGATCCTATCGACCTATAGTCAGTCGGGTCAAATTGACGTGGCGCCAAAAGGGGATCCGCAGGGTGCCTGGAAGGTGTTGGACGAAAACACCATCGCGATACCCGATCGACCGGGTAATAATCGCGCAGATACCTTTCAAAATATTTTAGATAACCCACGTGCCGGTTTGCTGTTTATGGTGCCAAACCGCCGAGAGGTGGTTCGGGTTAGTGGCGGCGCGAGTCTGACGCGCGACCCGGCGCTGCTGGAGACTATGACGGTCAATGGTAAAACGCCGAGCCTTGCGATTATTGTGCACGTTGAAGAGGCAATGTTTCATTGCGGAAAAGCCGTGGTGCGATCGAATCTTTGGTCGCCAGAGCGGTGGGGCCCGGTCGATGGCCTTCCGACCTATGGCGAAGCGCTGGTGGATCACGGCAAACTCAGTATCGCCGTGGGTGAGCTGGACGAGGGCCTCCGGGAACATGAAGCAACAACGCTTTACTAACGGGCTGATCGCGCCCTTGTGGTTGATCACACGCGACTCATGCACCCTTGCCCTGAGGTATCGGACCCATCGTAAGGAGGTGGGCGCTTCAATCAGGGCGGGTGCTAGCGGGGCGCCTTGATTGGTGTGGATTCTATCCAATCCAAAATCGCGGCTTCCACCATGGGCAAGGTTACGCTGCCATTTTCCAGAACCCGCCGGTGAAAGGTCTTCAGGTCAAATTGTGGGCCCAGTTGATCTTGAGCCAATGCGCGTAAGCGATTGAGTTCGAGCATACCCAACATGTATGCGTTGGCCTGGCCAGGCCAGGAAATGTAGCGATTGATTTCGTTTTCAATGTCGAGTCGAGACCAACCGCAGTTATTGAGCATGTAGTCGACGGCTTGGGTTCGGCTCCAACCCAGGGTGTGAATGCCGGTATCGATGACCATCCGGGCCGCTCTAGCGCCCTGGTCGGACAATAAGCCCATTCGGTCTAGCGGCCGGGAGTAAAGATGGAGCTCGTCTGCAAGTCTTTCGGAATAGAGCGCCCAGCCTTCGCTATAGCCTGAATTGCCTAGATAGCGCGCGATAGGGTGAACCTTATCGCCCAATTCGAGCGCGAGCGCCCCCTGGAGATGGTGGCCTGGATAGGTTTCATGATAGAGCGTGGATTGCTGGGTTGCCTGGGTGCGTAAGTTGGGTTCGCTCACCGCAATGTAATAGATTCCCGGTCGGGTGCCATCTTCCGATGAGGAATGATATTCCCCGCTGCCGCTGGCCGCAAAGTCGGGATAAGGTTTGATCAATACCGAGGCTTTTGGCAGTAGATCAAAGACTTCATTCATTCTTGGGCGTGCCTGGGCCAGCGCCTGTATTGAAAATTCGAGTACCGCTTGTTCGCTCACAAAGGTGAAGTCTGGATCCTGATTGATGCGTCGCAGAAAGGTCTCGGTGGCTTCACTGTTGAAGTGGGCGTCAATTACAGCGCGCATTTCTGCTCGAATGCTGGCCATTTGTACAAGTCCTACAGCGTGAATCTCGGAAGGCGTTGCCGGTAGGGTGGAGAACGCTCGAATCAAAGCGGTATAGCATTGCGCGCCGTCAGGATTGTTGCTGATCGCGATTTCAGTTCGGGCGTTGGGCAGGTACTGGGTTTCGATGTAATCGATGAACCGATGGAGCGCGGGTTGAATAGATTGTTCATAGATGGTTTTAACAGCGGCTTCGAACTCTGTGTCACGCGATCGTCGACCCATGTTCAGGAAGGGGTTGTCCGGGTTGAGTAGCGCTCGAACCTGCTCGGGGACGTCAACGACGGTGAGTCGGGGGGAGGAATAACCTTTCGCCAGACCCAGCGTCAGGTTATTAATTTCCGTATCGATGTAGCCGGCAACGGCACCCAGCCGTGTCAGTGCATCGCCACGGTCTGCTTTCGTTACGAGCGGTTGTACATCAAAAACGAACGGTAAGCCGGTGTGCCAGGCTGTGGCGGTGCTGGTTTCCCAAAGTTCTTTTCGGCAGGTTCGCGTCGCTTGACTGGCGCTGAGCGTTTCGATGAGAAACCCATAAGTGACCCAGTCCCGGCTGCCGACGGTAAACATTGCATCGTGCCCAAGTAGTTCTTTGAAAAAGGCATCTTCTTTGGCCTGCCAGCGTGAAAGGGCCGGGAGAGAATTATCGAAAAGCCGGTTATGCCGTCTGCCTTGCAAGCCATAAGAAGTCGCAATGCTGGGGTAGCGCTTGAGTAATGCCTCGACGTAATCATCGGCGATGGTTTCAATGCTTCGGGGCACGGCCTCGGGCAACGGTTCGATGGTTTGGCAACCCGTGATGAGCATCAAAGTCAGAATCATTGGATAAGTCAGTTGGTGCAGAATTTCTCGGATCATCATGGTTTTAGGTCCGGTGGGTTAAGGTTCCTTATCTTTGATTGGGTGCTGACTTTGTGATTCGCCGCTTCGGAATATTCCTGCTCAGGACAACTCGATTGTCTGTGGTTCAAAGCCAAGTGGTAACAGCCAATCTCGCAGAGCATATCCCGTTCCCGAAGGCCACACCAGACAGTCCTTTGGTGAAACCAGCTTAAAGCTGTCCAGTTCTTCGTTCAGCGTAATGGTTCCTGTCGCTGTAAGGTGGTAGCCGATGATGACTTGGTTCATCCGCTCAAAGGGGTAAACGCCGATCAATGTCGGCGCTGATGCATCTAAATCTAGTTCTTCTTTAACTTCGCGAACAGCGCATTCGGCCGCGCCCTCGCAATGATCGACAAAACCGGTAATCAATCCGTAAAACGTGTTTCGCCAGGATCGGTTGTGAGCTAGAACAATGTTTCCTTCGTATTCGACCACCACAGCCGCCACCGGCGTTGGATTATCGTAATTCACGAACCCGCACTCGGCGGAGCATTCGTGACGGTCAACTCGCCGCTCGATTAAGGGTGCAGCGCACATGGGGCAAAACTTAAACTTTCTCAATAATCTATCTCAACTTTTAGGGCTTACCGCTTCCGCCGGCTACCAGCCATTCTAAAGCATGAATGGGAATGATATCAGTCTGACAGGTTCTGAGAGAGGGAAGGTAATCAGTCTCAGTTGTCGATCGTCGCGTTGAATGCCGGGTAGCACTGCAGTTTAACGGCGTTGGTTCATATACTGTTAGCGGTCCTTCATCTTGACTTTACCAGACGCATTCTCGGCTTAGGTTGCGGTCGCAGGTAATTGTCATCGAAGGGGCTTTTGTGTTAAAAACTTTAACAACCAGACTATTTGAGAGCATTTTTTGTTTGTCGAGAAGCTGCAAATAGATTGTTCAAGTAGAGCATTGAATTTCTAGTCGTTGAATCGAAGTCTGCAGGCCTATGTCTGTGCTGAATCAGGATAAGAAAGAACGTTCTGACGTTACTTACGACACTTATCAAAACGTTGTTAACAAATAGTGGCATTGATTCAATGTACTTGATGCTGGCTAAAATTATGGCGGCTAACCATGGCTAATGACGGCAAAATGTCTTTTGGTAGATATACCCGTGAACTCGATGTCCATCTCGATAAGCTTAGTTACAACGGAATGGTGCCCGCCATTGAATATGATGCGCAGGGCGATGAAAAACCGTATAGGCCTGCCTCGATTGCGGCAGGTAGTGGTGACATCTACAGGCTGTTGAAACCTTATCTTTCCGTGAGATTCAATGATCAGTTTCGCGCTGTAACCCCCTTAGCAATCTATCTAGTGTTGTTCCAGTTGTTCATTCTTCGCCAATCGATTGCGGATTCCAGCATTATTACTGCAGGTCTGATCGCAGTGATAGTCGGCTTGATGTTATTTATGGAAGGGCTGAAGGTGGGCTTGATGCCATTCGGTGAAGCGCTGGGTACTTCCTTGCCGGCAAGAGCAAAATTATTGACCGTCGTCGTGGTGGTATTTCTGTTGGGTATTGGCGTGACCTTTGCCGAGCCCGCAATCGGCGCTCTGCAAACCGCAGGGTCTTTAGTTAGCGTGCATCAGGCACCTTACCTGTACTTTTTACTGACCGAGTGGTCCGGTTCACTCGTGTTGAGCGTTGGTGTGGGTGTCGGGCTGGCAGCAGCGTTGGGAACGATTCGGTTCATCTACGGCTGGAGCCTGAAGCCGTTAATCTACATGACGCTGGTACCTGTGTTACTTATCGCTATATACATGGCACTGGACCCTGAACTATCGAAGGTGCTTGGTCTGGCCTTTGATTGCGGTGCAGTAACAACCGGTCCAGTCACTGTACCACTGGTATTGTCGCTCGGCATCGGTATTGCGCGAGTAGCGGGTCGAGGTAGTGATGCCATGTCAGGGTTTGGTATCGTTACGTTGGCATCCCTGTTTCCCATTGTCGCCGTAATGATTCTTGCGTTGACGCTTTCATTATCCTATTCACCTGACGAGATTATAACTGCCGCGACGATGGCGACGACGGGTTTGGGTCAAATACCCTGGTATGAGTCATCTCCAGGAGTCGAGATTGTCGGTGGTATCAGAGCCATTGTGCCCTTGGTGGTATTCCTATTGCTTGTAATGGTGTTGTTATTAGGTGAGCGAATTCCACATGCAAAGATTGTTAGCTTCGGTATATTTCTCTGCGTCATCGGTATGATTGTCTTCAGTTTGGGTTTGAGCTACGGGCTTTCGAAGCTGGGAGGACAGAGTGGAGGGTTAGTGCCTGCTGCTTTCACTGCATTAGATTCCGTAGAGGGTTCTCCGTTGTATGTGCTTTCTTTCGGTCTGTTTATTGCGATAGGTTTCGCATGGATCCTCGGTTTTGGTGCAACCCTGGCTGAGCCAGCATTGAATGCGTTAGGCATGACCGTAGAGAGTTTGACGAGTGGATCATTCAAAAAATCGACGCTTATGTATGCGGTGTCTCTTGGTGTTGCTTGTGGGATTTCTATTGGCGTTGCAAAGATAATTTTTGAAATTCCAATCGCCTACCTGGTGGTTCCAGGTTACCTAATTGCTATCGGTCTGACATATGTATCGAACGAAGAGTATGTGAATATTGCATGGGACAGTGCGGGCGTGACAACAGGGCCTGTTACCGTTCCCTTGGTGCTGGCTATGGGCCTTGGGTTTGGAAACGCATTGGGAGCGGTTGAGGGTTTTGGAATTCTTTCAATGGCTTCGATCGGTCCTATCATTGCCGTGCTTAGCACTGGCTTGTATATACGTTGGAAAATTTCCAGGAGTCATGCGATGTCAGATGATATAGCTGAAGCAGATGGTGTAGCTTGATACTTTTGCTGGACACACCACTAGATACTGCGCCTGATAGTAAAAGGAGATAACTATGTCGACACGTGATTTTACAATTCTCACCGATGTTTCGATGATTACCTGCATCATCCAAAGAGGTAAGGCTGATGCCGTTGTGCAAGCCGCACAGGACGCAGGTGCGCAGGGTGCGACGATACACTATGGATATGGCAGTGGTGTAAGAGAGCGGCTTGGGCTACTTGGACTTGCCGTAGATGTAGAAAAAGAAGTTATAACAATTCTTGTGGCAGATGATCAGGCGGATCGGATTTTCGAGCGCATGTATTTTGCGGCCGAAATGGATCTACCGGGTGCAGGTATTATGTATCTGACCAAGCTTGAAAAAGCGGCGACCTATATCCCCCCCGAAATCAAAGAGAAGGTAGGCCAGGCATCGTGAAAGCGATATTGCAGGATGCAAAACAGATCACATGTATCCTTCCACAGGGAACTGGTTCCTTTATTGAAGAAGGGCTGATAAATGACTTCGGTATCCGGAATGCAAATTTTTATCATGCGCGCGGTGTAAGCAGGTTTTCCTCAATGGATGGTCTTGGAGCACAACAGGAAAAAGATGTTTTGGAGGTGGCGGTTGAATCTGATCGCGCTGAAGAGGTGTTCGATTATATTTTTTACCGCGGGAAATTGGACACGCCTCATCACGGCATTATCTTTATGGCAGCGTTATCGACACTAACAGTGATGCAGTTACCCGAAATGGAAGACCTGGCTGATCGACCGGAATGATTGACCCGGAGTAGCTTCGTGCCACAATACTGCGCCCCCCAGGGTTATTGGTCTTGGGTCAGTTCGGGTCGTTAGCGGCTTCCAAAAGACGTACTTCATGGTTAGCGAGGGTTTTCCCTGCACCCCAGTTATTACCTTTGAGAGCACGGAGTATGCCAATCAGATTATCGTCTCGAATGCGCTCCATTTCCCTAATGCTCAAATGGCCTGATTGTTGGTCTGATTGTGTAGCGATCAGGTCAACCAACGCTTCATTAAATTCGGGAACGTCGGTAAGTTTTGACCAGGGCCATTTTAGACAGGGACCAAACTGCTCCATAAAGTGACGCATACCCGCTTCGCCACCCGCAACCCGGTAAGTATCAAAGACGCCCATTTGTGCATACCGCAACCCAAACCCAAAGCGCACCGCGTCATCAATATCCTCGGTCGTTGCCACACCATCCTTGACCAGCCACAGCGATTCACGCCAAATAGCTTCCAATAGGCGATCAGCAATAAATGCTTCGATTTCTTTTTTGACCAGCAGCGGCTGCATGCCAATGGATGAGTAGAACGCTTTAGCTCTATCAATCACTGTTGGACTCGTTTTTCGACCACCCACCAGTTCAACTAATGGCAACAAATAGACTGGATTAAAGGGATGCGCAACTAACAATCGTTCAGGTGTGTCCATTTTCGACTGAAGGTCCGACGGCATAATTCCTGAGGTAGAGGAAACAATAATTGCATCGCGACCCGCATGGCGTTCAACTTCAGCATAGACGGACTGCTTTATCTCAAGGCGTTCCGGCACGGACTCCACTATAAGGTGGGCATTTGAGACTGCATCAACAAGGCTGTCGCAAAAGGTGACGCTACCTTCTTGCCGTCGCTGCACCTTTACTAATTTTTTATAGGCGTAACGAGAGTTTACCAAGACGGCTTCGACTTTCGCCACAGCGTCAGCTGCAGGATCATAGATCGCAACATCAATACCGTTTTCAATAAATCGTGCGACCCAACCGGCGCCGATAACCCCGCCACCAATAATCGCGACTCGTTCTATAGCCGACATATTCGACTCCTACTTAGCCCCGGGGCGCTCGCTTTACAAGCTGCATCTTTTCTCGCACTTCAGCCGGCGTCATCAATGTTGCGCCCATATTGGTGGCTATTGTCGCGGCTTTCTCGACAAGCTGCGCATTGGTCGCGAGCTTGCCGCGGCTGAGCCACAGGTTGTCTTCCAAACCAACGCGAATATTCCCACCTGCGAGCATAGCGGCGGCAACATAGGACATTTGATGTTGACCAATGGAAAAGGCGGAGAAGGTCCAATTCTCCGGGGTGTTATTCACCATGGACATAAAGGTATTCAAATCGTCCGGCGCACCCCAGGGGATTCCCATACACATTTGAATCATGACGGGGTCTTCAATTATGCCTTCTGAAACCAGCTGTTTTGCAAACCAAAGGTGTCCGGTCTCAAATACTTCAATCTCTGGCCTGACACCCAGATCAGTTATCATCTGACCCATTGCCCTTAGCATGCCCGGTGTATTGGTCATGACATAATCTGCTTCGGCGAAGTTCATTGTGCCGCAATCTAAGGTACAGATTTCCGGTAAACACTCAGCAATGTGTTCCAGCCGTTCTGTCGCACCAACCATATCGGTTCCTGCAGCATTCAATGGCAGCGGGTTCTCTGGATCACCGAAGACAATGTCCCCACCCATACCAGCTGTGAAGTTAACAACAACATCGGTCTGCGCATCACGAATTCTGTCTAGCACTTCGCGGTAAAGTTCAGGTCGACGACTCGGTTCGCCATTCTCAGGTTCACGTACATGGCAATGAACTATTGCCGCGCCTGCCTTAGCTGCATCAATCGCGCTGTTAGCAATCTGTTCTGGCGAACGTGGCACATGGTTCGAGCGATTTTGAGTCCCGCCAGAGCCTGTAACGGCACAGGTGATAAAAGGTGATAAGTTGGTATTTAGGGGCATGTAGCTCTTCCAGATTATTAATGAACACAGCCACAAAGCCGCGACATTGATTGACGACACCCCAGCCATTGACAAGAGCTCGTAGCAAAATGCTTTGTATCGTTTTATTCCTCGTGGTCGATATTAATCCTAGCTGCTAGTCGTAATTGCTACGCATAATTGCTGGGCGGAAAAAACCACCAATTTCTCGAGATATCATACGCGCAAATTCGATCGTTCTATAATTTTTGTAGGGCGCTCTCGCTGCCTGCAGCCCGATAGACAAGCCTTTTCCGGCCCCCGCCCGTGCGCCCAGTTGGGTGGAATTAACTAAAACAAGTTGCCAAAAAATACGCTGGATTAGGGCTGTCCCTCATGGAGTAGGTCAAGAGCCGCGGTCAAACGTTTACCCCATTTTCGGAACTCTCGTTTTACTTCCTGGGCATTGCTTCCCGGCGAGGATTTCTGCATGGATAACGGCTGGGCATTCCGGCCATCAAGAGCACGGGCCAATATTTCATTACTTCGTGAATCTTGTAATTCCAGAACCAATTTTGCTGATCCAATATTGGACACGTAGAAATCATTTCGGCCAGCGCTTTCTGGCGGTATTGCTGAAACCACATCAAGTAAACCGCCGGTTAATGTCAGCACATCAGGACCCGGTTCGGACACCAGGGTGAAGTGCGTACTCTTACCGAGTTCTTCCAGAAATACTTCCCGTAGTAAATTTTCAAGCCGGCCCTTTTTCTTTTCTGTTAAGGGAAACTCACTTCTCCTGGCGTTTACGCTGGGGATTCCAGATGCTGGCTTTACCTCACGATATTCAATCCCTGCATTGACCAACCGGATCTTTGTATAGGCTGCAAGGCTAAGGTTTGGTTTCAGCCATGCATATTGCATATAGGTACCATCAACTCTGTGCAGCCCATCAAAGGTGATTTCCGCATTAGCTCCCGTTTGTAGTGTCGGTGACGTTGTTTCGCATCCAGCAAGGAATGTGACGGTGAGAAGCAGAAATAAATATTTCATTATGAAACTCCGATTACAGGTTGATTAGGGTTTATTATAAAGGAAGCTCAATAGAGGTGCATAGGTGATAGCGTTAGATAGATTCAACAGGCAGGAAGCGCCCATCATCCCAGAGCTTGCATAGTTTGATAGACGCCTCAGCATCTGAATCCCCAGAACCGACACCTGTATATCAATAGCTCTGGGCACTGACTGAGCATCCCGACCAAAATCGAACTAATTTTGTAAGCAGTTTTATTGTCCGATAGAGTAAAAATGACAAA
>JABJED010000205.1 GCA_018665025.1 Gammaproteobacteria bacterium
CGTTTTTCATACGCTACATTGTCAGCGTGGCAATCCAAACATACTTTAGCCTCATGGGCATTCTCCAAGCCCATATTCTTCGCAATCCAGAAGGATTCTTCACTGAGCAGGATGTTGTATGCATTACGATGGCGGTCCAATCGACTCCATACAACATATTCGTTTTGCAAAACGGACGCGGACGATCGGGGGCGAACCGAACCATGGCACACGCTCGAAGCGCAAGTGGCGACACCCAGGTGCGCATCCTCTGCGTGCTGCGGCAACATTTCAGCCTGCACTACCCAGGTAAGCAATACGCTTGTCATTAGCAACGTGTATACAACTAAACTAGGTTTAATCATTCTGGTTTCCCTGGCACGGCTTCAGGTGGCTTTACTTCAGGCGGAACGTCATCTGACACAAACCACGGCTTGCCATCTTCGTCTAGATACATCCTATGCATATCCGATTCGGACAAAGGGCCCGACCCGACCCGACTGAATACGGCAACCTGCCCACCGCTTTCGTCAACAGCCCTATCGCGCTCAAGCCCACGAGACAAACCGATGGCCGGTTTCTTCGTGGGATAGTGCGCAATAAGTTCAGGCATCGGGTCCGGGCTAAAACCATAATACCTTGGCTGTGACTCAGGTGACGTCAACTGCACAACCTTAAGGCCAGCTTTACCGTCCGCCACATAAGCAAACAGGCTGGCGTTAGTTGTCGCGACAACCACATCTCTTGCGTCCTCAACACCATCGTTAAAGCGCTGATATTCCTTCAATTGAGTGGGGTCTGAAACGTCAACGATCACCAACCCTTCACTACCAGCGGCAACATAGGCAAATGTCCGGGCGACAAATACCCGGTTGGCACTGGACAGAGAGATGGTATTGTCTTCTACCAACCGAGGGTTTCTGACGTCAGTAATATCGACCGTCTTCAGACCATCATCATCGGTAACAAACAGAAATCGGAATTGCTGGAAAACATCGTGGCCATTATTAAGTGGCACCGTAGCCACCAGCAATGGTTTTAAGGGAGTATCCATATCAATCACAACCAGCCCGGCATCGGCGACAATGTAAGCATAGCGACCACCCACCTCAATATCCCTGGCGCCGTCCAAGACGCCATTTTCATTCCACGTAAGCGCTCTTTTAAGAAAATTATTCCTGGGTTCTCCATCAGAAAGGGTGCCGACATCACTGAGAATCAGGCCCTCTACAGCATCAGTAATAGCCACATAGTTATAGATTGGATGGGTTGGTTTTTCCTTGTTGACCTCACGCATTAGCTCGCCTTTGTTGCGTACCGGAGCAATCGGTTGAGTCGTGATCATCGAAAGGCATGTTGCATTAGTACTCTTTATCGTAGTGCTCTGGCCGAGTTTTGATGCGGGAGAGCTGATAATTTTTTGACTGATGCCTTTGTTGCCTATACTCGCAACATCGTAAACCACCATGCCTTTATCGCCAGCAGCCGCATATAAGTACTCACCCCTTAGTTGCAGACAGTTAACTTCGCCGGAGCGATGTCCGTGACCTGTCTTCAATTCAAGTCCCCGCTCGATGTGTTCTCCAAAAAAATCCGGGTAGACGATTTTCTGCAGATAACTGCCAATTACCGCCTGGGGCTCTGACCATTCTGTCACCCGCACGGCCTCTACTGAACCTTCGGTGCCTACCCAGGTATGGAAACCGATGAAATCGATAAAGTCGGTCCCATACCCAAGTGTCTGCGCCATGATGGCATTATTATTATTATCTCCTGCCAGATGGCAGTCAGTGCACACCCTGGTTTCGGTCTTTCGAACGGTGTGAGAGAAATGTGGGTTAATAGCCTGGGAACTATGGCCGCTTGCAGAGATCGGGGGCTGCTGCACGTAGATACGTTCTCTGTTCGAATTAGTAGACGACAACACCAGCGCTGAACTGGATCGCAGGGGTGCAATTCTGCCACCGTTGATCTCGCCGCGACGTCCCAGCATAAAGATCTGGTCTCGTACAACCTGCGGATTGTAAGTCGCAAAATTTCTGGTTGTTCCTCCTTCATAGTGTTTTCTTTCGGTTTTCCAATTTGCCTCAATTGGCAAGTGACAGCCTCCACAACTCGTTGTCCACGATTGATGGCAGCTGTAGCATTCCATATTGTCGTTGCCATGGGCCAGTTCAGACTCAGCCGCTGCCGTACCCCAGGATTGATTTTTTGAATCTTTTGACATCAACTTCGCGCGAGCCGCTTTCTTGTTATATTGCGGATGATTCTTATTAACTGAATCTTTCACCAAACTGAGCTGCCACTCACGATCTGGCCAGAGAAGACTCCGCTGAAAGAGCTTCCCTTCCCTCCAGCTAAACCTCGATTGCCCATTCGGGTTTCGTATCAGTGACAGATCTGTGCCACCTGGCGGCGCTGCTGGTCCTGAGGTCTTCAAGCTGGGATATTCCGTTGCTGTACCGTGACAATCGACGCAGTCGATCTCGACCGCATTAGCTACCTCGCCATAGATATGACCATTCCCATGGTTGTCCTGGGAAAAATGACAATCGACACAATGCATGCCGACATCCAGGTGAACACTGGACATATGCACTGCCTTATCAAACTTGTCAGGATCATCTGGCTCAACCACGCCTCCTTCGGCATCCAGCAGATTCCCTTTGCGGTCTTTTTTGAACACTGCTCGAAAGTTCCAACCATGACCGTGATAATCAGCAAACTGGGTATTCTTGAGAGTGGGGTTCAGATCCGAAACGTTTTTTGAAAACTCAGGGTCAGACCAAAGGCCAAGCGGTGCCGCACCTTCTGGATTGCGTGCATTGGTCTTCCTGACCTCCTCATCAGTCGGATACTTCTGTTTCTTTGGGAACATGGCAGATGCATCGGATTCGTAGTCCCACATGGTGTAGCCCAAATAAGAATTAACGAACATATTGGGTTGATGCATATGGCATGACATACAGCTGGCGGTGGGAATCGACCGCGTGAATGTATGCTTGAGTGGGTGACCCTCTTCTTGCCTTGGTATGGTCGGGTCATTAGTCTGGGTTTTCCCGGTATGACCAAACTCTCCGTAAGGGCCAGAGTGTCTCGGGTCACGATCATTGGCGTAGACGACATGACAGGCTCCGCAGCCCGAAGTCCGATAATCACCAGGGTTGTCATTCGTACCCAAAAACCACATGAGTGGATCATTGAGCCTGGTCTTGTGTGCGTTAAGCACCGGTACCGATATCCGGCCACCTGTACCTGGGCCGCGGTTTGACTGCCTGAAGTCGGGGCGACCTGGTTCTTCTATGCGCTGAATTAAACCCAGCGCATTGGGTAGTCCGGTTTCCGGAAACAGATTGCTGATATTTCTACCGCCACGCTCGAACACCCTGAAAATATCACCCGGCGGTGTGGTTTCCCAACTTGGTAACGGATAAAGCATTGGCAGAATACCATGGGCATCCCAATTGGCGTCCGCATCCTTCAGTGGTGGGCCTTTAACCGCACTGGGTTCGCCGTCAGGTGTATAGGCTTCGCCTAAAATATATTTCTTAAATGGAAGTATATTATTTGCGTAAGTCGCTGCGCCGAACAACATAGCACCGGTAGCCATAATGCTGCGTTTAGCCGCTTGAACAGTCTCAAGGTGGCAGGCACCACAGGCTTCCTTCGCGACGCGTAAATCTGATGGATTCACAAAGCGAACAAACTCCTTCGCTTCACGGTTCAATAACGTATAGCTCGCTTTCGGGTTCGCGCTGTGTGGATAGTGCCAATCATCAGGATAACTGGGCAGGACATGAGCCTGCTCCATGAGGGATTTGTTTTTGATATCACCTTCAGAAGCAACGATACTCGAATCCCCCCCGTGACAATCCGTGCAGCCAAGTATCAC
>JABJED010000206.1 GCA_018665025.1 Gammaproteobacteria bacterium
TCAACCGGAGACGTGGGTTCGCCGTTGACGAGTTCGGTAATAACATTGCCCTCGACAACAATGCCATTAGTTGCCGTTGCTTGGTTGCCTGTCCAGGTCGCGGCTGGGTTTTTGATCCATGTTTTCATTAATTGCCCGTTGCGTCGTGTTAGGTGGTTCCAGCCCGCAACCGCGAAGGATCGTCTGGCTGGTAAAATCTGATATCTGTTTGATCAAGCTTGCATCGTATTGTTTCTGGTTGAGGATCCCGAGCACCTGCACCTGGAAGTCAGCGTAGTGCTGTGTGGTCGCCCATATCATAAAGATGAGGAGCACGGGCTCGGTGGCGGTCATCTTTCCTGCGTCGATCCATTGTTGTATGACCTTTGCACGATTATTAACCCATGGTCGTAAGGTTTCGCTCATGTAATCAGAGAGGTAAGGCGCACCTTGAAGAATCTCGTTGGCGAACAACCTGGATGCGGTTGGGTTTTCAAAAGAGAGGCGTACCTTCTCTCGAATAAAAGTGTCGAGCGCAGTCGCAGGGTCATCATTGACACTCACGTCGTTAAAGAAGTCATCCCACGTCGCGATAATGTTATCCAGCACCGCCAGATAGAGGCTCACTTTGTTTTGAAAATAGTAATGTACGTTCGCTTTGGGTAGGCCCGCTCGATCCGCGATCGCCTGCATGCGCGCGCCTTTCAGTCCGTGGGTTGCAAATTCTTCCTGCGCGGCCAGAAGAATGGTCGTGAAATGTTTGTCTCGTGGTTTCTGTACCGTATTGGTGCTCACTTTTGGTTCGTTCGTCGATACATGAGGGGTGCTATTTCTGTGTGATTACGGTAAATTACCACAAAACCTGTCCAAATGGTCAAGATTTGAAATTAGTCATCAACGAGCAAGTTGTCGAGGTTAATGAACCAGCCGACAGAACTGCCCTGCAATATCTACGTGCCAATGGATTGACTGGTACCAAGGAAGGCTGTGCCTCTGGAGACTGCGGTGCTTGCACGGTGATGGTGGGTGAACTCAAAGATGGAAAGGTTCAGTTTAAAGCCGTCAATTCATGCATTGTGCCGGTTGGTCAGTTATCCGGTATGCATGTCGTTACAGTAGAAGGACTGGCTGATCAGTCTGGACTGCACCCTGTTCAGGCTGAGATGGTCGCCTGTCATGGCTCGCAGTGCGGATTCTGCACGCCTGGGTTCGTGATGTCGCTTGCCGCTATGCTCGAAAATGGAGACCCGGCGAAAATTGAAACAGTACAACAGGGTATTTCCGGTAACCTGTGTCGCTGCACTGGATATCGACCCATCGTACAGGCAGGCATGAATGCGCTGGGTCGTGATTATGAATCAAGGCTGCAGGATCCGGTATTTTTCAAAGCGACAAAACCGCCGTCATCGGGGAGCGTCCAACAACCATTAAACGAATCAGCGCTTCGAGAAGCAATGCTCCAGTATCCACAGGCATCACTGATCGCAGGCGGTACAGACCTGATGCTGGAGGTGACCCAACGGTACCAGCCTTTTGAGTGCCTGATTGATGTTTCCCGAGTGACGGAACTCAGGTCGATCACCGAAACACAGGATACGTATACGATTGGCTCCTCGGTTACCTACACTGAGCTGGAACAATTTTTTGCGACCCGTTCGGAACAGCTTGTGTCTCTATTGCATCGTCTGGGTTCTCGGCAGATTCGCAATTGCGGAACAATCGGGGGAAATCTGGCCAATGGGTCGCCGATTGCGGATATGCCGCCCGTTTTGATTTGTTGGGACGCAACGCTCGAACTCTGTTCCAGTGCGGGTCAGCGGCGGGAAGTGGATGTGAATGAATTTTACACGGGTTATCGGCAGACTGTTTTGCGGAACGATGAATACATTGCTGGAATAAGGATTCCAAAAACGTCATTCAATGCTTTTACCCGGTTTTATAAATCCTCTAAGCGCATAGAGGACGACATCTCCTCAGTGATGGGAGCCTGTCTGTTTGAAGGTGACGGTGTGAAGATCACGGCAGCGAGAATCGCCTTCGGTGGCATGGCGGCAACGCCCCTTCGCCTGCGTGGCATCGAAGATATGCTGGTGGGTAAACTTGTTAACCATGAGCTGTTAGAAGACGTTAGCGCGGCACTTGGCAAGGCGATGGCCCCGCTAACGGACGTCAGGGCATCTGCCGAATACAGAGCCGCCATGGCTCGCTCCATGCTTGAGCGGGCGCTCAATGAGTTTTCCGGTGTTTCGAAGCCCCTCGTTATGGCGCTGGAACTCCATGCGTAAGTTAACCAATAACGAAGCGGGTACTGGCCTAAATTCGGTAGCATCCGGCATGGGTGATTCGCTGTCTCATGAATCCGCCATCAAGCATGTTACCGGCGGGGCTCAATATGTCGATGATATTCTCGAGCCAGTCGATCTGTTGCATGTTGCCACCGGCCAATCAACCATCGCGCATGGCCGTATTAAATCGCTGAATCTTGACGCGGTTCGCCTGGCCGAAGGTGTGGTCGACGTTATTACTGTTAGTGATGTCCCAGGAGACCCTGATGTCAGCCCGGTGTACACCGGTGACATGCTTTTGGCCTCAGCAGAGGTGGTCTACATTGGTCAGCCCATTTTCGCCGTGGCGGCGATATCGATTGAGTTGGCTAAGAAAGCTTGCCTGCAGGCTAAAATTGAATATGAAGAACTAGAAGCTGTGCTGACACCGCAGCAGGCTCTGGCGAATGAGGCTTTTGTTTTACCGACCCGAAGTTTCGTTAAGGGAGATGTGGGCGAGGCGATTGAATCTGCAGCCCATGTGGTGGAAGCGCAACTTTATGTTCGCGGCCAGGAACATTTTTACTTGGAAGGTCAAATAAGCCTGGCATTGCCGACGGAAGATGGGGGTGTTCACGTTATCTCTTCTTCCCAGCATCCATCGGAAGTACAAAAGCTTGTTGCCTCAGTGCTGGGTGTCAACATTCATCAGGTGCAATCAGAGACTCGGCGAATGGGTGGCGGGTTTGGCGGTAAGGAATCCCAAGCGGCGGTACTCGCGTGTATCGCTAGTCTGTTCGCCGTACGTAACCGCCGATCTGTGAAATATCGGATGCCTCGTCAGGACGATATGGTGCAAACAGGCAAGCGACATGATTTCTGGAATCGATATCGAGCGGGCGTGACAGATCAAGGGGTCATTGTCGGTGTCCAGATGGAACTGGCCGGTCTTTGTGGCTGCACCGCTGACCTGTCGGAAGGTATTGTGGATCGGGCCATGTTCCACGCTGACAATGCCTATTATTACCCCGCGGCTCGAATCAATGGTTATCGCTGCAAAACGAATACGGTTTCGAACACGGCCTTCAGGGGCTTCGGTGGCCCGAAGGGCATGATTGCAGCTGAATCAATGATGGATGATATTGCCAGGAAGGTTGGTCGTGACCCCCTGGATGTGCGGTTGGACAATCTTTATGCGCCGGGCAGGGATGAAACCCCATACGGTCAGAAAATTGAGCAGCATATGCTGCGTGACATGATGAAAAAGCTCGCTGATGATGCCGATTATCGAGACCGAAGAAATGCAATCGTTGCTTTCAACAAAGAAAACGCCGACTTAAGAAAAGGGTTGGCGTTAACTCCGATTAAGTTCGGTATTTCCTTTACGTCGACGCACCTCAACCAGGCAGGCGCGCTGTTACATATCTACACCGACGGTAGCATCCACATCAACCATGGTGGCACAGAAATGGGCCAGGGTTTGCATACCAAGATTGCACAAGTGGTGGCTAGTACTCTGGGTGTTTCATACGAGCGGGTGATGGTCTCTTCAACTCGAACTGACAAGGTACCCAACACTTCACCTACTGCGGCATCTGCTGGCACAGACCTTAACGGGATGGCTGCGCAGAATGCAGCTGAAAAAATCAAGCGACGTCTGATCGAGTTCGTTGCAAGTGATTCTGGCGCTCGGAGCAACGAGGTGACGATTGAAAACGATATGGTTATGGTGCGCGGAGAGCCTCGTTCATTCGATGATGTGATTAAAGCTGCATATATGAACCGGGTACAGTTGTCCGCCACCGGGTTCTACAAAACGCCGAAGATTCATTTTGACAAGGAAACAGGCAAAGGGCATCCGTTCTTCTACTTTGCCAACGGCGTTGCGCTGTCTGAGGTTATTGTCGATGGGCTTACTGGGGAATACCGGGTGTCGCAGGTCGATATTCTTCATGACGTCGGTAATTCTATTAACCCCGCTATTGATATCGGGCAGATAGAGGGCGGGTTTGTTCAGGGTATGGGCTGGCTGACGACCGAAGAGCTGCTCTGGGATGATACCGGCCGGTTGATCTCGAATAGCCCTGCCAACTACAAGATCCCCACAGCATATGACGTACCCGAAAAGTTTTCCGTGCAGCTTTATGAGGAACCCAACAGGGAGGAAACGATCTACCAGTCCAAGGCGGTTGGTGAACCACCCTTGATGCTGGCGTTGTCAGTCTGGTGCGCGCTTCGCGACGCTGCTGCCAGCTTTTCTGACTATAAGTTTAGCCCGCCCATGAATGCGCCTGCCACGCCGGAAGAGGTTTATTACGCGATCAGTGCAGCAAAAGAGTATTCCCCTCAATGAGTATGAACTGGCAACAGGCTGTGACTCATTGTCACAATGCCGGTGATCCGTTTGCTGTTGCCACGGTCATCAGCACCACGGGTTCGACCCCCAGGGATGGGTCAGCAAAGATGGTGGTTACGCACTCCACGATTTTTGACACCATTGGCGGCGGGCAACTCGAGTTCAAGGTGATCGAGGCGGCAAGAGAGATGCTTGCATCTCGCGTACCCGCGCAGAAAATAGATCATTACCCACTCGCGACCAAGGCAGATCAGTGTTGCGGTGGCAGTGTGACTGTACTCATTGAATCCTTTCCGTTGACAGCAATGCGGTTGGCTCTTTTTGGCGCAGGCCATGTGGCAAGCGCATTAATGCAGGTATTGGCACAATGCGATGCACGAATTGAGTGGATCGATTCCCGTGAGAAACAGTTTCCGGCTTCTGTATCCGCCAATGTTAGGCTGGTCTGCGTTGAAGATCCGGTTGCGTACGTGAATGAGCTCACCGATTCTCACCGTTGCATCATCATTACTCATGATCATGCGCTCGACTATCAATTAACCCATAAGGTTCTAACTGAAACTGAAATTGACTATGTAGGTTTGATTGGATCAGACACGAAGGCGAAGCGTTTCTATTCACGGCTTGAGAAAGATGGCGTGAGCGACGACGACCGCAAACGTTGTCGCTGCCCGATTGGAATGCCAACCGTGAAAGGAAAATTACCGATGGAGATCGCTGTTTCTATTGCGGCACAGATCCTGTCGCTGGATCCGGTGAGGGCGAGCCAGATTAAGCCGGACCTGACCTGGAAAGAAATACGTGCGGCGTTTCCTCCACAGACATGAATATCAATGCCATTAATAACCTCACGGCGGATGATCTTAGCGTGCGACTACAGGCTTGCTGCCATTGCTCTGCATGGGCAGAGCGAGTAGTCGGGTCAGCGCCATTTTCGACAGCGGAAAATCTGCTGGCGTGTTGTGCAACGGAGTGGCGCAGGGCGACCGAGGAAGAGATATTGGAAGCCTTTTCCGGTCACCCACAGATTGGTGACATGAACGCGTTACGCAATAAGTACGCATCCACAGCCAGCGCCGAACAAGGGCAAGTGACCAATGCTGATGAAACGGTCTTGCTGGCGCTACGCGAACAAAACCAGGTGTATCTGGAAAAGTTTGGGTTTATTTTTATAATCTGTGCGACAGGTAAGTCAGCATCACAAATGTTAGCGCTGCTGAAAGCTCGTATCAACAATAGTCCAGATGAAGAGCTGGCTAACGGTGCAAGAGAGCAGGGTAAGATCATGAACCTTCGCCTGTCAAAATTACTGGAGGACGACTAAATGAGTGATCGCGTACCCATTACTACCCATATTCTTGATCTGGTTAACGGCAAACCGGCTGCGGGTATAGCGGTCAGCTTGTACTCAGGAGATCAGCTGATCTCAACCGGGCGGACTGATACTGATGGTCGCGTGGAATCCTGGGCGCAGGCATTCGACATTACTGCCGGGAAGTATCGGCTGGAATTTGAAGTTGAACCCTGGTTCACTTTAAAGGGTGAAAGTACTTTTTATGAGGACGTCCATATCTCGTTCAGGGTTGATGATACCCGTGAGCACTATCATGTGCCGTTATTGCTCAGCCCTTATGGCTACTCTACATACCGTGGAAGCTGATCTGGCATCAGTGAAATTGAAGATTAAAGTTGAAGAGAACTATTGGTGAGTACTATTAATGAGTAATCAGGCCTACCGCTCTCGTATTTTGCATGTGACGTCCACCAACCCTCTCAGGTACGAATACCTGGTGGATGGCGTACTGCTGGTTGAGGACGGCAAGATCAAAGATATTGGTCCTGCACAACGATTTTTGCAGGCGGGGTTTCAGTTGGCCGTTTGCCAGCACAACCCAGACTATCTCATTGTGCCGGGATTCATAGATACCCATGTTCATTCGCCGCAGCTCGATATCATCGGTTCGTACGGTGAGCAGTTACTGGACTGGCTGAATAAATATACCTTTCCTGCTGAAGCGCGTTATGCGGATGAAACGTATGCGGCAACGTCCGCGGTAGCCTTCCTGGATAGTCTCCTTGACGCAGGTACAACTAGCGCTCTTGTGTTTGCAACCAGTCACCTGCAGGCGACGGACCAATTATTTGAGGCTGCTGACGAGAAAGGCATGCGCCTGATTGCGGGCAAGGTCCTAATGGACCAAAACGCACTGCAGGAAATACTCGATACCGCTGTTGGCGGAATTGCGGACAGTGAAACACTGATTAACAAGTGGCATGGCACAGGCAGGTTAGGATATGCCATCACACCACGATTCGCCGGGTCGTCAAGCGTACAGCAGCTCCAACTGGCGGGTGAGCTTCATAAAAAGTACCCGGACACGTGGGTGCAGACACATCTTTCTGAAAACCGTGACGAAATTGACTGGGTGGCACAAATCCATCCTGATACCTCGGATTACTTAAATGCTTACGAAAAATACGAACTGGTCGGTGAGCGTTCAGTATTCGCTCATTGTATTCATCTGACGGAGTCGGAGCGGGGCAGGCTCGCTGACGCGGGTGGCAAAGTAGCTTTCTGCCCTTCATCGAACATGTTTCTGGGCAGTGGATTACTTGATCTAGAGCAACTCAAGAGCGATGGAATAGACGTCAGTCTGGCGACGGATGTCGGAGCCGGCACAAGCCTGTCCATGCTTCGAACCATGGGTGATGCCTACAAAGTCTGCCAGTTACGCGGTTACTCGTTAAGCGCGATGGAAGCCTTCGCCATGTCTACACTGGGGAATGCGCAATGCCTGCACCTGGATAAACACATTGGTAATTTTGAAGTGGGTAAAGAGGCTGATTTTTTGATGCTTGACCCGAATGCCACTGATCTGTCTTCCAGAAGAACAGGATTATCTGAAACTATAGAAGATGAACTCTTCGTGATGATGACGATCGGTGATGAAAGAACGGTGGTGGCAACCTATGTTGAAGGCAATCTAGCCAGACGGTAAAGGAGCAGTTTTGGAAGCGTATTTTGTCGATTGGTTTAGCGTCATCGTTCGATGGCTGCACTTGATAACCGGAATTGCCTGGATTGGCGCATCGCTGCATTTTGCCTGGCTTGATAATAGCCTGGAAGAACCCGATGAAGACCAGAAAGCGCAGGGTATCAAGGGGGATCTGTGGGCCATCCATGGTGGCGGCATCTACAATTTCAATAAATATGCGCTGGCGCCGCCAACCTGGCCATCGGTGCTGCATTGGTCAAAATGGGAAGCCTACACCACTTGGATAACTGGCACCCTTTTGATGGTCGCGGTGTATTACCTGCAGGCGCAGTCTTATCTGGTGGGTTCAGATAAATGGATCGTTGATCCGAATGTGGCGATTGCCGCGAGCGTTGGTTATCTGCTTTCCGGAATGCTGGTGTATGAAGCATTGGTGCGCTCACCGCTTCGTCATCAGGCAATGTTGTTTGCTGGATTGCTGGCTGTGTTTATTGCTTTACAGTGCTGGCTGGCTACAAAGTTGTTCTCAGATCGCGCTGCGTTTCTGCATGTTGGTGCGCTGATGGGTACGATCATGGCGGGCAATGTTTTCCTTGGCATCATCCCTGCCCAGAAGAAGTTCGCCGCCGCCGTACAGGCGGGGCAGGACCCGGATCCCGCGCCTGCGGCATTCGCCAAACAGCGTTCCATGCATAACAATTACTTCACCTTGCCCGTGCTGTTCTGCATGATCAGCAACCACTATCCGTTCCTTTACGGGCATAGTTATAATTGGGTAATTCTGATTGCGATCATGGCGATTACTGCCTATGCCAGGCACTTCTTTAACCAGCGTAACCGGGGAATTGTGGATTACTCGATACTGGTTAAGGCCTTCGTGGCATTTATACTGCTGTCGGGTGCGCTTGGCATTGAGCGCTATGAACAACAGCGGACCTCGGTTGCCATGGACGTGGTTGATGGTGCTGCGTTTGCATTGATCGATGCTCACTGCGCGGTCTGTCATTCGCAAACCCCGACGCAACCGGGTTTTGTTGTGCCTCCGGCGGGAATACTGATGGATGACCGAGATGTGATCCTGCAATCTGCTGACCAGATGCTTACGGCGGTGCAGACTAACTATATGCCGCTGGGTAACCTGACGGGTATGACCGATGATGAGCGGGCAGAACTGGTGAGTTGGCTGCAGAAGAAGACAAACCTTTAGAGGATTAGGTCGGTGCCAGTGCTTATACCAACAATAGATTTTTCGACCTATAACGAGCAGGACGATGCCGCCCTCGACGATCTGGCGAGCCGGGTCTCCGATGCATTAACCCATTCGGGATTCATGAACATTGTGAACCTGGGAATTACCCAGGCACAGATTGATTACACCTTCAAACTATCAACCTGGTTCTTCTCTCGTTCCGAGGAAGAAAAATCGACTTCTGCCTATGTCAGTGCCGAGGAGAATTTTGGTTATCAGTCTCTGGGCGTAGAACATCTTGATCCGAGTAAGCCCGCTGACCTGAAACAAACTTTTACTCTTCGCGACCTGCTTCGACATGACAGATCAGACCCCCGTTGGCCTACGTCTGAATTCAGGGACGAGCTTACGAATTTTTATAAAGCATGCCTCGAAGGTGCCTATCGCATCCAACGCGTGTTCTCAAAAGCGCTTGGTATGGAGCAGGATTTTTTTGTGCAATATCACCAGGGCGAAAATGTCAGCCTTCGATTACTCTACTACCCATCTTCGGGTATTGACGATATCGCGGCCGGTCAGCTTGGTGCAGGCGCTCACACCGATTACGGCATGATTACGCTATTGTTCCAAAAAGATATCGGTGGGCTTGAGGTTCAGGACGCGGAGGGTGCCTGGCATCCTGTTGCGCCGGAAAACGATGCCATTGTCATCAATACTGGTGACCTGATGGAGCGTTGGACCAATGGCAGATATCGTTCTACCCCACATCGTGTGCAACCCAAAGTGGGCGATGTTGATCGATACAGTATTGCCATGTTCGTTGACCCTGATACTGAAACGCCGGTCAAGGTACTGGATAGTTGCCTTATAGCGGGAGAACGCCCGAAATTCCCCGAGGTGACTGCGGGTGAACACATTCAGGAGCGGATTAGGGCGAGTCACGGGGCCTAACGGGTTCAAATATAGGCTGCAATAGGGTTGAGGGACTAGGACGAGCTAGACTAGCCGCGCTCGATCAGCGCGACTATACTGAGCCACACAACTACAGGACGATGATCTATGAAGAATCTTCGTAAGGTGGCCCTGGTCGGGGCCACACTGGCGAGCCTGGTATTGGGCGGGGCGGCAATTTCAGCGGATGGCCAGCCTCCACCGCTGCCCATTGAACCCACAGGTATCATCGAGACTCTGCCTAAGGACTATCCCGCAAGCTGGTTCCTGGTCCATGATGCTGCGTTTTTCCAGATGTCGGACGGTAAGGTCTACGTGATCGACATTGAGGGAAATAACTTGCACGAACAGGTCAAGGGTACCTTCAATGTAGTCTTGATGGGCAATGTCTTGCAGTCGGCGCGTCGCCACGAAATATATGCCACCGAGACAATTCACTCCAGGGGTACCCGGGGTAAGCGTCAGGATATGGTGACCATATGGGACCAGGAGACGCTCAGTCCGATGGGTGAGGTGCTGTGGCCCACGCCCAAACGGTTTATGGGGATACCTCAGCGCTTCGCCATGTTGCTGATCGACAATGACCGCTGGCTGGCGGTGGCTAACTTCAGCCCGGCAACCTCGGTAACATTGATTGACCTGGACAGCAGGAAAATCATAAATGAAATCCAGACGCTGGGCTGCGCCTTCGTCTACCCCACCGGTGAGCGCGGTTTCAGTTCATTGTGTGCTGACGGTCGTTTTCTGAGTACCGAACTGGCCGAGGACGGGACGGTGATCGCGCGGACCAGAACCGATGTTTTTTTCGATTCAGATACCACGCCAATTTATGAGCGTCCGGCGGTGATTGGTGACACGGCTTATTTCCCCTCCCTTGCGGGCCTGGTCTATCCGGTAGATATCAGTGGCAAGCTTGCAAAAGTGGGCGAGCCCTGGAGTCTGGTGAGCGAGGCCGAGAGCGCTGCAAAATGGGCTCCCGCTGGCATTGGTCTGATTGACAAAGACGACCTGGGACGTTTTTATATACTGATGCATCCGGACAGCAAGGATGGCAGCTACCAGGGCGGTGGTCCGGAGGTGTGGGTTTTCGACGCGGCGAAACAGAAGCGTGTACTGAAAATTTCGATGAAAGCCTGGGGCTTGTCGCTGGCGGTCAGTCGCGGCAAGAAGCCACGGTTGATGGTGACCAATCCAACCGATATGAGCCTGGAAATCTACGACGGTCTGAGTGGGGAATTTATTAAGACCATTACTGGCTTTGGTCAGTCCACGCCACTCATGATGCACAGCTCGCGGTAGGAGGCAACTTTTGCCTGACTTAATAAGCAACGGCATCGCCCTGTTTTTCATCTGGCTCTTCGCGGTGGCCGCTTTACAGAAGCTTGGCTCACTGCGCTACTACAGAGATTTGTTTGCCACCTATCTGCCTGGGTTCTCTGCCAGCAGGCTTCTTGTCTGGTCCGTGGCCGGCAGTGAATTGTTCCTTGTGCTGTTGTTGCTGGCTCCCCAGAGCCGAACTGCGGGTTTGCTGGGAAGCGCCGGTTTGGTCTTGATGTATGCGCTGATGATGACATGGAAGATAAAGCGCGGGGGAGGTGACATGGCTTGCGGCTGCGCTGGACCCGATTCAGCCCTGGCTGTGAGTCCCGCCCTGGTTGTTCGCAATCTCGTTTGCGCCGCCCTGGCATTGCTGGCCCTTCTTCCCTCGGCTATCATCTCAGCGGGTATGCTCGACTTCGGGCTCTCCCTTAGCTGCGCCATTTTTCTGTCGCTCCTTTATCTGTGCAGCGACCAAATTATTGCCAATGCACAATATATGGCTGGAGAAGTTTAAAAATGGATTGGTTGGTAATCTCTAATATTTTGCTGTGGATAGGCTTCATCGCCATGGTGCTGGTCAATCTGGCCCTTGCCAGACAGATCGGTGTCCTTTACGAGCGCGTGGCGCCGGCAGGTGCGCTGATGATGAACCAAAAGCTGACCGTGGGCGCCGCTGCGCCGGAGTTGGCTGTGTCTACCCTGGACGGCAGCGTTCTCAATGTGGGCAAGATGGAAGAAAAATCGCAGCTACTGTTTTTCCTGTCACCCGATTGCCCTGTCTGCAATGAACTGACACCTGCATTGAAGTCCGCGGCAAAAGCCGAATCCGACTGGATGGATGTCATCCTGGCCAGCGATGGTGAACTGGACCACCGTGCCTATGTTAAGCGCAAGGGCCTGCAGGGTTTTCCCTATGTGGTCTCGGAGATCCTGGGCAAGACTTATGGCGTGGCGAAATTACCTTACGCGGTGCTGATTGACGAGGCGGGTACTATTGCTTCCATGGGGATTATCAATTCCCGCGAGCATCTGGAGAGCCTGTTTGAAGCCAAGGAACGAAAAGTGGCATCTATACAGGACTATATGAATCAAACACAGGCGGTGCAGCACGTGGAGGCTGACAAGGCATGAAGATATTTGACAGGTTATTCGAACAACAAGCCCGCCAGCTGGCCCAGCGCTCCTCCCGACGAGGGCTGCTCAAGGGCCTGGGTAGTTTGTTGGTGGGCGGCGCTGCCATACCCTTACTACCGGTGTCCAGGGCCTACGCTGCTGAAAAACCGGTGGATGAGGGTGATCCCAGTAGCTGTGACTACTGGCGCTATTGCGCCATGGACGGATTCCTGTGCGACTGCTGCGGGGGCAGCGCGAATACCTGCCCGCCGGGAACCGAGATGTCGCCGATTACCTGGATTGGCACCTGTCGCAACCCCGGGGACGGGCGTAACTATATCATTTCCTATAACGACTGTTGCGGTAAGTCTTCCTGCGGCGCCTGCTTGTGCCAGCGCGACGAGGGTGACAGACCGCCCTACCGCCCGGACAAGACCAACGATATTAACTGGTGCCTGGGTACTTCCAGTGCGGCCTATCACTGCTCCACCGCCATTGTTGTTGGAGTGGCATTCGAAGAAAAATGAAAATAATGCTCGGGGCACTTTGGCTGTGTCTGTCCACGGGCGTTCTGGCCGAGAAGATGAAGTGGGAGCGTGCCCAGTTCAATTACAAGATGTTCTGTCAGGGTTGCCACTCACCGGACGGGACCGGGGCCAATTCGGTGCCGCGAATGAAGGACAATATAGGCTATTTCCTTGAGATCCCGGCGGGACGCGAGTACCTGGTGAGGGTGCCTGGATCTGCGACGTCGGCCTTGAACGACCGCGATCTTGCAGAGGTGCTCAACTGGATTATCAGCGAGTTCTCGGGTGACAGTGCCGATGAAAATTACGAGCGGTATACCGCGGGTGAAATTGCCCGGCTGCGAGTTCACCCGCTCAATGAATTAGAACACTATCGCACAGAGCTGTTGGTGCAAATCGCCACTGCAAAATCAAAAGAGTAAACCCCTGCTGGAATTACTGGTCGCTTACTTCGTCCTGTTGCTCAACACCACCACCACCACCAGGGCCGGCGACGCGCCCGCCAAGGCACAATCTCTTTACATAATCTCTTTACACAATCTTGCGGGCGCGACACCCAGCCTATGATGATGGCGTTGGAGCGGCTTTCCGGCGAGACCTGAAAAAGCCAGTCAGACAATTGGCTGGTGGCGCTATCTATTGGGATAAATGATACGAGCAGCGTTATATTGATACAAAATAATAAGAAAAATAATATTTTTACTATCATAATTACTGATTAACAGGTTAAATAACCCAAGGTCCTTGAAGTGCAAAGTGTGCGGGGATCGATAAATAAACCCATAAAAGCGGCTTAAAAATGATAAATCCTTTCCGTTATCGTTATAGCTCATTAACAGGTTAAATAAACCGCGGTCCTTTGATCCGAAGACGCGTGGGGGTAAATAATAAACTCCAATGGAGGCTACTTAAGAATGATAAATCCTTTCCAGAAAATCAGTGTGCTGATCTTGACCATCGGGCTTGCTGCTAGTGCATCAGCTGAGCGTGTAATCGAAGAAATCATCGTCACTGCCCAGAAACATGCCGAGAGTGCCAACGACATTGGCATCACGATGAACGCTTTCACCGGTCAGCGATTGCGGGACCTTGGTGTTGATTCAGCTGAGGACCTGGCGTTGTATACCCCGTCACTGACGGTCAGTGATACTGCAGCAACAGGTGTGCCGCTCTATACGATTCGGGGCGTTGGTTTTCAGGACTACAGTACCGCGGCGTCATCTACAGTGGGCTTGTACTTTGATGAGGCAGCGATTCCTTACACTGTTATGAGTAGAGGCGCACTGTTTGATGTAGAGCGTGTCGAAGTATTGAAAGGGCCACAAGGTGATCTCTATGGTCGTAATACGACGGCTGGCCAGATCAACTTCGTCAGCAACAAACCGACCGAAGAATTTGAAGCAGGCATTTCCGCTAGCTATGGCACATACCAGACTGTTGATATTGAGGGTTTTGTCAGCGGCTCTATCAGTGATGCCGTCAATGGTCGGTTCGCATTCAAATCGACGCAATCCGGTGAAGGATGGCAGAAAAGCCTCACGCGAGATGATGAGTTGGGCGAGCAAGATGTTCAGGCTTTTCGAGGTATGCTGAACATAGATTTGTCTGAGAATGCCGAGCTGCTTCTGAGCGCACTCTACGTTGATGATCAATCTGAAAACAGTGCGCCTACAGCCTATAGCGGTGCGGAAATTGGTATTGGCGAATTCAGCGCGCCCTATGTTGCGCTGGGAGCTTATATTCTGCCGTCAGGGGCAAACTTCGGTGAAACTCCGCCCTGGTATTCAACAGACAACAATGAAAAGGCTGACTGGACTAATTCCTACACCAGCCCCATTACAGGTCGAACCTTTGATATTCGTCCTCAGCGTGACAATCAACTAGAGAGCTATAGAGCAAAACTAACCTGGGATCTGGGCAACAACCTGACCCTGACGACCATAACGGCGTTTGATGATTTTCAGCGTACGGAGTCCAATGACTGGGATGGTGGCTTCTACAACGATTCGAGCAACATCAACACCACTGACCTCGAAGTCTTCTCCCAGGAAGTTCGATTGGCGGGTGAGACAGAGAATACAGTATGGATAGTCGGTGGTTATTACTCCGATGACACTGTCGATGAGTATTATCACTACTTCATGTCTGACGCTGTATTTGGTCTCGGCTCGGTGACCTTCGGAGTGCCACCGTTTGTTCTGGCCCCGATCCTTGAACTTGATACCAAGTATGAGCAGGAGACGACATCAAAAGCTGTTTTTGGTCACCTTGAATGGAGCCTTACCGACGACTGGCGCCTGACGCTTGGAGCACGGTACACAGAAGAAGAAAGAGAGTGGAGCGGTTGTACTTTTTCAGCAGATGACAATTCGCTCGGTAACTTCCTTAATACTCTGTTTGGTTCAACGGTTGGACCTGGAGATTGCGGAACTATCGATGATGATCCGAACTCACCGACGTTCCTGTTTGCATTGATTGGTGGACCAAATGTCAATGATGCCTTTCACGTCTACAACGAAACAATCAATACCAGCCGCTGGATGGGCAAGATTGGCGTTGACTACTCCGTGAACGATGACGTACTACTCTACGCAACCTATTCAACAGGTTTTAAGTCAGGTGGGTTTAATGGTGCTAACTCAAATACAACTCGTCAGTTGAATCCCTATAACGAAGAAACTCTTAACTCGCTTGAACTTGGTGTTAAAGCAACGCTGCTCAATGGCGCGATGCAGTTGAATGCCGCGGCATTTACCTACGACTATCGAGACAAGCAGGAGCAAGATCGAGCTGTAACCTTTGTCGGTAATATTTCTGGCCTCACTAACATCTCGAAGTCTGAAATTGACGGCTGGGAATTGGAAATGAACTGGTTACCCACCGACAATTTTTCAGTCGACCTGGGAATCGCCTGGTTAGATACGAACATCGAGAAGTTTAACCAGGTCGATACGGCAAACAGTGCGTGGCCGGAGATCGCCTATATGGACGGTTCAGGACAGGAACTGGCCCAATCACCCGAGTGGCAGTATAACGGTACGGCCACCTATGAATGGGCGTTAAATGACAAATTCATTATGTCTATTGCTGGCGATTTATCGTACAAAGACGACACTCAAGGGTTGCGTCCGCAGGTTTACTCAGAGGATTATCTGATCCTCGGTGCACGTGTAGTGCTCATGCCTCAAGATGGCCAGTGGCGTGCAATGCTCTGGAGCCGTAACGTTACTGACGAGGACTATTTTCCATCAGCGCACACTGGCGGTAACGGCCCCTATGTGCGGCGTATGGGTATGCCACGAACAGTTGGCGTGACACTCGATTACAACTTCTAACGCTGACTCGTTATCGGGTGGCTTTCCAGCCATCCGGTAATGACTATCTTTTAAATACATTGATTGCGCGACTGTTTGAAGAAAAGCGGGTTGTGGTCTTGTTGGCGTCTGGACGTTTGATTACCGTTAACGAAAATCGAATTAAATTGGCGTGAGCAGCTTACTATTTACCAAGAAAAAATGACCACATGACACTGGAGACGCGTTAGGAGAAAGAGGATGTTCATAAAAACTCTTTGTTCAGCACTCATAATAACTGTAATGTTCAGTGCCTTGACCGAAAATGTGGCAGATTACCCCGATGGGAGAGGTTGGGGCCCATATCAGGCAAACGCAATGACAGGTAACAGGCTTAGCTGCTCAGTCGCTGAAAATTTCAATTTACGGGTAGCCAGAAATGACGCATCTTGACCCCGCCGCAATAGACCAGTTTCAACAGTTGGGATATTTGTCCCCAGTATCGGTCATCAGCAGCCCGCAGGCGATGATGTATCGAGCAAGGCTTGAAGCCTATGAAACCAAAATTGGGCACCCGGTTAAGGGGCCGTTGCGCACCAAACCCCATCTATTGTTCAAATGGGTAGACGAGTTGATGCGCCACACAACAGTACTGGACTCTATCGAGGATTTAATCGGCCCGGATATCCTCTGCTGGAATTCCTGGTTCTGGATCAAGGAGGGGAATGCACCCAGCTATGTCTCCTGGCACCAGGATAGCCAGTACTGGGGGCTCGACACCAGTAATTTGGTGACCGCATGGCTCGCATTGTCACCAGCCAGCGACGCCAGCGGCTGCATGCGGGTAATGCCGGGTTCCCATCTCAAGGAACCTATGATTCACAAAGATCTCTACGACGACGACAACCTGCTGACACGCGGTCAGGAAATCGTTGATGTCGATGAGTCCAAGGCAGTTTCCATGCCGCTGCAAACGGGTGAGATGTCATTTCACAATATTCGCATTGCCCACGCATCGGGACCGAATGTGACCAGTGAGCGCAGAATTGGACTATCTTTACATTACATGCCACCACAGACCACCCAACTGAACTCAGAATGGGATTGTGCGTCTCTGGTGCGGGGTGTTGATCGCTTCGGGAATTTTGAACAAGCGCCAGTGCCTACCTGTGACTTCGACCCCGTAACCGTGGCTTATCATGAGAAAGCGACTACTGCGATGCGCGAGCTGTTATTTAAAGGTGCAAAAAAAGTGAGACCGACCATCTGAGCTGGCACGCCGATCGCAATCTGCTAGTCGAGGTCCAACAAACCTGCATGGTTGTTCCGA
>JABJED010000030.1 GCA_018665025.1 Gammaproteobacteria bacterium
AACATGCTGCAGCATCGCCTCGGGAACATCCGGCGGATCGACGGTAAACTCTCCATCTTCAACCGGAGGATGTACGTCAAACACATTGTTGAATTTATGTACCGAATCCCAAATACCGATAGCGATGGTCAACTCGACCACCTCCGCATCGGAATAATGTACTTTGAGCCGGCCCATGTAATCGTCATCCACGCCATTAGCGTGGTTCATAATAAAGTCTTCCGTAAGATCCAGTGCAATCTTAGTTCGATCATCAAGATCGGAATTCTGATGATCCTTCATCTTTTCAATCATTTCTTCATTCATGCCATTCTTCTGCGCCGCAGAAGATCGTGCAGGAATTCAGTATAGGCAACCATTAAGATTAGCTGATTTAAGTCGCACCAGGTCTTTTAGTACCGGGTCCAGTCTGCTGTGGGACCAAAGCAGACCATAGCGATACATGAATCCCTGGAGCATATCCGGACAGTGCGCATACACACCGCCAAACCCTGTCATTCCTCCTGTCTCTTCTATTCTCGGCATCGGGGGCCTCCTTATGAGTTAGCATAGTATTACCACATGAATCATCAGTACAAGGCTTCTTGAGGGCCCTGCAATTTAGCAGGCTTTCACAAGCAGCTTGCCGAGGTTGCTTCCATTAAACATAATTTGACATCATTATTCTTCTATGAAAATTTGTATACTCACGCGGTAGAGCCGCCATCTGCCATATAGACCGAACCGGTAACAAAATCGCTGTCGTCAGAGGCAAGAAACAACATTATTTTCGCGATATCTTCCGGCTCTGCATAGCGACCAAGGGGAATGTTGGCGCGCATACCCTCTCTTGCAGTCTCAGCATCACCCGGCGCAAAGCCTTCTTCCAGGCTACGCATCATCCTGGTTTCAACCGGAGATGGGTTGACGGTATTGACGCGAATGTTCATGGGTGCGCATTCTAATGCTGCCGATTTCATCATTCCAATAACCGCATGTTTCGACGTAACGTAAGGCGCAACATTGGCTGTTCCATTTATGCCAGCGACACTCGAAGTGATAATGATACTGCCACCACCCCTTTTACTGATCGCAGGAATCGCCGCCTTTAGCCCCAGAAAAGGGCCTTTCACATTGACCGCCATAACCTGGTCAAATCGGTTCTCGTCGTAATCAACTATCGACATAACATCGCCCTCGACTCCCGCGTTTGCCAGCAGAACGTCAACACCGCCATAACGTTCCTCGGCGAGGTTAATCATTTTCTGGTTATCCGAGCTATTGGTGACATCAGCCACACAATAACTGGCTTTATTACTACCGATTTCATTACATGCTGACTTCAGTGCATCCTCGTCCAGGTCCACCAGCAATACGTCTGCACCCTCATTAACGAACAACTTTCCTGCAGCCTTACCTATGCCACCGGCACCACCAGTGATAACGGCAACCTTTCCTTCCAATCGATTCATCCAGCGCCTACCTTTTTTGTCTCAACCAAGTCTGCACGAAACTATACAGGAAATGTCACAACATCAAATATTTAGCCTAACGGTCCCGTGATACACTCGAGTTGAAACCTAACGCGACCCCAGTTTGAGCCCACCCCCTCACTATCGTTGGTCAATTGTCGCCCTGACCCTGGTTAATCAGGCTCTGGCATTGGGCATTATGCTTTACAGCTTCGCACTCTTTGTCGTGCCATGGCTTGATCACTTTGAAATCGCCCGGAGCCAGGTGATGCTGGCGATTCTGGCATTTCAGCTGGCCACAGGATTGTTCAGCCCGATATTAGGCCGCCTCATGGATCAATTCGTGATGCGCCGGCTGGTGATTACAGGCGCTGTATCGATGGGTCTTGGACTAGCCCTGCTTTCACAGGCGACCCAGTTCTGGCAGATTATTTTGGTATATTGCACGCTGTTACCGATCGGTATGTTGTTCTGTGGCACGCTTGCTTCCCAGACAATGGTCAGCAAATGGTTTACCGGGAATCGCGGGCTGGCTATCGGTCTTTCAGCCATGGGAACATCAATTGGCGGTCTCATTATCCCCATGGTGGTCATCACGCTGATTGCACGCTATGAATGGCAGGGCGCGTTATTGGTCCTCTCAGTGGTGTCAACTGTAATACTGATACCCCTTAACCTGGTCATTCTTCGATTTGAGCCACCCTTGGCCAACCAAGGGCCTGGGTCAGATCAGTTTATTGACTCGCGCACATGGACCAGTCGAGAGATTCTGACTTCGAAGACTTTTTGGATCCCGGTTGTTGCGCTGATACCGATCAACGCAGCATTTGTAGGCGTTCAGTTCAATCTAGGCGCTTATATGGCTGACCTTGGCCACGACCAGTCACTAGCGGCAAAACTGATAGCTGTCACTTCATTCATGATGATTGTGGGTAAGCTCTTCTACGGCGCCATGGGCGACCGAATAGACCACCGCATACTTTACTGGACAATGGCCGTGTTGATGATGGTAGCGCTCGTCTTCTACGAGGGATCTCCCGGAAAATTCGACATGGTACTTGCCGCAGGAATTCAGGGCTTCGCTACAGGTGGTGTCATGCCTATGATGGGAATCATATATTCCGCCAGGTTCGGCACCCTGTCATTCGGCAGGGTACTCGGGTACGTCAACCTCGTGATCATGGTTGGTGGTTTCGGTTCTATTTTCTCGGGTTGGGTTTTTGATTCAACACACTCCTACGATGTGGCTTTCTGGGTCTTCATGGGATTGATTTTACCTGGGATGATCATCATGTTTTTTTTGCCACCTCCGGAGGCGGGAAACTCTGCAAGCGCAACAAAAGTTGCTCAACACTAATGCGTCAGTACCCTGGCTACTTACTGTTTATTAGCATTTACCATTGGCGTGATTACAAAATCCCAATAAAAATAGGCGACGAAATTCCTGCCTTTCCCCAGACCACCTGTGAGCAATAAGTCGTGCCAAAAAAAACCAACCCAACGTTGTTTGATCCACCAATAGAAAGACGTGCTTCTGACAGCACTAAATGGGCTCGTTTTTCGAGTACAGAACATGACGTTATCGGCGCCTGGATTGCTGATATGGACCTGCCAACGTCCGCCAAAATCATAAACGCTATCAAAAACCGTCTGGATGAACGCGTATTTGGCTACTGCGAGCCACCGGACCAGTTCTTCGATGTGGTAATCCAAAGGCTGGAAAAAAAATATGGCTGGAGGACAAAACCCGAATGGTTCGTACCGCAGCCAGGTGTCGTACCCTCACTATTTTTCGCGTCAAACTGCCTTGGGGCTAACGGCGATGCTGTGATGGCTGCGCGACCAAATTATCGCTATTTTTTGGAGGCAGCCGAACTTACCGGTCGGGTTTTCCAACCCATAGATTGCCACGTGAACAAACATCGATGGGAGATGGATTTTGACCAAATGCGACAGACGATTTCACCCAAAACAAAAACGTTCCTGCTATGTAATCCCCACAATCCAGTCGGGCGCGTCCTTGATCAACAGGAACTGGAAACGATAGCAGACTTATGCCTGCGCAACGGGACAATGATCTGTTCAGATGAAATCCATGCTGACCTGGTCCTTGACCCTGACAAGCAGCACATCCCCATCGCTGCCCTACACCCCGAGGTAGAAAAACAATCGATCACGCTGATTTCCGCATCCAAAGCTTTTAACCTCCCGGCGATTGGAGGATTGTCTCTCGCTATTATCCCAGACCCAGAGATACGTTCAGCTTTTCAACACAAGGCTTATGGTGTTGCGACACACCCTGGCGCATTAGCTTACGCTGCAACGTTAACAGCCTTTAAAGACTGCGATGACTGGCTGCTGCAGACAATCAGCTATCTTCGAGATAACCGCGATTACCTGGAAGCACAAATAGCCGATATAGAAGGGCTGAATATGACCCACGCAGAAGCCACCTTCCTCGCGTGGATCGATGTTTCCAATTCGGGACTGGAGAACCCGGTCCGCACATTCCTTGAACACGGCATAGCGCTATCAGATGGCGCAGAAATGGGTAGAGCGGATCACGTAAGGCTAAACTTCGCTTGTCATCGCTCCACACTCGAAGAGATAGTGCGAAGACTCAAGGCAAGCCTTGCTTAGGCAACACTACCTGGCCCTGGGCTACTGTTGATCCTCTGGCTGGGTACATATCCTGTAGGTTTTGCTGCCGTCTGCATACTGCCATACAAAATGCTTTTAGTGGCCAAGCTGCAGAACTGTTTTTAACAATCTGATCGATGAAATCGAATGGCCTTCTGATGGCACCGGTTTCCCCTGAAACCAGATCACTGGAGAATTCAATGAACCTGGTAACGGTTTCAAAATAGAGCCAGACCAACAAAACACACGTTATTTTCAGGGTCGTTGGTGGCCGTTATTCGCTAGCCTTCTTGATGTCGTTAGTCAGGGTCTTTCCTGCCATAAAGTAATGGAAAGCGCACCAGATGTTAACGGTTGAAAAAATCATCAAGGAATAACGTAGCGACTCTTTTCCGTATTCGTCATTTAATACGTCGCTGAGAATTCCAACACCTTGAGGACCAAGACCGAGTCCAATAATATTGAGTAAGAATAGACAAATTGCCGCAGCGACAGCACGCATTTCGGGCTTTACTAATGATTGAACCATAGCGAAGGTTGGTGCGAGGTAGAATCCTCCAAAAAAAGCGGGTACTAAATAGATTACCAATGCCGAAGTGAAATCACCGATCAAGAAAAACATAACGATGAAGGGTACGAGACCTAGTTTCGCAATGGCAACAACCCAGGTGAACCAGCGCGGATCACGCCGCCCAAGTATATCCGCCAGCTTCCCTGCCAAAAACGTGCCGGTGCCGCCAACAACGCCTGACATTAGGGCGAGCGTAAATCCGACTTCTGTTTGTGACAGGCCATGTGACCGAACGAAAAATGCCGGTAACCAAAGCACCATGCCGTAGCCAACGAATCCTGCCAATGCGCTACCAAAGACAACGTGGCGTGCTGACTTCGTCGACCACATGTATTTTGCAACGACTTTGAAAGGCGGTGCTGCAGCAACTTTTGTTGTGTTGTCAGAGGCACCACGTACAGGTTCCTTCACTGTGAACCTAACGATTAGTGCGATCAGCAGGCCAGGTACACCGACGATAATGAAGGTTGTTCGCCAGCCTAAATGCTCGCTCAACCAACCGCCGGCAAGATACGCAATTAGCAGGCCGATATTTACACCCATGGCGTAGATCCCCATGGCGGTGCCACGTTCCTTTAGCGGGAACATATCGGAGATCATTGAATGTGATGGTGGGCTTGAACCTGCTTCACCGATGCCAACGCCTATTCGTGCTAAAGCGAGCTGCGCAAATGACTGAGCGTAGCCGCAGGCAATGGTCATAAAGCTCCAAATAGTAATTGCCCAGGTAATAATGTTTCGTCGGTTGCCGCGATCAGCCAACATGGCGATAGGCATGCCTAACGTTGCGTAGAACAAGGCAAAGGTCAGCCCGATTAAAAACCCCATCTGCGTATCACTGGCGCCCAGGTCATTTTTAATTGGCTCGAGTAGAATCCCCATGATTTGACGATCAACATGACTGGAGGTGAAGACAAGAACCAAAACCGCTAATGCATACCAACGATTTTTTATCGGCTCGACGCTAACGGAGTCGACATGTTCATTCGTGCTGATTTCTATCTTTCCAGTCTCTGGCACAGGTATTCCTTTAATTGTTGTATAACCGCTTTGTTTAGTTGCTTCTTTCAGTTGCTTCTTTCAGTTGCTCTATTTTTACATTATAAATGCGAATGGCCTCCATACGGAGGCGCTCGGAACAAACATCCCAGGCTTTACCAATAATGCTCGGTTCACCACTATACCGCCAACCTCAATAAACTTTCCTAACCTCGCATATTGAACTTTCTATGATATTCAGCATCGAATCCATCACGAAGACAATCCCCAGACATTAGAAATGATTCCGAAACTCCTGTTTGTACTGCTTTTAGGCATTAGCACACCCGCCTACGCTTCCAATCAGCTGGACCTCCAGATTCAGCAGTTGCTGAATCTGGTATCAGAATCTAATTGCTCTTTTGTGAGAAATGGTAAAACCCACAGCTCCAGGGAGAGCGTTAAGCATATCAATCGAAAGTATGCCCACTATGAGAAAGATATAGATTCAATCGATTCATTCATCGAGTTGACGGCGACCAAAAGCCTCTTCACGGGCAAGCAATACCTGGTTCATTGCAACGACCAGGTAATGCCTTCCGCAGAATGGATGCACAGGAAAGTGACCGAGCTTGGCCGGCAATCATGAGATCCTTTATTCTGCTCCTGTTATTCGCCTCTACCAACGTCCTGGCCGGGGAACCCGCACTACTAAAAGTCATGACGCTCAATGTTGCCCATGCGCGTTCTGATGGTCCGTCCCAGTTATTTCAGAGCGAAGACCAGGCAATGCTCAATCTCTGGAAAATTGTTGATGTGCTGAAGCGTGAAGAGCCCCACGTAGCCGCATTCCAGGAAATAGACAAAAACTCATTTTGGAATGGCCGCTTCAATCATACTGAGTTCCTCGCGGAGCATGCGAATTATCCACATCATTTTTCAGGCGCACATATCGAGGGAGACAACCTTAAATATGGTACAGCGCTCATATCACGGCTCTCGATGAAAGAAACTACCAGCGTAAAGTTTGATCGACCGTTCGCAAGACCCAGGAAGGGTTTTGTGGTTTCAACTGCACGATGGCCCGAGTCAAACAACATCGACGTCGACATCGTTTCGGTTCACTTCGACTTCCTAAGGCACAACCAACGCCTCAAGGAAGCGAAGAAACTTATTGCCGTACTAGAAGATAGAAGCAATCCACGCATCATCATGGGTGACCTGAACAGTGACTACGGCGGTGACAACCAGCTCATACCTCTACTGGAAGATGCACTAGGGGTGTCGACATGGGAACCACACGCTGAGATAGTCACCTTTCCGAAACGACAGAAACGATTGGATTGGGTGTTGGTTTCAAATGACATCGAAATCGTCAGCCATGCAATATTATCAGACACCTTGTCCGATCACCTTGCTGTGGTAGCCGAACTTCGACTGCGGGAAATTTAGAGACCCTGACGCCAGGTTTATCGAGCAACTCGACTCTGTTGCGCCTGCTTTAGCAGGTACTCTTCATAAGTCCCATGAAAGTCATTAAGCTGCTGGTCTTTTATCTCGACGATTCTGGTTGCCAGCGAAGAAACAAACTCCCGATCATGGCTTACAAAAATCAAAGTACCCTCGTAGTGCTCAAGCGCCAGGTTGAGCGCTTCAATCGCCTCCATATCAAGATGGTTCGTTGGCTCGTCCAGCAACATGACGTTAGGTAAAGACATGATCAACTTGCCAAACAACAGGCGGTTTTTTTCGCCACCAGAACAGACATTGACTGATTTTTTGAAATCTTCGGAGGAAAATAATAATCGCCCCAGTGTTGCCCGAACAATCTGGTCATCGTGACTTTCATCGCGCCACTGGCTCATCCAGTCAAACAGATTGAGCTCTGATTCAAATTCAGCACTCGTATCCTGAGGGCAGTAACCAAGGGAAGCGTTCTCTGCCCATTTGATTAAACCAGTTTCTGCCTGCAGATCGTTCATCAGGCACTTCAGGAAAGTTGACTTACCAACACCGTTCTCCCCAATGATGGCGACGCGGGCGCCGGCTTCGATAATCATGTTCCCGTCTGTAAACAGGGTTTCATCATCAAAGCTGTGGCCAAGACCTTCGAGTGTCAGTGATAATCGGTGAAGTTTGGTATCCTGCTCAAACCGGATATAGGGACTCACTCGGCTTGAGGGTTTAATATCTGCAAGTTCTATTTTCTCAATCTGCCGAGCTCTCGAAGTCGCCTGTCTCGCTTTGGATGCGTTAGCAGAAAACCTGCTAACAAAGTGCTTAAGCTCCATTATCTGGGCTTTCTTCTTGGCATTTTCCGACTGTACTCTTTCTCTTGCGTGGGTAGACGCAATCATAAAATCGTCATAGTTACCCGGGTAGACTTTAAGGGTCCCGTAATCGATATCTGCCATGTGGGTACAAACTGCATTCAGGAAATGTCGATCGTGAGAGACAATCACCATCGTGCTCTTGCGTTCGTTTAATGTATCTTCCAACCAGCGGATCGTATGGATATCGAGATTATTAGTTGGTTCATCAAGAAGCAGGATGTCTGGATCCGCAAAAAGCGCCTGCGCGAGCAACACTCGGAGTTTCCAGCCCGGCGCTACTTCACTCATCAGGCCATAGTGCAGCGACTCGTCGATACTGGCACCGGCAAGAATTCCACAGGCTCGACTTTCAGCACTGTAACCATCCAATTCGGCAAATTCGACTTCAAGGTCAGCCACTTTAATGCCATCTTCTTCCGACATTTCCGGCAAGGCATAGATTCGATCCCGCTCCCGCTTGACCTCCGCCAGTTTTTTGTCACCCATGATGACAGTATCAACGACACTGAATTCCTCATAAGCGAACTGGTCCTGGCTTAGTTCACCCACTCGCAGGTTTTGATTAATAGTCACATTGCCAGAGGTAGGTTCGAGTGCGCCGCTCAGAATCTTCATGAAAGTAGACTTACCGCAACCATTGGCGCCAATCAGCCCATATCGGTTGCCCGCGGTGAACTTGACGGATATGTTTTCAAACAAGGGCTTGGAGCCAAACTGAATGGTAACGTTTGCTGTGCTGATCACGCTGATTCCTGCTCTATATTAGGTAAATTAATGATAGTCTGAGCTTTTAGGGCGCACTATAAAATGTTGCAGATGATGTAACAACGCTGTTTTCCCAGCACTTTCAACTTGCCGAGTCATTCCCTTCCGAAGGTTTCTTTCGCGGCTTGCGCTTCTTCTCTTTGTCACTACTATTGGACTTCTTCTTTCTCTTCTTGTCAGCTGTGGCTGGCTTCCTCGACTTCTTTACTGAAGTCTTCTCGTCTGAGGGCGTCTTCCGGGAAGATGTCTTGCCATCGTCGCTGACAGTAAGCCTGGAAATTTTCAGCTTTTGGCCTCCGATCCAGACTTTCTGCAGGTCATTGAACACCGCCTTGGGCATACCCTCGGGAAGTTCGACAAAACTGAATTTATCCCTGATATCAATGTGTCCAATGTGCTCTGCATCAAGCCCCGCCTCGTTAGCAATAGCGCCAACAATATTCCCCGGTTGCACCTCATGGTCATGACCGATCTCGATACGGAAGCGTTCCATTCCCTCGGCAAGCTTCTTTTCCGGTCGAGCCTTCCCTTTTCCTTCTCGTCTTAACGGTGTCTCGCCTTTCCTAGAGTCGCCTTTCCCAGAGTCGCCTTTCCCAGAGTCGCCTTTCCTCTCTCGCGGCGCTTTCTTTTCTGGCTCTAAAAGGAGAGATTTTTCACCCATAGAGAGTTTCGCTAACGCAGCCGCAATCTCGATCGGTGACACATCATGTTCCTGCTCGTAGGATTCAAGAATGCCTTGCATAAATTCAAGTGAGCCACCTGCAAGTGTGTCCGTAATGGTCTGTTTGAACCGCGAGATTCTCTGGCTGTTCACCATCTCTGTACTTGGCAAGGTCATCGCTTCTATTTTCTGACGAGTCGCCTTTTCAATGGAGGCCAGCATTCGCTTTTCCCTTGGGGCAACAAAAAGAATTGCTTCACCCTTCCTTCCTGCCCTGCCAGTTCGACCAATGCGATGAATGTAGGCTTCAGCATCGTAGGGGATGTCGTAATTAATAACGTGGCTAATACGGTCAACGTCAAGGCCTCGAGCAGCGACATCCGTCGCTACCAAAATATCGATGCCGCCTTTCTTCAGTCGCGCAACCATTTGTTCACGGTTTTTTTGAGGCATATCGCCATTGAGCGCTTCGGCGGCGTAACCTCTTGCGGCCAGTCGTTCAGCGAGTTCAGTCGTCGCAATTTTAGTCCGGACGAAAAGCAATACAGCGTCGAATGGTTCGACTTCCAGAATTCGGGTCAATGCATCCAGTTTATGTAGATTGCTGACCAACCAGTAACGCTGACTGATTGACTCGGCAGTCGCTGTTTTAGCTTTAATGGCTATATTGAGAGGATCCTTCAGGTACCTTTTGGTTATCTTCTGAATTTGCTTCGGCATGGTTGCTGAAAAAAGCGCAATCTGGCGATTCTCCGGGGTCTGTTCCATGATCCATTCAACATCATCAATAAAGCCCATACGAAGCATCTCATCAGCCTCATCCAGCACCAGCACCCGCAGCTTGTCGAGTTTCATGGTGCCCTTGCGGATATGGTCCATCACTCTGCCGGGAGTACCCACCACCACATGGACGCCACGGCGAAGGGCCCGAATCTGCCCGGAATATTCCTGCCCACCGTAAACCGGCAGAACGTGGAAGTCTTTCAGGTGATTGGCATACCGTTGAAATGCCTCGGCTACCTGAATAGCCAACTCCCTTGTTGGTGTTAGCACCAATACCTGCTGGTAACGACTATCAAGGTCGATATTCGCCAGCAGCGGCAAAGCAAAAGCCGCCGTTTTACCAGTACCCGTGGGTGCATGACCAAGCAGGTCCCTGCCCTCCAGCAACGGCGGAATGGCCCCAAGCTGGATAGGAGAGGGTGTTTCATAACCAACGTCTTCAAGCGCCTGAATCAATTCAGGCGGTAATCCAAGCGACTGAAAGCTTGAAACCGGTTCGGGCTTTGACATGAGGACCTCGGGGAACCAGATACCAGAAGCAGTATCTGTGGGGCCGCGAGTATAGTTTCAATATCATAAAAATCAATCTAAATCGAGAATCAAAGGGTAAAGTACTGATCGGGCCCTTAGTTTCTGTCGTTAACTGCAAGATGCGAAAGAGGGGGGGGCCGTAAAAAGCCTGAATACCCAAGGCATCCCATTGACTGGTAAACTGTAAGCACTCACTCAGGATAGTTATAAAAATTGTGAACCTTATCTATACCCAAAAAAGACTGTATCTCACGTTATCCATGGTTGCGCTGAGCCTCCTTAACGCTGATTTTTCTGCACGCGCCGCGGAGCCAAAAAGCCAGCCCAGACTCGAGGTCCAGGAGCAAACAAGAACGTACACTGATCGAACTTCGGGTTTTTCCCTGGAACTCCCGAAAGACTTCCGACTGTCAAGCGAACAAGGTGACCTGCTCTATTTTCAGTCGCCTGAGCGAAATGGCACAATGATCGTTCGAACCGTTCCTGGATTATCCCTGCGTACCGTGCAGGCCAGGCTGAGAAGCGGTTTACATGCCGAGGCCATTACCATCAATCCAACAGGGTCTCCAGAGACTCTTCAACTTGAAGGCGCCCAAGGATTGATGATGGACGCTGGCGGAAATATACAGGGCCGCGAATTACTCGGGAAATTGGCGGGTATCTTCGGGCCTAATGGCCAGGGCTACATGGTTCTTATCGGCTCAGTACACGAACGCTGGATTGGCTTTCGAAGCACTGCCAACAAGATGATCGGCTCCTTCAAGGTGACCAAAGCCCAGCCCGGATTTGAGTATGAAAGATGGGAATTCCGCCTTTCAGGGGCTCACCTTGTCCACTACGGCAAGCAAGGCAACTATACTAGCGGCGCAATCTACGCGCAGGATTACCACTTTTGCCGGGATCGCACTTTTAAATCGCGATTTAACACCGCCCAGACCCAGTTTAATGGCTGGACGAAGCATACGTCCTCGACGGGCCGCAAAAGCAAAGGTACCTGGAGTGTCAGCCCTGAGGGTAACGATGCTTATCTTATTCTTGCGAACAAAAGAGGTCCGCAGCAAATGTTTGCATTATCCGAGCGCGAGGGTCGAATCGTCATGGACAACGCTCCCTTCCAGTTCGCGACCAATAAGCTATGCTCTGAATAGAAAGCACCTGAATAGAAAGCACCTGAATAGAAAGCACCTGAATAGAATGCCCGTGAACAACATACCCCTAAGTCGTATCTCCGCGTAGCGTCGGTTGGTTGTATTGTGGCCTTGCCACCTGTGACGATGGAAATCCGAGCAGATTCATAGGGCTACGGTAAGATGCTATTATGATTACATGATTTCACTTCGCCAAGAGAGCTTTTAATGCGCGTAACGACCTTCCTTTATTCAATAGTTGCTTTATTTTGCCTATTTTTTGTTGGTTGCTCTAAGGAGGCTCCACCACCGTCAGTTAATATTCAACCTGCGAAGGTATTGGTACTCGGTGAGCAATTCAGTCGAACACGCGAGATACCCGGAACAGTGAGAGCGGCCCAACGAAGCGACCTTTCATTCCAGGTATCAGGAAAAATCGTCGAATTTTCTGTTAAGGAAGGCCAGAAAGTTAGCCAAGGTGATGTCCTGGGCAAACTTGATGACAGCGACTATCTAAGCAACCTCAATGCGGCACGCGCCGAGCAAAATAAAAACAAGGCCAATTTCGACCGCGCAGAAGAATTAATCGTTGACAACTATATATCCCGGTCTGACTACGACAAAATCAAGGCAAGCCTCGATGTGTCAGTATCAAACCTTGAGCGCACAGAAAAAGCTTACGCTGACACAAAAATGATCGCGCCTTTTACTGGCGTGATCGCCAGGACTTTCGTCCAAAATTTCGAGGACATTCAGGCCAAGCAACCAATCCTGAGTTTGCAGGACACGACCGATCTCGAGTTGGTTGTTTCGGTATCTGAAACACTGGTTGCTCGTAGACAGGAAAACCCCAACCTCGCCCTCAGTGCGAAATTTGATGCTTTGCCAGGTCGAGTCTTTGACTTATACATCAAAGAGTTTGCTGCCGAAGCCGACTCCCAGACACAAACTTTCGAAGTGGTGGCTGGCATTAAAGACAAAAATGTCTCCAGCATCCTGCCGGGAATGACAGCAATCGTTAGCATCTCTCAGATTGACCAATCAACAGGCCCGCTGGTGATTCCTCTGGTCGCACTAGTCGCTGGAGAAGGCGACGCAAGTAGCGTATGGAAGGTGGGATCTGACAACAAGCTGACACGCCAGATTGTCACCACCGGCTCACTTACCGGTGCCGATAAGATCGAAATCACCAGTGGAGTCATCGCAGGAGACATGATCGTTACCGCGGGTTTATCATCCTTAGTTGAGGGGAAAGAGATCATTCCGATCACCGAGGTAGGCTACTAATGAACCCCGCTGAATGGAGCATCCGCAACAGCACAATTACGTGGGTTGTCACTTTTATACTGGCGGCCGTCGGCATGGTAGCCTTCGACGGTCTCTCAAGGCTGGAAGACCCGGAATTCACGATTAAGGTAGCCCGCATCTACACGCCTTACCCAGGCGCTTCGGCCGAGGAGGTAGAACGCGAAGTCAGCGACCTGATAGAACGGGCGAGCCAGGAACTTGGCCAGTTATTCTACGTCGAATCGCACTCCTATCGTGACGCGTCCATTGTCAATGTCACAATCAAAGACGAGTATAACAAGGCCAAATTACCCCAGGTGTGGGATGAACTTCGTCGCAAAATCGGCGATACCCAGCGTAACCTTCCCCCCGGCGCTGGCCCCTCTATCGTCAATGATGATTTCGGTGATGTGTTCGGCGTTTATATTGCTCTTAGTGGTGACGGCTACTCCCAAAACGAGTTGTACGAGACTGCAAAATTTCTGCGCCGAGAACTGCTAACCGTTAAAGATGTAAAGAAAATTGTATTCTACGGTGTACCCAAGGAAGTCATTTACGTTGAACTAAAAAGGCAACGTATGGCCGCCCTTGGTATCGCGCCCACTGATATTGACAGGGCTCTTGGCAGCAAGAATGTCGTTGTATCTGCCGGTTACTTTGGCGTGGGTAATCAACGACTGGCGATTAATCCCACGGGTGAATACAAGTCGGAGGAGGAATTCAAAGACCTCCTGATCAGTCCATCCGGTAAATCTGGTACCCAGGTAGCTCTGGGTGACATTGCTGATATCTATCGAGCCTACCGAGATCCGGTCTCAACCAAATTAAGATATGACGGCCTCCCTGCGATAGGCATTGCCATTTCAACCTCTGAAGGCGGTAATGTCGTCACTATGGGCCAGGGCCTCGAGCAAAAAGTCCGTCAAATATCCAACCAGATTCCCCTGGGAATGAAATTCAATATCGTCTCGTTACAGTCAGAATCAGTCACTATCGCCATTAATAACTTCCTCGTTAATCTGGTTGAAGCTGTCGTCATCGTCATTGCCGTTCTATTATTTTTTATGGGGCTGCGTAGCAGTCTTATTATCGGTGTAGTACTGATAGTCACGATTACCGGTACCTTTATCTTTATGGCTATGTTCGACATCAACCTTGAGCGTATTTCACTAGGGGCGCTCATCATCGCGCTAGGTATGCTGGTGGATAATGCGATCGTAGTAACAGATGGTATGCGAATGCGAATCGACCAGGGCGAGGACCCCAGTGAAGCGGCAAAGGCTGTGGTTGGGCAAACCGCGACCCCGCTACTAGGTGCGACGGCGGTCGCTATTGCTGCGTTTGCCGCGATTGGCACCTCCCAGGATGCAACCGGAGAATATACCCGATCACTATTCTCGGTCATCCTGATTTCCCTCAGCATGAGTTGGTTTACCGCGGTCACTATTACACCGTTAATGTGTAAGGTCTTCCTTAAACCAAGCGCAAATGCCGGGTCCGACAAAGATCCCTATGCTGGCGGTTTCTACAAGACATATCGACGATTCCTGGAGCTCGCCATTGATAACCGTGTCTTATCGATCGCTCTTACGCTCGTGCTCTTTGGCAGCGCAATCATCGGCTTTGGGTATGTAAAACACAGTTTCTTCCCTGATTCAACCAGACCGCAGTTCTATGTTGATGCCTGGTTCCCCGATGGCACCGTCATTGACGAAACGGAGGCGCAACTCAAGCAGGTCGAAGAACAACTGTTGAGCTACGAAGGTGTCACTCATGTCACGACCCAGATTGGGGGCGGTTCACCACGCTTCCTGTTGACTTATCCGCCTGAGCAGTCGTATCCCCATTTTGGCCGCATTCTGGTAGACACTGATGATTTTTCGGTCATAGAGAAGCTCTCGAAGCAGATCCAAACTGACCTTGAAAAAGGACCTGTTGACGCAAACTTCAACGTCAAACTATTTGTCCTGGGTCCAGCGACCGGTGGCAAGATTCAACTCAGAATCTCTGGCCCTGACAAGGAGGAGCTTCGTAAGTTGGCAGCAACGGCAAAGGAAATAATTGCAAAAAACCCCAACGTAAAAGGTCTTAGGGATGAGTGGGGTGATAAGGTAAAAACCCTACGCCCCCGCGTGTCTGATACGGCAATGCGCCGACTCGGCATTGACCGCCAGGGGGTCGCAGACGCTATGGCCTATTCTGGAGAAGGCCTTGTTTCCGGAGTATTTCGGGACAATGATGAACTACTTCCGATTATTTCACGGGCGCCAGAGGAAGAACGCACGAATCTTTCCAGTCTGGACCAGCTACTTGTCTGGAGCCCCCTTGCCCAACAGATGGTTCCTGTCGGGCAGGTAGCACCGGTCTTTGACATCGCCTTTGAGAACCCACATATCTGGCGCCAGGACAGAGTCGCCATGCTTCGATTGCATTTCGACCAGCGCACGGGTCTATCGTCAGATCTACTAGCTGACATCAAGGCAGACATTGAGATAGCACTCAATGTGGACGTAGCGCAAAGACTAGGTGTCCCAGAGGATACTGAGATAGAACACAACAGCTCTACCATTCCATTGAAGTATCGAGATCGACTCTATCTCAAAGACAAGCCCGGATACTACATGGCATGGGGAGGTGAAAATGAAGATTCCGACAAGGGTTCTACCGCTATCGCCAAGTCAGTTCCATTGTTCTTCGGACTGATGGTATTCATCATTATCGCGCTGTTCAATTCGCTCAAAAAGACCCTGGTCATATGGCTTGTCGTACCGCTTGCACTCGTCGGTGTTACGGCCGGGTTGCTGGTGTTCGAGCAACCATTTGGGTTCATGGCAATGCTGGGCTTTATGAGTCTGGCAGGCATGCTCATAAAGAACGCCATTGTACTGGTAGATCAGATCGGGGTTGAACTGGATTCAGGCAAGGAACCTTTCAAGGCTATCGTAGATTCAGGCCTCAGTCGTATGATACCGGTATCCATGGCCGCACTCACGACCATACTAGGCATGATCCCATTGCTTGGCGATGCGTTCTTTGTTCCCATGGCGGTAACGATCATGTTCGGGCTTGGATTCGCCACAGTACTGACTCTGGTCGTAGTTCCGGTACTGTATGCAACCCTGTTCGGTTTTCACCGCAGCAGTTAAACGATTGTATGAATCTAATACTACGTATGAAATCACACCAACCAACCGAGGCATCATCTAGCTTGGACCGGGTTATTTCCAAGGCATGCGCCACAACCTATTTTTGAATACCAGCAAGAGCGTCTTGAAGACCGGCTGGAGGAGGACCTGGTAAACAACGGTTTTGAACGAACGACCAATACCAAGACCCATATAACCGTATAATGGCTGATCGATGTTGGCTTCCCCTCGATACTGTCTCTAACACCCAACTGAGCTTGTTGTTGGTAATTAAGCAAACTACACTAAAGAATTTATAAGGAAACAATTATGCGACACCTGACTTTATTACTATTGGTTTTCCTTGCCGGCTGCGCTGCGCCCAAACCAATGGTTGACTTCGACCCTTCCCACAACTTTTCAGAGTATCGAACCTTTGCTTTTATCTCCGATAACCCACTGATGATCGCCGAAGGTTTACCGGGTGTTAGCCCGATGCTGGAAGGTAGGATCATTCAGATCACCGAGAACATCCTTAGCGCCCGCGGTTATACAAGGGTCTCAGACAGAAAGGAGGCAAACTTTACTGTTGGTTTCACGCTGGGCGGCAGAGACAAGATACAGGTCACCAGCTATCCGGAGTCCTACCGCGGTAACTATGGCAGCTGGGGTTGGGGAGGCCGCGGCTATTATGGCGCCCAGACCTACACCAACACAGATGTGCGACAGTACACCGAGGGTACCCTGGCCGTTGACCTATACGATGGTTCCACCAGAAAGCCAGTGTGGCATGCAAGGGCTGTCCGGAAGATCACAACAAAAATGCGAGAGAATCCCGGCGAGACCCTACGAGCTATTCTTGGTGATATGTTCGCCGCATTCCCACCATCGTGAATATCAACAATCAGCTGTAGTCAGGCAGGTCTGACCCGGGTTCAACCTGTTCAATTGAACCCGGAACAGCACAAATATAACAACCCACCTCATGGAATTCATGTACGCTCTTCCTGATCATCAATCCCACCGCCGAACGGCACATGGCTTGAAGCAAGCCAAGAAACCTGACTCCTCCCACAGCAGCGAAAAACCAAACAGCCGCCTTTCCTAAGCACAGCCACAAACAGCCATCAAATCGGATGACCCAGCGCCAGAGAGATTCACAATCTTGTGATATGGATAAATGTTATGCAGAAGCCCATTTCATACGTATCAATTATTGAGATGCAGGAAGCATTTGCTCGACCAGCTTGCCGAACTTATCCATTTTCTGCCCGGAGGGTTTCCGATTGGCTTTCAGAGTGTCTATGGCACTTCCCTGCCACATTATTACGCCATTGTCGGGGTTCGTCAGAATAATCGCGACGCCACCTCTCAGATAATCATTTTCCTGTGTCCAACTCACCGTCCGGTCGTAGTAACCCTGCCTCGCGTCGACCTTATGCTGAGAAATCGACGTCTGGTTAATGGCGCCAATCATCAATGATGCAATCATGTCGGGTTTGTGCGGACCGGCATCGATGTAACCTCTATTCGTGAGTATCGCTTGACCAACACTCTGAGCACGCCGGGTAAGATCGCTTTCCCCCGAGCCGCTAAGTATACCTATGACTCGCACCGGTGGTTCAGCCCATATGAACGTCTTCAGCTGACTAACGTCATAATCAGGATGTGCCTGCACCAGTTCTGTTAATGATTTGGTCGCACAGGAAGATAGCAGTAAAACACTACAAATCAGTAGTAATCGCATGATTGTCCTTGTTAATAAACTTTGGCTAACGGCAGAGCGCCATATCCTGCTCTACCAAATCGCAGTAACTTTTCAGCACCGTCGTGTACTCCATCATACATTGAACAATTTGCAGTCTCCATTGCACGCGTCCCACCACGTGATTGATACCTGCCTATGCTGCCACGACCTGGCAGCATCACCTTGCGTTCAAGGTGAGTTATTCCACAGAACCAGAAGTACTGCCAATTTCATGGAGCTCATCCAAGCCCTTCCTCAAGGTCAAGCCCCATCTTCGTACGGAACGTTTCACCTCGTTAAGGTTAGTCACTGGATTGCTTTCCTGCATGGTCAAAGGCTGGATACGTTGCCCATCCACAGCCCTGGCGAGAATTTCATTAGTTACCGAATCACTAAGTTCGACTACCAGAACCGCCTGGCCAAGGTCTGAGATGTAAAAACTATTCCTGCCCGTAGATTTCGGGGGAACGCGAGAGACAACATCAATCAATGCCAGCGTCACTTTCAATATCCCTGCGCCCGGTGCACTGGCTACTGTGAAATATTTGAATTTGTTGAACTCGCTTTGGAAGGATTCTTTAGCGGCTTTCTCAAGTCCCGATTTCTGTCGCTCACTAAGTGGAAACGCATCTGCCGAACTATTATGAAGGTTGCCGCCTTTGACAGCTCGATATTGTATTCCTGCACCTTCGAATATGACCTTATCGTACTGGCTCAGATTAATGCCTGGCTTTATCCAGACTTTATCCATTCGTGTTTTGTTAACAAGGTGCAGCCCATCAAAACTGACCTCCGCATTGGGGCCCTGCTCTATAGCGGGGGTTTTCTTGGCAAAGCTTTCTTCGCTAACAATTAAAGTTGCAACGATGCTCACCATTGCCAAAATCACTAATTGTTTCATGGATAGTTTCCTTTTGTGGGTTTCGACTTAGGTCTGTTAGGTTGGATGAGTCGAGATGGCGAAAAACCAGATCTTGGTCTGGGATGGACGACAACAAGTATAGCAACTGCCGCTATCGTATTGTTAAGAGTAATCAACCCGTCACAATGAAGACGGGGTTACTTATGTTGAGCAATCACTAAAGAGTGTTGCATCTCGATTGATCTTGATCAAGAAACACCGAGCCGGTGCTATCAAGCGCCGGCAAAATACGAGGCAAGCCTCTGTCTTGCTAGTGATGAGCTTCGACGTAAGCTTCTGCCT
>JABJED010000031.1 GCA_018665025.1 Gammaproteobacteria bacterium
CTAACTAAAAACGCTGAGGGCTCTATGAGAACCGCTGAGATAGATAGAAATACCCTGGAAACGCAGATTTCGGTCTCCGTGAACCTGGATGGCAGTGGCGAGCGCGAGTTTCAAACTGGCTTGCCATTTCTTGACCATATGCTGGACCAGGTGGCACGGCATGGGTTGCTCGACATCAGGATTAAAGCCGACGGTGATCTGGAGATTGACGCCCATCATACCGTTGAAGATATCGGCATCACGCTTGGTCAGGCGGTAAACGAGGCGATCGGGGACAAGAAAGGTATCAGACGTTACGGCCATGCATATGTCCCGCTGGATGAAGCTTTGTCCCGGGTGGTCATTGATTTTTCAGGCCGGCCCGGTCTTGTCTATAACGTCGAGTTTGTTCGCCAGATGGTTGGGGATTTCGACGTGGATTTGTTTCACGAATTTTTTCAGGGATTTGTGAATCATGCGAAGGTGACTTTGCACATTGATAACCTGAAAGGCGACAACGCACACCACCAGATTGAAACCATTTTCAAGGCTTTCGGGCGCGCACTTAGAATGGCGGCGGAACCAGACCCGCGCATGTCCGATGTGACACCTTCAACGAAAGGTAGCTTATAGGTGGAGATCATCCCGGCTATCGACTTCAAGGATGGCAAAGTTGTTAACTTGAAACAGGGTCAACTGGACCAATCTACTATTTATTCTGATGACCCCGTCGGAATGGCTGAGTATTGGGTATCCAAAGGGTGTGAGCGGCTCCACCTTGTCGACCTTGATGGTGCTTTCGATGGTCGGCCAAGAAATGCAGACGCCATCAACACGATAGCGAAGAACCATCCGGGTCTAACGATTCAATTAGGTGGCGGAATTCGCAGCGCGGAAGTGATTGAATCCTACCTCAATGCTGGCGTCGACTATCTGATCATCGGCACAAAAGCTGTCCAGGAGCCGGAATTTGTCGGTGAAATGTGTAAACGTTTTCCCGGGCACATTATTGTAGGGTTGGATGGCCTGCATGGCATGGTGGCCATCAATGGCTGGAAAGAAGTGACAGAAATTTCAGTGAAGAGCCTGGCGAGGCTTTTTGAAGGTGACGGTATTGATGGAATTGTTTATACCGACATCGGTAAGGACGGCATGATGGGAGGGGTTAACCTGCATGCGACAAAGGACCTGTCCGATTCGGTCAATGTACCGATTATTGCTTCCGGTGGTGTTAGTGATATCAAGGATATCCAGGCATTGCTCGAGGCAGATGAACGACTGAGCGGTGGTATTACTGGTGTCATCACCGGACGCGCAATCTATGAAGGTACACTGGACCTGGAAGAGGCAATCGCTCTCTGCCGGGATTTCACGCCCGATAACTGAAGGTCTAATAGCTGGCGAGTTGTCGCTCTGCGAGCCTGAGGTTCAACATTTCTGACACCGAAACAAGCCGTACCCCCTCGCGTTTTAGCATTGGGATGGCATGCTCCAGGTATTGCAGGGTTGAAGGGTAGGGGTGCCCGATGGCGATAGCTGTTTTACGCCGCTTTGCAACGGCGAGTAACCGCCTGAATTCCTTGTCGATACCGTAGAGTGACCTGTCGTTATCCAGAAACACATCACGGCTGGCGGTTCGAATATTTTCCTGTAACGCAATTTCTGATGCCACTGTCTTGTGTGTTGTTCGGGAGTCGACAAAAAATAACTTGTGACGTTTTACAGCGCGCATGAGCCATACCATCGCCTGTGGTTCCTGGGTCAGGGCACTGCCCATATGGTTGTTGATTCCCGAGGCGAAAGGAACCAGCCTGACTGCCTGGTCCAGCACCATAGCTACATCCTGCTCCGATAGTCCGTTTGTTAATGCCAGACCGCCGAGTGGCTGGTTCATGGTGTTCGCCATGGGCAGGTGAACCATCACTTCTTTTCCGGCGCTGTGTGCATAATTGGCAAGACGAACGGCGTGTTGAGTTTCAGGTATGACCGCGAAGGTCAGGTGAGCCTGGATGTCGATGGCTCTCTCACCAGCGCGCCGGTTGTGACCGATATCATCGATGATAATGGCGATATAGTTATGGTCTGCGGAAAATGAGGGTGGGGGTGCCAGCTGTAGCAAAAGTGCTACAAAAAATGGAGTAAAGCCGATCTGAAATGGCTTCGGCAACGCCTACCCTTGAGGTGTTTTCGTCCTGCCTAGTATATGCAGACCTTTGAGTAATGTCAGTGCTTCATTTAGCTGATAGTCTCGTACAGCCAGTTCCATATTACTGGAATAGGGGCTGGCAGACTCAGGAGAATCAGGAGAATCAGGGTCCGGTGAAGCAGGGCTTTGGGGATCATCGACATCGGATTCTCCTTTGGCGCTTTCATTGTCTGCAGCCAGGTGCTTGGCCAGGTTTTTTTCCTTTATCCGCCAGGGATTGGACTTCGCAGGTGTCACCTTGGAGCGACCGACCCAGATATCCGGGATAATACCTGCGGCCTGGATGGATTTACCGTTTGGCGTGTAGTATCTCGCGGTGGTCAGTTTTATCGCTTTTTCGTTGGTGAGCGGAAGTATGGTCTGCACTGACCCCTTGCCGAAGGTAGTCGTGCCCATCACAATTGCCCGACTATGGTCCTGCAGGGCGCCTGCAACGATCTCTGATGCAGAGGCGGTTCCCGCATTGACCAGCACAACTATGGGTACGCCATGAATTGAGTCTGGTGTACGTGCGTTGTACCTATGTTCAGAATCCTCCATGCGGCCCCGGGTAGAGACGATCAAACCGCCGTCAATAAAGACGTCAGATACGGCCACGGCAGATTGCAGAACGCCCCCCGGGTTGTTGCGCAGGTCGATAATCAGGCCTTCAAGATCGCCTTCATCCTTGAGCTGGATGACAGCCTTTTCAACTTCGCCCCCGGTCCCGCTTTGGAACTGCGCGATACGGAGGTATCCGAACCCTTCTTCCAGATATCGGTGCCTAACACTGGCAACCTTGATGACTTCTCTTGTCAATGTCAGGGGTGTAGGTGTTGGGTTGTCAGTTTTGATCAGCGTAATTTCTATTTCGCTTCCAGGCTCGCCGCGCATGGCCTCGATAGCGTCAGAAAGGCTCATGCCTTTAACCGGGGTGTCATTAAGCTGGATGATCAGGTCACCACTTTCAATGCCGGCTTTGGCTGCGGGCGTGTCGTCCATGGGTGAAATCACCTTGACGAAGCCATCTTCCATGCCAATCTCTATGCCGAGACCACCGTAGTTGCCTGAGGTAGATTCCTGAAGGTCATCAAATGAGTCTTTGTCCAGGTACGATGAATGTGGATCCATTTGTGACAGCATGCCCTTGATGGCATTTTCGAGAAGTGTTTTGTCATCTATTTCTTCTACATAGGCGCTGCTGATTCGATTGAATGCTTCAGCGAACACCCTGAGTTCATTCAATGGTAGCCTGGGCTCAAGAGATACGGTGTCGGTCGACGCTTCCTCTTCTATTGTCGGTGCAGTGTCTGTCGGAACAGTGTCTGTCGGAACAGTGTCTGCCGGAGCAGTGTCTTGGTCTGCCATTGCATTAAGCGTTAACCCGAACATGGCTACTATGGTGAGTATAAGATTAATCATCTAACGTTCCTGCTATGCTGCGCTAGGCAGCTCGTTGTTCTCGTGTGACACACCAGTTTTGAGGGTTGTTTGGCTTGCCGTCAATTCTGATCTCAAAATACAGCCCTGTTTTATCCTGGCCGCCGCTGTCACCAACCGCTGCGATCACCTCGCCGGCGGATACCCAATCTCCGGTTTCCCGAAACAAAGCCTGATTATGACCATACAAGCTCATATAACCTTCACCATGACTAATAATCATGAGCAAACCGAAACCACGTAACCAGTCTGAGAATACGACGCGACCATAGTGAACCGCGTATACGGATTCACCCTCTGCTGCGTTGATGAAGATGCCATGCCACCTGAGCTTACCTTGGTTTCTCTGATTCCCAAAGCGATGGCTGATTCTCCCTTCAACGGGTAGTAGCAGCTTGCCCTGCATTCCCGCAAACGGCTGTGCGCTGCGTGGCGCATCCAGGTTGGCCAGGCTTTCCTCCAACTTGTCCAATAGTTGTTCCAGTCTTCCCCTGTCCTGTTCCAGTTTCAATAGTGCTGATCCGGTCGTGCTGATCTGGCTAATCAGCGCTTTCAATGTCATTTGTTTCTCTTTCTGCACGCTTGTGAGACTTTTTTGTTGCGCGCCCAGAGCCCTTCTTTGGGATTCCAGCACGACGGTTTCTTCAGCCAGTTCCTGTGTTACGCGATCTAAATCCAAAAGGGTCAGGTTGTAGGACTCAATCTGTCTTGACCGGGCCTGATTAAAATAGTCGTAATAAGTCAGCATTCTCGCAATTTCATTCGGATCTTCCTGGTTTAAAAGGACCTTGAGGTATTCCTGACTTCCAATTTCGTAGGCGGCCCTGACTTGTTGTTCGATGTAATACTGTTGTTCGCTTTTTACGGTCAGAAGTTCTTTCTGTTTTTCCGTCAGCGAAGATACTTTGTCGTTGGTGGTATCCAATTCCTTCTCAATCGTGTCGATCTCATTGATCAGCTTGTTAATCCCCTGTTCGTTTCGTTCGAGGGTCGCTTCGATTTCTGATTTCTGTCCCTGGGTGCTATCCAGGGTTTCCTTGTAGTTCGAGATTTCCTTCTCGAGAGCCTTTAGCCGGGCTTCGATTTCCACCTGGCTCACGGATTGCTCTGCCTGCGCAGATATGACTGGAAGTAAGGCGAGAAAAAGAATGATTAGGTTCTGCATCAATGATTCCTGTTATTGATTTTTGGCCAGAGATCGTCCGGTCATTTCTGCCGGTTGGGGTAGGGACATCAAGGTGAGCAAGGTAGGCGATACGTCGCTGAGTACACCCCCTTCCTGTTCGAGTTGGATGTTCTGCGGCCCTATGTAGACAAGCGGCACTAGCTCGGAAGTGTGAGCTGTATGGGGCTGGTCGGTCTGGTGATCCTTCAGTTTTTCTACATTGCCATGGTCGGCTGTGATCAGGCATTGCCCACCGGTGGCTTTAAGCGCCGCCGCGATGCGCCCCAGGCACAGGTCGATTGTCTCCACTGCTTTGATTGACGCCTCAAGATTACCCGTGTGTCCCACCATGTCGCCGTTGGCGTAATTACAGACAATAAGGTCGTACTTTCCACCGTTAATGGCGGCGATGATTGTGTCCGTGACTTCCTGGGCACTCATCTCTGGCTGGAGGTCATAGGTCGCAACGTCCGGTGACGGTATCAGCTGCCGGTCTTCGCCAACAAACGGCTCCTCCCTGCCGCCGGAGAAGAAGAAAGTCACGTGTGCGTACTTCTCTGTCTCAGCCAGCCTCAGCTGGTTCATTCCCAGAGACGCAATATATTCTCCCAGGCTGTTATGGATAGACGCAGGTGCGAACGCGTATGGTGCTGGAATATTGGCGGCGTACCGGGTCAGGGTAACGAAGCTGGTGAGGGCGGGCACCCTGGAGCGTTCAAAGTTGTCGAATGCAGCATCGGTGAACGCGCGGGTCAGTTGGCGTGCTCGATCAGCCCTGAAATTCATGTAGATGACAGCATCACCATCCTGTACCTGGACGGGCTCATTCTGGTACAAAATTACCGAGGATTGGACGAACTCATCGGACTCATCACGCTCATAGGCAGCGTCGAGTGCTTCCGCTGGGTCCTTAAAACGGTGTATTGCGGTGCCGTTCACGATCAATTCATAGGCGGGTTGCACGCGTTCCCAGCGATTGTCCCGATCCATCGCGAAATACCGGCCGACGACTGATGCTATGCCGCCCTCGCCCCCGGCTGATATATGTGCCTGCATTGAATCGATCGATGTGCGGGCAGATCGAGGCGGAACGTCCCGTCCATCCAGAAAAGCGTGTAGATACACGCGCGAGATGCCCCTGGACCTGGCCATATCAACGGCTGCCTTGATATGTTCTTCATGGGAATGAACACCCCCCGGGGATAAAAGTCCCAGCAAATGAAGTGCTTTCCCTGATTGGGCTGTTCCGGCCATTACCTGGGAAA
>JABJED010000207.1 GCA_018665025.1 Gammaproteobacteria bacterium
CTTACATATGTATTGTTATTCTTTTTTATATTGGTTATTTTATACATATGTAAGGAATTGTATTTATATGTAAGCAATCAATCACATTTCTCAAATCAACCCCAAACAAACAGATAATTTATGAGAATCGGATATGAAAAATATACATTGGTTTATGTGCGTGTTGATATTGACTTTCTCCCAGGTAGCACATGCCGACCCCCAACTTCTAGAGTTAGTCGGTACTGATCTGCCCATTGGGGCTATAGACCCTTACTCAGAGGGCTCTACAGATAACGGTCTTACCTGGGGGGAAACTTACTCGGTAGGAACCCATCCTTTCGCAGATCTTCCCGGTGTGACTGGTTGGGTGAATGTATACCCCTGCCAAGGAAACGAATTTGAGGATCTGTTAGGAGTGGAAATCACCGATCCAGGTGCACAGTGTGGTCAGGGTGTAGGCCCCCAGGGCAGTGGCCTTGAAACCGTGAGCTGGATTCGTATTCGCTTCTATATGCCCTACAATTTTACTAATACTTCAATGAATTTGCAGATGAATGCTGATAATCAAGGCGATGTTTACCTAAACGATGAGTTCCTGGCAACCATTGAAGGTCAAACTCAGGTTGATGGGAATTTCACTCCCTCGGTGATATCCCAACATCTGAAGCCTGGCCTGAATACGATTAAACTAAAGCTAACCGACTGGGGTGGTCTGGTCGCTTTTCAGTATCACATCAGCTTGTCTTTTGACGCGATTAGCGGCGCGACGTTGGTTCCTGCAGCTGCAGGTCCAGAAGGTCCAGCAGGCCCGCAAGGTCCAGCAGGAAATGATGGTGCAGACGGTGCAGATGGTGCAGATGGTGCAGACGGTGCAGATGGTGCTCAAGGTCTAGCTGGTGCTGATGGTGCTGATGGTGCTGATGGTGCTGATGGTGCTGATGGTGCTGATGGTGCTGATGGTGCTGATGGTGCTCAAGGTCCAGCGGGCGCTGATGGTGCCGCCGGTGCTCAAGGTCCAGCGGGCGCTGATGGTGCCGCCGGTGCTCAAGGTCCAGCGGGCGCTGATGGTGCCGCCGGTGCTCAAGGTCCAGCGGGCGCTGATGGTGCAGACGGGGCTCAAGGTCCACAAGGTCCAGCAGGGAATGATGGCTCTGATGGCGCAGATGGCAATACCGGTCCCCAGGGCTATACCGGCCCTCAAGGTCCTACAGGAGATACTGGCCCGCAGGGTCCGCAAGGGATTCAGGGTAATCAGGGTTCTCAAGGTGCCACAGGTCCGCAGGGCGAAGGATTAATGAGTGGCAGCTTGTTATTTCTACCGGAAAGTGAACCAGCTCCGGCTGGATACACTAGGCTGGGTAGCTATAAACAAGAGTTGAAGAATAAGAAATCTAAGAAATCGAATAAGTCCGGCAAATCCAATAAGTCCAAGAATCTGAACATCACGATAATCGTGTATCAAAGAGACTAGGCTCGTTGCTGAAAAGGGGTTAAACCTTAGGTTTAACCCCTTTTCAGCGTTTGACGCGGGTTGCGTTGACCCTATGGCCCAGTTTACAGCAACGCTAATTTCTAAAATAAAGTGGTTAGAAAAGAATCTGGGCACATGGCCGAACAGGCTTCACATAAACGCACAAGAAACATATAAGGCCAGGACAGTTATGAACGATTCTCATCAGAATTTAGTCGAGGTTCGCAGGTCATCTGGCGAAAAAGAGTGGATGACCAGAGAAAAACTCGCAGAGTTGAATAAACAGCGTGCCCTTAAGCGGGAACAATCTAAAGCACTAGAGAAGCAACACTGGAATGGGATGAAGGTTTAGTCTCTTTTCAAGCCCCTTTTTCGGAGAGAGAGCAATAATTATCGAGAAGGTCCTAATGTTCGTATCTGCCATGTTTCTGTCATGTTTCTGTCATTTGCGGTTATTGACATGAATACAGCGAACGCAGGTAAGAAGTCTGACAAGTAGCCCTGCCTCGATAGAGGCGGGGGCTTCTGTTGCTACAAGTTTCCCCGAGCGGCAAGAAGATTTTCAAAGTGTTGACGACGGTTCTGCGGCCCCTGGGAATTCTCTCTCTAAGGGTTCTGCTTGGCCTTACCGGGAAGACACGTCATCATCAGGTCCCAATTGATCTGGAAGAGGTACATCACACATGACGACGCATGCGTTAACGCTGGCGATCAACCCGGTCCGCGCGGGGAAGTTCCTCTTCGTGCCGCTGGTAGTTTTAACTACGATACACACGGCTACGATGTTGCTCTGGTTCAACGATCTGTTGCCGGCTGACGAGTGGTGGCACATTGCCCTTTTTGACCTTGACGAAGAAGAAAGCTTTGGCACCTGGTACAGTACACTCATACTGTTCGCCGCGGGACAGTTGTGTCTTATTCAGTCGTGGCTGGAATGCAAAGGTGCAGGACGGTCAACAGGGTCATGGTTGTTTTTCGCCGTGGGGTTCCACATCCTGTCAATTGACGAGGTGGTAGGGCTTCATGAATACGTCAACACCCTGGCTGAAGATACCAGCTGGACCACGTACGGCGCCATCATCGTATTGATCATTGGACTTGCCAACCTGCCTTTCCTTGCTCGATTGCCCTCACGCACGCGCAACCTGTTTGTCATTGCTGGTGCGATCTACGTCGGCGGTGCACTGGGTGTTGAACGCGCGACCGATTGGTACGATGTAAACGACCTGATGAATACACTGGCCTATAATTTGTGGACTGCCGTTGAGGAATTTATGGAAATGTCAGGGATTGTCCTTTTTATCTTTGCATTGCTTGAACACATTGTGCCAGTGGGACAGAAGCCAGTGCGGATTGAAATTCAATTCAGACGTTGAAGATGATCAATTCTTTCACACCTAATTCAAAAAATGAGCAAACTTAGAGTTGAATCTTCTTCTGCTATCAACAGCGCGTCGAACCGTGTGTCCTTGTCTCTGGTTTTAAGCAGGCTCTAAAATTCGGCCTGAAAGGTAAATGAAGAATATTTGTTTCGTCAAAAAGCCCACTCGCATTATTCAGGTCGACTGCCGACCACTGTGACGCGTTCCATCTTCCTGACAGCAGGCCAGTAATCTGCCGCAGCAAAGTGCTGAACTGCCCGGTTGTCCCAAAACGTAAACGAATCTTTGCGCCACCTGAATCGACATTGATGATCAGGATTCCAAGCCGTCAGAAACAGTTTCTCCAGTAAGGCATCGGAATCAGCCTGGGACATACCGTCAAGTCGACGGGTAAAGATACGATTGACGTAAATTGATTTACGTTTGCTCACTGGATGGGTTCTGACAACGGGATGTCGTGCTGGAGGAAACTTCTCCCGAAGTGCCTCTATTTCTTTAATCGACGCACCCTGTTTTCGCATACCGTCCAGGAAAGGCTGGTTGTCATGGATGGCATAAAGCCCATCAAGCATCTCCTTTGTTGCATCGTCCAGACTCGCGTAGGCAGCCTCCATGTTAGCAAATAACGTGTCGCCGCCAACCTCCGGCACCTCGACAGCGCGCAGAATTGAACCCAGGGACGGTTCTTGCCGCCACGTAACATCAGAGTGCCAGACATTTATCTTTGGTGGGCGATCACGATCATTATTCAGGCGAATAACCTCTGGATAGCCCTCATCATTTTCTGTGAAGGGGTGGATCTCAACATCACCAAAGCGGCGTGCAAATGCAATGTGCTGCTGCATTGATATCGCCTGATCTCTGAAGAAGATAACTTTTCTTTCAACGAGCAAGTCAGACAGAAAGTCGATCACATCGACACCAAGGTCTTTCGAAAGGTCAATATCGTGTACTTCAGTTCCGATGCCTGGCGAAAGGTGATAAAGACGGAAGCCCAAATCTTCAGCCATGTTGGTTGCCAATGCAGACATTTGCTTCTCCAAAATTGTGTTCAATAAATTCAGTTCAATAATTCAGCACTATGAATATAGCTTCTCAGCCAACCGACGGCGACACCATCCCGACATTTCGTGGTAGCTGACAGTTTACATGTCGCGCTTAACTCGGGTGTTTACAAGCTGGAGATAACACGCCGAACACAGGCAAGGTCAAGTATAGTTTATTTAACCCCCATTTTTACAAGTCTGCCAGAGCATCCTCTGGCGAGAATTACTTGGATGTACCACATTGTGTAACAACTTGTTTGGTTCGATGGTTACTGTCTGTAAAGGTGTTGGTCGACAGCCTTGCAGGCGGTTGGGTTGATCAATGAGCAGCCTGGGGAGCCGGCACGGTGATTTTTCGGTTAGTGGTAAGTGCCTTTGGATTGGAAAGATGCTTTAGGCCTGGATGGTTGCGGCAGTTTTAAAGGCTGTGGTTGCGCTTCCACGTGACCCGGAATTTTCTGGGTTATGTCTGCATCAGTCATGTTGGTAATGACTCGTACGGTGGAAGAAAGCCATTAAAAACAAGCATTACCAGCGACACAGCCAATGGCGCCTGATTATTGAACTAAGCTATAGCCGAGCCAGATGATCTTCAACAAACTCCATGCGGTCTTTACCCCAATAGATGTCATTTTCGATGCCTATGGATGGTACGCCGAAAACCCCACGTTGCAGCGCTCTATTGGTCGAATCAATTAGCTCAGCTCTAACAGATTCACTCTCGGCCGCGGTTTCAAATTCATCTGGATCCACATCCAATGAGGCCGCGATCTGGCGCAATCTGGAGTAGTCACCAATGCTGCCATCACCCTGCTCCCAATAGGCAGCAAAAATGGCGTCGATAAAGGCTTGCTCTTGATTCCAAGATCGCATGGCAATGGCGCCGCGCAACGCACGACTGGTCTTGATAGGAAAAGCCTTGGGTACGCTGAAGGGTAACTGGTACTTCCTTGCCCAGCGCATCAGATCATCTTTACGATTTTTTAGCTTCGCTTTTGGTTCATCCATCAGCACGTAGTTGTTCGCTTGAAACACATGTCCAACATTGAACGCATGCCATCTGATTTCAGCATTATGTCGCGCAACGATTGGCTGCAACAATTTGATGGCGAAGTATGTGTTAGTGGAACCTAGATCCCAATAAAGATCGATCACCCTGGCCATATCAATTGTTTCCCTGTTATTAATAACTGTTTTTGATAACTGTTTTTGATAACTGTTAGTGAAATTAGTGCCTGATCTGACTCTGTGACGAGTTAACCCCTGCCCTATTTATAAAGCCGGATGATTGACGTGACCACCGGCACGTTCCAAAGCACAGC
>JABJED010000208.1 GCA_018665025.1 Gammaproteobacteria bacterium
GCAGGGATTGTGGTCAGCCATTTCGGTGTAACCAGCGTCTCTGGCCCCGAGTTGCGCGCAGAGGTTGACCTTGCTGAGCCGGCTGGCAAAGGAAAGATGTCTGCAGAACAACTGGTTGCCGCGGTTCAGGTTTCAAGGGGGCGTGGCGAAAGAGTGGTCTTTACTAACGGCTGCTTTGACATTCTTCATGCAGGGCATGTTAATTACCTGGGTGATGCAAAACGCGAAGGTGATCGACTGATTGTCGCGATCAATTCTGATGAATCGGTTCATCGACTTAAAGGTAAAGGAAGGCCCATCAACCCGCTGGACCGGCGGATGACCATGTTGGCGGGCCTTGCGTCGGTCGACTGGGTCGTCTCATTTGACGGTGACACGCCGGAAGCGCTATTGCACATGCTGAAGCCAGATGTGCTCGTGAAGGGTGGCGATTACGGTATTGACCAGGTGGTCGGCGCGGATATTGTCCGTTCTGCCGGTGGTGAAGTGAAAGTGCTCAGTCTGGAAGAAGACTGTTCAACCAGCGCTTTGGTTGAGAAAATCAGGGATCTTTAGGGCCTAAATGCTGTCTGCGAAATAAACATTTTCTTTAAGGTGCCCTGAATCTATGGTGCCCACGACGGCAGAATGAACACCTCTTTGCCCCAGGGCAAACGCCAGGCTTTCCTCCGCTGTTTGATGACCGCTTGCAAAAACTTTTTTCAATAGGATACCCGTATCCTTTTTTTCAGCTGCCTTAAGGACATTAATGTTGGATTGATCTTCCAGGTTTAAAGTGAGCATGAGCACATCACTGACCTCGAGTGCGGCGATGCTCCCCGCTACCGATTTGGTAGACATTCCGATGTACCTGATATCTCCCTTTTCCTTGAGGCGTTCCAGTGTAGCGAATGCATCAGTTTGATGAAGAATATCGAGGTCATCACCGTTGGAATGAATCAACACAATGTCCAGGTAATCTGTTTTGAGGTGCTTCAGGCTTTGCGCCACGCTGTCCGTTACTGCCTGGCTGGAGAAGTCGTAGCTGGACTCGCCCCCGGCATACTGTTCCCCCGTTTTCGTACAAAGGATCCAGTCCTGTCTGAGCCCGGGTAATAACTGGCCAATTCTTTGTTCGCTATTGCCATAGGCGGGTGCCGTATCAAGCAAATTGACCCCCAGGGCCTGTGCTTCAGACAACAGGTCGACAATCACCTTGTCTGTGGGGAGTTCAAATTTCGTCGGGTACTTAACGTCAGTATTGCGGCCAAACTTCACTGTACCTAGTGAGATCCTGCCTGTTTCAAGATTGCATCGTCCCAGCTTCACTCCCATGGAGAACTTCCGATTGAGGCTCGGGGAAGATTGGGAGGCTTGGCCAGGCCTGCTTTCGGCCCTGCCATGAGTTTCATGAACATGTCCCCCATCATGGGCGCCAGGGTAAGTTTGGTGGGCCAGCATACAACTACGTTTCCATGCCTGCGTACGTAAGGCGTGTCCGGGCGTAACAGGGTTTCGCCTCCGGCTTCCGCCCGGTCTATTCGGAAAGTTGAAAACTCACAGCCAGAGTAATCGATCCAGGGCATGATGGCGGCCAGCTCTGTCTTCGCGAATTCAATCTGTTCTGCTTCATTTCGAGCGACACCGGATTCAGCGAGTTGACCCCCGAGGTACCAGGCTTTGGTGTCAGCTGTGCTGTGGGTGGTGAAGGTAATGCGTGGCTTATCCGCAGACCTTAAAGTCACGGCATGTGCAAATAGATCAGGCAATGCCCTCCCTTTAACAACAACCTGGTGAAGTGGCCGAAGCTGCATTGGCACTTCCAGCCCGAGATCCTCGATTAGTTCTCCGTTTCCCTTGCCTGCTGCAAGGACATAGGTCTCCGCACTGACGGTGAGCCCATCATCGAGTTGGAGATGAGTAATCCGCCCGTTTGTGTGCTCGAAGCTCACGTTTCCTTCGAATATGTAGTCTTTAAGCTGATGGTGTAAATGGGTAATCAGGGAGCGGGTGTCGAGGACAAGGTCATTGAGTTTATAAAGCAATCCTCCAAATGACGGTGACTGAAAAATTTCTGGATAGTCGGCGGTAGGAACTGAAGATACCCGGCCTTCGATGGCCTTGCTGCCAAAGAACGCGGTCAGTTTTGAGCTGAGGCGAGCGTCAGAAAACATATAGTAGGCCTCGCTGAGGACAGAGACACCCTCCAGGTTAACGCTGTCTGTACCTTCCAGGCACGAACGCCAGCGCAAGGGCATATCTGCAATAGATTCAGATGCACCGGTCATTGCGCCTGCAAGCGAATACTTGATTCCACCGTGAATCATTCCCTGGGACGCAAGAGTCTGCTCTGAGCCCAAGCCTTTTTTCTCGAGCAGGATGGCTTCAAAACCTTGCTTGCGAAGCAGGCTAAGTAACCAGAGCCCGGCGATACCGCCGCCGAGAATGACGGTGTCGAACTGATGCGTCGTGTTGCTCATGAAAAAACGAATGAATCCTGTGCTCCGGGGAACAGGAATTATACACGCTTGTGTTTGTATCCGGTTTACTGACTCAGTAGCATCGGGTCCGGTACACAGTTATTCTCCTATATCATTTCTTCAGGTTTCGAATCTCACTTTGGCTAGATTGTTCTATAGCGTTATTTTTTACCTTTTGATCCCGTTTGTACTGCTGCGGTTGTTAAAGCGTTCCCTGAAGGAGCCTGGCTACCGCATGGCTCTCTCAGAGCGTTTTGGGTTCTATCGGTCGAAGCAGCCGGGGAAGGTTGTTTGGATACATGCGGTATCCGCAGGTGAAACGATTGCCGCGGTGCCCCTGGTTCGCAGCCTCCTCGGCCGAGGCTATGTTTGCCTGGTAACTAATATGACGCCAACTGGCCGTGAGCGTGTACAAGCCCTGCTGGCTGATGAGGTGGAAAACTGTTATGTCCCATACGATCTGCCGGGTTCGATAGACCGTTTCCTACGAAACAACAAACCCCGAATGTTGATTACTATCGACACAGAATTATGGCCGAACATGATTGAAGGTTGCGCGCGGAGAGGAGTTCCCACCCTGTTGGTCAATGGCCGGTTATCGTCGCGGTCAGCAAAAGGCTACAGGCGAATTTCGCCGCTGATTTTGCCCATGTTGCGATCACTGAGCCTGTTGGCGGTTCAAACTCGGCACCATAAAGACAGGTTTGTTTCGCTTGGAGCGAAGGCATCGAAAGTTCATGTGACCGGCAGCATCAAGTTTGATGCAGTGATGGCGCAAGGGTACGTAGGCAGGTTGAATCGTTCCCGCCGGTTGGTTGCGGGCAGACCCATTCTGCTCGGGGCCAGCACACATAACGGAGAGGAAGCGGCATTAATGGCGTTGCTTCCGGCGCTACAGAAAATGATGCCCGATTTACTGCTGGTCTTGGCGCCGCGTCATACTCATCGGTGTGACCAACTGAGGCGTGCGTTGGAATCCTCGGGGCAGTCGGTGGTGAGTTTTAGTGATGGCAGGGCAGTGGCGCTGCACGATGAGGTGCTGTTGGTTGATGTGATGGGAGAGCTTGATGCCTTTTTTGAGTTGGCATCGGTGGCCTTTGTAGGAGGCAGTCTGGTGCCTGTTGGCGGTCATAATCTGCTTGAGGCAGTTCGTGCGGGTACACCAACCGTCATGGGAAGCCATCTGGACAATATAGAGGATATTGCACAACAGTTTATCGACAGCCAGGCGATCATGGTTGTGAGAGATAGACAGGAGTTGCAGCAAGTTGTCGTAAACCTGATGCGAAATGTTGATGAGTCCAATCGTCTTGTGACTGCTGCGAATAAAGTGATGGAGTCGAATCAGGGAGCTCTGGGTAGGGTAGAAAAGTTGATTGTCGAAGCCATGAATCATCAATCCTGAATAGTCAGGTAGATGAAACCCGTTCCTTGGGGTGCGAGTTTCTGTGTCGCTTTTTCAACCAGTTGGAAGACAATTTTTGCGAAAATTCAAGAGCAGATCGCAACTTTCTTCTGACAAGATTGTGGTAACCTTTTTGTTAACTCTAAGGGGCGTTAGCACTTTTGCATCTCCCCACAATGAAACAGTGAAATGACCAACCGATATATCTACATTCCTGATCTGGTCGCCGACATGGCCGAGTGTGATGCTAACTACATTCGCCTGCGCCAGTTGTTCCCTGGCATGGATTCAAAGGACGATATCGAGTTCGGGATACGAACCCGAACTGAGGAGGGCGCGACAGTTGTTATCAACATCAAGGAACGCTGCCCGTATACAACGATGGTTGCCGTCACCGTAAGCTCAGAGAACGAGAAACCACTCATAAAGTGGCCCAGCCTTGAGCTTAGGATTTATCACGACGTTAATTCTGCTGAAGTCGTTCGATTCGAGCGGCATCGCAATTTCCGGTTCCGATACCCGACGCCCAATGAGCACATGTTCCAGCCGGATGAGAAGTCTCAGATCAACAAGTATCTTGGTGAGCTCCTAACGTATTGTATTGAGCATGGCTATTCTCTGGAGCCATTGGAATTTTCCTGATCTTTTTTCGAGAAATCCGTGTCTAAATCCTTATAATTTGCCGTGCGACATTCCCTGATTTCCTGTCAGGTTGAATCACCGGGCGAGCATCATAGATAGCCGCGACTTTTCGCCTCATAATAATTTGGTCACAAATGTCATCCAGTTATAAAGCAGACTCCATCGAGGTCCTTGAAGGGCTTGAGCCGGTCAAGAAACGACCGGGAATGTACACCGATACAACCAGACCCAATCATCTTGCGCAGGAAGTTATCGATAATAGTGTCGATGAAGCCCTCGAGGGTCACGCAACAGAAATCAGGGTGACGCTCCGTAAAGATGGCTCAATGTCCGTAAGCGACAATGGCCGTGGCATGCCGGTTGATATACACAAGAAAGAAAAGTTGTCTGGCGTAGAGCTCATTCTCACCCGTCTTCATTCTGGCGCCAAATTCAATAGTGACAATTACAAGTTCTCCGGTGGCCTCCATGGTGTGGGCGTGTCGGTGGTCAATGCCCTGTCGGAAACCTTTGAAGTGTTCATTAAGCGTGATGGGAAACTGCATCACATGTCTTTCAAGGGTGGTGAAAAGCAGGGAAAGCTAACCGTCAAGGATAAGGTAGGTAAGCGGAACACGGGTACGATGATCCATTTCAAACCTGACCCCTCCTATTTTGATTCACCAAAATTTTCTGTTTCCAGGCTCAAGCACCTGCTGCGGGCGAAGGCAGTACTGTGCCCGGGATTGAAGGTTGTATTTCAGGATGAAACTGCCAGCAAAGAGGAAGAAAAACTCTATGAATGGTTCTTTGAGTATGGGCTCGAGGATTACCTGGGTGCGGAACTTGAGGGTCTTGAACTCCTTCCCGAAGTGCCTTTTATCGGCTCAATGTCAGGCAGAGACGAAGCAGTAGACTGGGCGGTGCAATGGCAGGGGGAAAGCGGAGAGTTAATCACTGAAAGTTACGTGAACCTGATTCCAACGACCCAGGGTGGTACTCATGTCAATGGATTGCGTGCTGGACTGCTGGAAGCACTCAGGGAGTTCTGTGAATTCCGCAACCTCGTGCCCCGAGGCATCAAGATTACCGCCGAAGACATATGGGACAAGTGTAACTACGTCCTCTCAGCCAAGATGATTGATCCGCAGTTCGCCGGTCAGACTAAAGAACGCCTGAATTCGAGACAGGCAGTATCCTTTATTTCAGGCGTTGTAAAAGATAGCTTTTCACTTTGGCTGAATCAGCATGTTACAGAGGGTGAAGCGATCGCTGAACTAGCGATCACGAGCGCCCAGGCTCGGCTCCGTGCGGGGAAAAAGGTCGCAAGAAAGAAGCTGACCAGTGGCCCCGCGCTACCCGGGAAATTGGCCGATTGCTCCTGTAGTGACGCCATGATGGGTGAGCTCTTTCTTGTAGAAGGAGACTCGGCAGGCGGTTCAGCAAAACAGGCAAGGAATCGTGAGACCCAGGCGATCATGCCGCTGCGGGGTAAAATCCTGAACACCTGGGAGGTTGATTCGTCTGAGATTCTCGCGTCCCAGGAAGTCCATGATATTTCAGTGGCTCTGGGAATTGACCCGGGCTCAGATGACTTGGCCAAGTTGCGTTATGGCAAGATCTGCATTCTTGCGGACGCGGATTCGGATGGTCTGCACATTGCGAGCTTGTTGATTGCTCTGTTCGTGCGACATTTTCGTGCCCTGGTTGAAGAAGGCCATGTGTTTGTGGCGATGCCACCACTGTATCGGGTGGACGCGGGCAAGGAAGTTTTCTACGCGCTGGATGAGGGTGAGCGTCAGGGTATCCTGGATAGGATTGCAGCAGAGAAGATCCCGGGAAAGGTGGTCGTGCAACGTTTCAAGGGCTTGGGTGAGATGAATCCACTCCAGCTTCGGGAGACCGCGATGGCACCGGATACGCGACGACTCGTGCAACTGACTCCAGGGACAGCAACATCGGTTGACGAAATGTTGGATATGCTGCTCTCGAAAAAGAGGGCGCCTGATCGAAAGAGCTGGCTCGAGAAGAAAGGTGACATAAGTGCACTTGGCTAACGTCCCAGGAAAGAACATACAAGAACATAAAGCCGATCAAGAGGCACCGAAGCTCTTGTCGAAAGAGAAGGCACAATGACTGAAAATATGATTGATGGTGACTTTGAAAAAATTTCGCTCGCTGACTACACAGAAAGTGCATACCTGAACTATGCGATGTACGTCATCAATGACAGGGCGCTGCCGCACATTGGTGACGGACTAAAGCCTGTGCAGAGGCGAATTGTTTATGCGATGAGCGAGCTGCGGCTTAGCGCCGATGCAAAGTATGTCAAGTCCGCGCGGACCATTGGCGACGTCCTCGGTAAGTTTCACCCTCATGGTGATTCCGCATGTTACGAGGCGATGGTGCTGATGGCGCAATCATTCAGCTATCGCTATCCGCTGGTTGATGGGCAGGGTAACTGGGGATCCCCGGATGACCCCAAGTCCTACGCTGCCATGCGTTACACAGAATCCAAACTGACCGGTTATTCTGAAGTCCTGTTAGGTGAACTAAAACAGGGAACGGTCGACTGGACACCCAACTTTGACGGTACCCTTGCTGAACCGCTTAATCTTCCTGCGCGGGTGCCTAATATCCTGCTGAATGGTGGAAGTGGAATAGCCGTGGGAATGGCAACGGATATCCCGCCACACAACCTTAACGAAGTCGTTAGTGCCTGCATTCGATTACTCGACAACCCTCGATCTACGTTGAAGGACATCATGGAGCATGTGCAAGGTCCTGATTTCCCAACGGGTGCTGAGATAATATCCAGTAGTGAAGACATCAGACAGATTTATGAAACAGGCCGTGGTGCAGTTCGAGCGCGAGCGGTTTATTCGCGGGAGGACGGCGATATTGTAATAACGGCGCTACCGTTCCAGGTTTCCGGAACCAAAATCCTCGAGCAGATTGCAGGACAAATGCAGGCTAAGAAACTGCCGATGGTAGTAGACCTGCGCGATGAGTCCGATCACGAATGCCCTACTCGAATTGTCGTGGTACCAAAGTCCAATCGTGTGGATGCTGACCAGCTTATGGCACATCTTTTCGCTACGACCGATCTTGAGAGAACCCATCGGGTTAACTTCAACATGATTGGTATTGACGGTAAGCCGAGGGTGCGACCGCTCCTTGAGTTGCTGAATGAATGGCTGAAGTTCAGAACAGATACCGTGCTCAGACGGCTGCAATTTCGATTGGACAAAATCCTTGGTCGGCTGCATATCCTGGATGGCCTGATGATCGCTTACCTGAATATTGATGAGGTGATCAAAATTGTTCGGACCGAGGACAAGCCGAAGCAGGCGCTGATTAAGAAATTCAATTTGTCAGATCTGCAGGCTGACGCCATTCTTGACCTGCGCTTACGACAACTTGCCAGGCTTGAAGAAACGCGTATTGCGGGGGAACAAGATGAACTCAATGCAGAAAGAGCCGACCTGGAGAAAACGATTAAATCCAGGGCCAGACTGAAAACACTCATTAAGAAAGAGCTGATGGAAGATGCAGAAACCTACGGTGATGCTCGCGTTTGCGAGATCGTTGTGCGTGGAGATGCGCAGGCTTTTGCAGAAAAGGATCTGATATCCACGGAATCAGTTACCGTTGTGCTCTCGCAGAAAGGCTGGATCCGGGCGGCAAAAGGTCATGAGGTAAATCCGGAAGACCTGAGCTATCGGTCCGGCGATGGCTTTCTACAGGCACTTCCCGGCCGCTCGAACCAGGATGCCATATTCTTCGATTCAACAGGGCGTGCCTATACCGGGGCCATGCACACCTTGCCATCGGCAAGGGGTCAGGGGGAGCCTTTGACTGGACGGTTCAACCCGCCAGATGGAGCTTTCTACACCGGTGTAGTTTTGGGAGAGAAGGATACCCGGTTTGTTCTCTCTAGTGATGCTGGTTATGGTTTCATTGGTCGGCTCGAAGATATGGTGACCAAGAACAAGGCAGGGAAATCGGTACTGTCGGTGCCTAAAGGCGGGATTGTTAACCAGCCAGCGCTGCTTGTTGATGAAAAACATGACTATATCGCTGCATTCAGCAACGAGGGTCGATTGCTGATCTTCCCCGTGGCGGATCTCCCTAGCCTGGGGCGTGGTAAAGGAGTGAAGATCATGAACATTCCCAAGGCGAGAGTGGAATCCCGCGAGGAATTTATGGCGTATGTTCGGGTTTTTTCAGAGGTAGACACGCTTGTTGTCCAATCCGGTAAACGAACGCTGAATCTAAAGATAGATGATCTTGAGCATTATCGAGGGGAAAGGGCTCGCCGTGGCCTGAAACTACCACGCGGTTTCCAGAAGGTTGATGGCGTACTGGTAGAGAGGGGCGACTAGCCGGGAGTCGCAAGCTGGCGGGCCTGATTATTGAGCAGGTCAGGATTGATTAGTCCCGCGATTCTTAACAGGCCCTTTGAGTCCACCAGCGCATGGTGAAAGGATTGTAATTCAACCCGGTCCGACAAGGGTGAATACCCATGGGCAGCTATCAGGTTGCCCTCTGCAATTGACGCAAGATAGCTTGCAGCTTTGCGAATTTTTTCTGGTTCTTCGTTCAGCAGGTCCAGGGTACCGCCAAACGCGATTTTGCCGTTCACTTTAGCTGCTATCTTCTGGATTAACAGGCCAGAGCAGGTGGCCATGTACATGGCATCTGAGTTGTCAAAATGAATGACCAGTTCTTCGGGCGTGGTTTGCTCAACGATACCCCCGTATAGGTTTGCCGCCTTGAAAAACTTGTCGAAGTGTTGCTCCAGGTGTCTTGCGGGCCGGATTCTAACGACGAGTATGCATTCATCAGTGGGGCCGTGATCAGTTTGCGGTGGCGTTTCAAGTACCTGGGTGGCCGCAGGTTCGGATCGAGTCTCGTGGTTAACCCAGCTGGTTATTGATGTTGCAAATCGCGCGACCAGGAAGCTGTACCCCGCGGCAAGCATCAATAGCATCCAACCTAAAAACTGGTTGGCTGTTTCGGCGTGTGAAACTGTCATCCGAACCCGGCCGACCAGGGAATCCTGAAAAGTCACTTCTGCGGTATAGGATGTGTTTGTTCGTTCTTCTTTGCCGCTCTGGACTATCAGCTGGTTACTTTCATCGTAGATGGCGACGAACTGAAGGGGTTCATTGCGGGTGAGTTGTGCGACGATGACGTTAAGTGAAAGTAGGTTGTCTTCTACGACGTAGCTTGCCACCTGTGCGGCCAACTGCCGTGCTGATGACTGGCCAAATCGGGATTGCTCCAATTCGACTACTCTCGCCTGATATTGGGTAATAGCGAAGAATACGAGCCCCCCAGCGAGAAGTGGAAGTACAACGAGGAGGGCTATGAGCCGACGCTTTCTGGGGTGTTTCCCGTCAGTCATGGATCTCGCGGTAGGTAGTAAAATCGTTGCAGAGTATAGCTGATAACGAACCCCGCAACATTGCTACTGCTAACGTATGCCGCATAATACGGACTCTCAAAGGAGCCTCCATGAACGAACTGGTGTTGATCAGTGTGTCGGGTGAAGACAAACCCGGTATCACCGCAACGATTTCAAAATTGTTAGGTAGTCTTGACGTCGATATTCTCGACGTCGGTCAGTCGGTTATCCACAATCACCTGTCTCTAGGGATTCTGGTCAATGTGCCGGGCATTCTTGAAGACGTTCTTGAAGCATTGCGTGAGCAATCTGAGCAATTGGGTGTCCTGGCCAGGTTCACGCCTGTTTCTGAAGAAAGTTATGAGCAATGGGTCGGACTCCAGGGTGCATCCCGTTATATTCTGACGCTGCTGGCACGGCGTATCAAAGCTTCACATATAGCGACAGTGTGTGAAATCATCGCAGCAAGTGGCCTCAATATTGACAACATTATCCGGCTCTCTGGCCGGGTGCCGTTACATGAATCAGGAGAGATCTCAAAAGCCTGCGTAGAGTTTTCCTTACGCGGGGAACCTGATGAATCCTTCCGGGAACAACTGTTGGCAGTTTGCGCGGATCTGGATATCGATGTGGCAGTCCAGGAAGATGGGATCTATAGAAGGAACCGAAGGCTTATAGCTTTTGATATGGATTCGACGCTTATAAAGACAGAAGTTATCGATGAACTGGCGGTTGAAGCTGGCGTTGGTGCCGAGGTTGCTGATATCACATCAAGGGCAATGGCTGGGGAGTTGGATTTTTCGATGAGCCTTGCAAAACGCGTGGGGCTTCTCAAGGGACTTCCCGTTAGTGCCCTTGCGAAAGTCGCAGATCGATTACCGTTGATGGAAGGTGCTGAGCACCTTTTCAAGACGCTAAATCACCTTGGATACAAAACAGCGATATTATCCGGCGGATTCAGCTACTTCGGCAAGTTGTTACAGGAAAAGCTGGGCGTTGATTATGTCTATGCTAACGAGTTGGAAATAGCAGACGGGGTTCTCACCGGGCGTGTTCTCAACCCCATCGTGGATGCAGACCGTAAAGCAGACCTTTTGAAGCAATTAGCTGATAAGGAAGGAATATCGCTTCAACAAACGATTGCGGTAGGTGATGGCGCAAACGATCTAGCGATGTTGGACATCGCAGGGCTGGGAATTGCCTTTCATGCCAAACCCCTTGTCAGAGAAAGTGCAGGCCACGCTATCTCTACACTAGGCCTGGATAGTCTTCTTTACCTGATGGGAATCAGGGACAAGGAATTACCTCATATCTAGAGGAGACCGCTCTGGCTTTCTAGAGACCTTCCGAAGAAAAATCGTAGTCTATGTCATCAAGTGGCTCAGAAATATAGTTGCCCTGAATGTAATTAATACCGGTCATAAAGAGCGCCGGGAGGGTCGAAGGGTCTTCCACGCCGGAAATCGCAGTCAGAACGCCGGATGCCTGAAGGGACCGAACTATTTCGATAAGTTCTTCCCGCTTTTCTTCGTTTTTTTCAATCTCGTTTGCGAAAGAACCATCCAGTTTTACAATATCCGGGGTCAGGTGTTTGAGCAGATTGAACGGGTTAAGAGAACAACCGAAATGGTTGATGGAAGATTTGATATGCAGTTCCTGTAAACCCTTTGTGAACTTGGCTGCCTGCTTGATATAGGAAGTCGCATCATTCTCGTGCAACTGGAAGACGATGCTATCGCTTGCAAGCCTGGAGGCTTTCAGGGAGACACTCATCCAAGGCAGGAATTCTTCATCGGTCAGTATTTTGTGACTGACATTAATGAACAGACGCGCCTTCCCACCGCCTTCTCTCTGCTTTGCCAGTTGTTTGATGGCATTAAAAACGACCCACCTGTCAATCTTTTGAAGTAACCCTGCATCCTCTGCCGGCCCCATAAACTCCGCTGGTCTAAGATCGTTGCCCTCTGCATCCGGCAGCCTGAGTAACACTTCGAACTGTTCTTCGTCTTCCCCGTGTAGTGAAATAATAGGCTGGAAATTGAGTTTGAACTGGTCCTCGTCAAGGGCATGGCTTACAAGAGCCTGCAGCGTATCTGTAGATATGGACTGGCCGCCTTCTCCGAGCGTAGGATTTTTCGGCTCATAGAAAGCAATGGCATTCCCCTCCTCGATGGAGTCAGATGCCTGGTATGCTCGGGATATTGCTTGTTCAACCGTAGAGGTGTTCTCGGCAATCATTGAAAGTCCGATACTGAGTGTCACCTGGTAATTTTTACCGGATGCCTCGAACATATGCTCCTCAGCCGTGGTCCGAATGGTTTCGGCCAACTCTTCGGCCGCAGCTTTATCGTTGCCCTCAATCAGCAACGTAAAAACATCATCCCCGAAACGGGCTATCAAGTGATCATCCGGGACTTTACCGCGTATCACAGAGGCCAGATCCCCCAAGACGAGATCGGCGTTTGAAATGCCCGCATCTGAACGAATGCGAGGGAAATGGTCTATAACCATGTAGAAGATAATGGAAGATTGTTTTCCCTGGTTTGCGTTATCAACAGCCTGGTCGAGTACTTCAATGAAGTACTGCCTGTTGAACAGGCCGGTCAAAAGATCCTGACTGGATATTTCCTTAATCCTGTCCTCGAGCTCGGACGAATCTACAAGTGGTTTAAAGATGGCCTGCGTGCAGGACTCGCTATCGTAGGTGGCTGGTGACATGGTGAGTTTCGTCAGAATGGTTGCCCCCTCGTTATCGACGCAACCAAATTCTGCTTCCTGGGTTTCATCTCTATCAAGGGATTTTAGGAAAGTTTTAAACTTTCCCTGATCCTCTTTGGTGATCAGGTCAATGATGGGAATGCCGGCATACTCATCCGGGTCCTCATATCCAAACAGGTTCGCATAGGCCTGGTTGGTGTAGATATGCATGCCTTCATGAACATAGGCGATCGCAGTTGTGGATGAATCGAGGAGCAGGTTGTTTCTTCTGTCTGTTTCTTTCAGCTCGACCTCGGCCCTTCGTTTCTGGCGCCTGGTCTCAAGATTCTTCAGCTCGCGCTGGATTAGCAGTAGCAGTCGTTCATCGTCATCGTCGAGTGCCACATCGATGGCACCCATTTTCAGGCCTTGGGTGATTGATCCAGGATCGCGGTTATCGGCCAGCATGATAACGGGTATATCTTTATCCAGCATTTGAAGCTGGGAAATCACTGACTGTATCGTAAATCCGTTGGCTTCGTTGGCCGCCAGGATCAAGTCCCAAGGCTGTTCGGAAATTTTTTCTAAGAAATCTGCATCGGACCCGATCTGGTGGGCGCGAGTTGCGCGTCCTGCCGATCTTAGCAGGACAATAAGCTCCTCTGCGCGATTTAGGGATTGTTCCAGAATCAGCAATCGAATGGGTTCTTTGTTGCTCATTTAGGTCCCTTGGATCAAGCGTAAACTATACCATATGGGATGTACGCGAAAGGTGAGTCCTTCGCAAATCATTGCCCGGCGATAACCTGTTTAGCGTCAGCGCCAGGTATTTCTCTTGCCAGCCTGGGGACAAGGTACCCTGGCAACTGACCGGATATTTGTCGTATTAGGTTCACTCCCTCGACTTCCGGAACATCGAAATGCCGCGCGCCTGCTACGGGGTCAAGAAGATGCAGATAATAAGGCAGCACACCCACGTCAAACAATTGTCTCGACAGCTTAACGAGTACCTCTGGCGAGTTATTAACGTCGCGCAGCAAAACACTCTGGTTGAGTAAGGTAGCTCCAGCATCTCGAAGTGCGCTAACTGCATCAACGACGTGGTCATCGATTTCGTTGGGGTGGTTAGTGTGCAACACAAAGACAACTTTTTTGTGACATCGATTTACCCAATCAAGCAACTCCGGACAAATTCGCTGGGGGATCACTACCGGTAGCCGGGTATGCAGTCGGATTGTATCGATAGTCTCGATGGAATCGAGTTTTGTGATGATGTCGCTTAACTGGCGATCACCAAGGATTAATGGATCCCCGCCACTCAGGATCACCTCCGAGAGTGATGTGTCGCTGGAGAGGTGCTGATAGATCCCGGTCCAGTCAGAGCTCGAGGGATTGTTCTCGCCATAGGGGAAATGGCGGCGGAAACAGTAGCGACAATTAATAGCACAGGCGCCGGTGGTGATCACAAGCGCACGGCCATTGTATTTTTGAATCAGCCCGCGGGTCCGGGTGATCAAATTTCCTTCCTGCAGAGGATCCCTTAAGTACTGTGGTTCGAATTCGTTTTCCTGTGACCTTGGAAGTATCTGTAGCAGGAGTGGATCAAAGGCATCGCCCCTCACGATGCGATCCAGATAGGGCCTCGGTGCCAGCAGGGGGAAATCCTGGTCTATATCATCCAGTTGGACACCCAGGTGAGATGCCAACGCAGGAATAGTCCTGATCGCATGTTGCAAGTGCCATTGCCAACTCTGGTCGTGGGAACCGGCATCGCTTAGGGTTATCATTGTCATATGCAAATCTAGGGAAGAGGATTAATGGCAAGTTATTCTACCAACGAATTCAAGTCGGGTCTTAAGGTTATGCTGGAAGGAGATCCGTGCAACATTGTTGAAAATGAATTCGTTAAACCGGGGAAAGGCCAGGCGTTTAATCGCGTCAGGCTTAAAAACCTGAAAACAGGACGGGTCTGGGAAAGGACATTCAAGTCCGGGGAATCGCTTGAAGGTGCCGATGTGATGGAGCATGACATGGAGTATCTCTATGCGGACGGCCAGTACTGGCATTTTATGAAAACTGATGGCAGCTATGAGCAGCTCGCCGCCGATCAAGCGGCAGTTGAAGACAGCATTCGATGGTTGAAAGAGACGGATAAGGTTACCGTGACTCTTTGGGACGAGGTTCCCATTGCGGTGGCACCGGCTAATTTTGTGGAACTGGAAGTCGCAGAAACTGACCCTGGTTTAAAAGGTGATACTGCTCAGGGTGGCACTAAGCCGGCGACATTAAGTACCGGTGCAGTCGTAAAAGTGCCGCTCTTTATTAATATTGGGGAAGTGGTTCGAGTCGATACCCGTACAGCTGAATACCAGAACCGGGTAAAACAGTAATCAGCCAGGGCGATGAACAGAAAGGCCGATCTCGCCTCGAGTTCAGAAGCAGGCTACTGCGCTCAATCAGGGATTACTTTTATTCTGAAGAAGTCCTTGAGGTGACAACCGCCACGCTCAGGTTAACTGGATCAAGCGAAACCCACCTGGAGAATATTCAGGTGGGGCGGCAGGGGTATCTCCAGACCTCGCCCGAATATGCAATGAAGTGCCTTCTTGCCGAGCATCGACTCAACATATTCCAAATTTGTCCCGCTTATCGGGGTGGAGAAATCGGTCGACGTCATCGTGTGGAATTCCAAATGCTGGAATGGTATCGATGCGATCACTCCCTGGCTGAACTGATGGATGACCTTCAGGCTATGCTGAAGTATGTCGGCAAGCAGATGGGGAAGTACAGCATTCAACCAATTAGCCAGATCAATGATCGCTATTCATACCGCGAGTTGTTCGAAAAACATCTCAAGGTAAACCCCCACCCGTTAGGGGTTGAGGGGCTGGCTGGGCTTGTCGCTCCGGGAATCACAGCGCACCTGGATGAGCGCTCCACGCTGGGTGACTATCTGGACGCGGTGTTTTCGTATGCTATCGAACCACAGTTATTGGCGCCGACGATCGTTTATGACTTTCCTGCGTGCCAGGCAGCGCTCGCGGAAACAAAACAACTGTCGACGGGTGATCTGGTTAGCGATCGTTTTGAACTCTATGTGGGTGGTGTTGAAATCGCTAATGCCTACCAGGAACTGTGTGATGGGCAAGAGCTAACTCGACGATTTGCAGGGAACAACAAGCAACGGCAATTAACCGGCAAGCCGATAATCGAAGATGACATGGAGTTGCTCGCCGTCATTGATGATCTCCCGAGATGTGCAGGTGTGGCGCTGGGCATTGATCGGTTAACGATGGCGTTAAGAGGCCTTGAAGATATCGCTGGCGTGTAATATCTGACTAAGAAACGATCGATTGGCCGTATTTCACCTGCTCGCCTTCTTTCACGGAGAAAGCCATTCGTTCCTTGAAGACCAGAATTACTGTGGAACCCATTTCAAACTGACCGAGTTCATCGCCTTGGTGAAAGACACGCTTCATTTCGGTGGTGATCTGTAACCTTGGTTTGTAGGCCTCGTCAAGCCAGGCAGGTTTGATAGCCGCAACCAGCATGGCGCCGACCAACACAGCAGCTGTGGGGCCAGTGTCGGTCTGGAACCTGCAGACTAAACGCTCATTTCTCGCGAAAAGGTCAGGTAGGTGCAAAGCTGTTGATTGGTTGACCGAAAAAAGGTCTCCGGGAACATAGGTCGCGTGATGAAGTTCTCCTGTCCATGGCGCATGCACCCGATGGTAGTTGTGGGGGGCAAGGTAGATCGTGATGAAGGAACCGGCTGAAAAATCGTCAATGTTGTTGCTGGCGAGGAGTTTTGCCAGTGAGTAAGAATGATTTTTTGACTGGATAAGGGTATCACCATCAATATTCCCCAGTGCTGCGACGGTCCCGTCTGCGGGGCTGCTGACGGTGCCTTGGATAGTTCGCCTTCCGGGCTTCAGGGATCTGGTAAAAAAGTCGTTGAAGGATCGGTAATCGGATGCTTTTTCTCGCTGTGCTTCACTCAGGTCAATCCTGTAGAGCATACAAAAAATGTTAATGAATAAACCTTTGATTAAAGGCAATTCGCTTTTGGCAACAGATCCTACGACCCTGCTAAGGAAATGTTTGGGGATGAGTCGTTGAAGAAAAGCAAACACGGGGTCAGGCTGCCGGGTTATCTATTGGCGTATCTGAATCGTTTCCCCATTCTGCCCAGGATCCATGATAAGCCTTAATATTGAGATCAAGAATCTTTCCAACCAGGTAGGTGAGCCCTGATCGATGATGTGTCTGACAATGGGTAATAATTTTACTGGAGGACTCAAACCCTTTTGCGCTGACTAAATTGGCGATGTCTTGCCGAAGTCGCAGTCCTTTTTGTCTGTCCATCAGCTCTATCCAGTCAAAATTAATCGCGCCTGGGATGTGTCCACCGCGCGCGGCAAAGACTTTTTCCCCCATGTACTCTTCAGGTGATCTAGCGTCCCAGATTTGGGTGTTGGCGTCATTAAGCGAGGCCAAGACCTCTTCCTTCTCGGCGATAAATTCAGGGTGAATAGTCAGAGAGACGCTTGTTTCTTTGGTTTCTGTTGCGCTTGCTGTTAATGGAAGCTGGTCGTCAGTCCAAGCAATAAGGCCCCCGTTCAGGTAGGAGCTCTTTTTATGTCCGACAACATCCAGGGTCCATATAAAACGGCCTGCCCAACCGCCGCCTTCGTCGTCGTAGGCGATGATGTGTTTTGCCGGATCGTAACCGATACGCGAGAATAGGTTTTCCAGTCTGTCTATAGGTGGGAGTTTGCCGACCGCAGGCTGTGCGCCTGAGACCAGTTCGGACGGTGAGATGTGGACTGCGCCAGGTATGTGGTGGCGCTGGTAGTTCTCGTCCCGACAGAGGTCAACGATGAGGTATTCGGTGCCTTCAGGCGCATCGTCGAGCAATTCCGCAAGCGCGTTTGGTTCTATTACAAGAGGTATCATGGGGTGTTCCGATTCTGACCGTCGCCCATTCTACACTGACTTACAAATCTTCTTGGAGAAGAAAGGTGTTTTTCAGGTACCATATTGCCATTGGCTGTCCTGGCAGCGACTCTTTTCGGAAAGAACATGACTAATAGCACGAACCAGAACCTCGTTTGGATGGATCTGGAGATGACCGGGCTGGATCCGGAAGCGGAACGTATGTTGGAGCTAGCCACTCTTGTAACAGACTCGGAGCTCAATCTTATTGCACAGGGGCCTGTGATTTATGTCCGGCAAAGTGAAGACCTGATTGCCGGGATGGACGAGTGGAACACCAAGCATCACAATGAGTCCGGGTTGATTGATCTGGTTCGTGAGAAAGGGATCAGTGAGCGTGAGGCGGAGCACTCAACGCTTGCGTTCCTGAAGCAACACACCACTGCGGGGGTATCGCCCTTATGTGGAAACAGCATCGGTCAGGATCGAAGATTCCTGGTGAAGTACATGCCCGAGTTAGAGAATTTCCTGCATTACCGTAATCTGGATGTCAGCACCGTGAAGGAGCTGGCGGTGCGATGGCGACCCGATATCGCGGCCAGTCATCAAAAAAAAGGTGCTCACCGGGCGCTGGATGACATCGTGGAATCGATTGAAGAGTTAAAGCATTATCGTGCACATTTCTTCAAGATGAGCTGATAAGGCGCTGATGCTGGCTGATTGCCCATTCAATGTGATGATCTACCAATGTTGAGTACCCTATCCGGCTCTTCAGTGCTGCTACCACAACCCCGCTGGACGCAGTCTCTCCAGTAGCGTTTGCTTTAAAATCAATATTTCCCAAACCAATGGCAAGGTTTCGAAGCCATCCTTCATAGCCCGTACGCCGTATGGCAGAGCCTTCCGTATTCTTTAGAAACTCTTCCTCGTTCCAGCTAAAGAGATTAAGAAGATCAGCTGCATCAAGCCCGTGTCGCGGCTCGAAGTCTGGTTCCAAGGACTGCTTTGCGTATCGATTCCATGGGCATGTCAGCTGGCAATCATCGCAACCAAAGACCCTGTTACCCATTGGTTTTCGAAGCTCCAGGGGTATAACGCCCCTGTGTTCAATTGTCAGGTAAGAAATACATCGTCTTGCGTCCAGTGTGTAAGGCGCAACGATAGCTTTTGTGGGGCATATATCAATACAGGCGGTACATGAACCACAGCGATTGGTTTGTGCGCTGGGGCTTTGGGTAAGTGGGAGGTTGGTGAGGATTTCGCCCAGGAAAAACCAGGACCCCTCCTTTTCGTTGATCAGTAAAGTATGTTTTCCGATCCACCCCAGTCCTGACTTCTCTGCAAGCGCCTTTTCAAGGATCGGTGCACTATCGGTAAAAACGCGTGAATCAAAGTCATGGAAACCCAGGTTCTCGCAATGATCACTGATCCTTTTGACCAGGCGTTTTAGTTTGTTGCGGATTACTTTGTGGTAATCCCTTCCAAGCGCATACCTCGAGATGTATGCCTTGTCTGCCTGCGCCAGGATTTCTTCAGGTGCTGGCTGCTTCTGCAGATAATCGATTCTAACGGTAATGATCGAATGAGTGCCCGGATGTAGAAGTTTGGGTCGCCATCGCATGCTCCCGTGCCGGGCCATGTACTCCATCTCGCCGTGGTATTCATCAGCCAGCCAGCCCTGCAATCGTTTCTTGTGGTCCTCGAGATTGATATCTGCAACGCCAACTCCAGAGAAGCCGAGTTCCCGTCCCCAACCAGGCAGCAGGCCTTTGAGCTCTTCCCAGTCAACTTTTTGGTGGTGATTCAGTGTCATTTTTCGAGGAATCTCAGGGCTAATCTCAGATAAAGGCGAGCATTGTCCTATAATCAGGGTTTGAATGTAGGTGAACAAGAGCGTGACTTCAATCTATCTGGCGCAGCAGGTTCGTGAACTCGATCGGATAACCATCGAGGAAAAGGGTATCCCAGGCATCAAATTGATGCGTAGCGCTGCACAAGCCTGTGTAGATGTTCTGCTGGGGCAGGCACCCTCTCCTGGGAAAGTCAGTGTTTTGTGTGGTTCAGGTAACAATGCCGGGGATGGTTTCATCATCGCCGGATTGCTAGCGAACAGGGGAATTGAAGTGACCGTGGGCCTGGTTGGCAAGGTCCCTTCGGGGGAAACAGATGCGGGCAAGGCTTACGGATACTGCTGCGAAGCTGGCGTCGAAATACTTACCGCTGAACTTTCGCTGCAAAATTCAGCATTCGTCGTGGATGCGTTACTGGGCACTGGATTAATTGGTCCTGTGAGACCTGAGTATCAACAGGTTATTTCAGCGGTTAACTTGCACGACTGTACCGTGCTTGCGGTAGACCTTCCCTCTGGGTTGTGCGCCGATACGGGTAACATTCTGGGTGCGTGCATAAAGGCCGACATGACAGTCACTTTCATTGGACGGAAGCTCGGGTTGCTCACCAATGATGGCCCGGAGGTGGTGGGGGAGCTTAATTTCGCTGATCTTTCGGTGCCGGGTAGTGTCTTTGATGCAATCGAACCCAGTGTGCGGATGTTGAGTTATGAAGACCAGATCCGAAAGTTGCCTGTTAGAAACAGGAACGCGCACAAAATGAATCATGGCCATGTGCTGGTTGTCGGTGGCGACCAGGGTATGGCAGGTGCTGTCGCTATGGCTGCCGAGGCCGCTATGTATTCCGGCGCGGGTCTTGTTTCTGTGGCAACACATCCAACAAGCGTCAACTCGCTGGTGGCAAGGCGACCGGAGGTGATGACCAAAAGTGTCACGACACCTGATGAACTGAAAGCGCTGATTAACCGGGCAACGGTTATTGTCGTGGGGCCCGGTCTTGGTAATGAAAGCCTTGGTAATGAAAGCCTTGGTAATGAAAGCCTTGGTAATGAAAGCCTTGGTAATGAAAGCCTTGGTAATGAAAGCCTTGGTAATGACGGCCTTGGTGGTGATAGTGCCTGGGGTTCTGAATTGTTTGATATTGTGCTCGAGTCTGAACTTCCCATGATTATTGATGCGGATGGCTTGAATCGATTGAGCCGCTTGCCACAACAGTCTACAAGAAGAGATAACTGGATTTTGACACCGCACCCCGGAGAAGCCCGTAACCTCCTGGGAAAGAACGTTCAGGTGAACCGATTAGCCTCAGTTAAACAATTGCAGGAAAAGTACGGCGGGGTTTGCCTGCTCAAAGGCGCGGGCACGTTAATAGCCAGTCGCCATGATGTATGGCTTTGTCCCTATGGGAATCCAGGTATGTCGGTAGCCGGGATGGGGGATGTCCTGTCCGGGATTATTGGCGGCCTGGTTGCCCAGGGGTTGGATATGCACGACGCAGCCTGTCTTGGCGTTATTGTGCATTCGCTCGCAGCAGACAACATTACTGCAAGGCAAGGTGAGCGTGGTTTGCTCGCTACCCAGCTGTTACCTGAAATAAGAAAGCTCCTTAATGGCAGGGTTAACTAAACCAGATGATAAAATTTGAATTCACGAGTGAAAAAGAGATGCTTGGGCTGGGCGCAAGGCTGGCGCGCCTGTTGCGTGGCGAAGGCGTGGTTCACCTGAGCGGTGGCCTTGGTGCGGGGAAAACGACTTTATGCAGGGGCATATTGCGAGCCATGGGTCATTCAGGAGCAGTTAAAAGTCCAACGTTCACCCTCGTTGAGCCTTACCAGATTTTAGACTCAGAGGTTTATCACTTTGACCTCTACCGCCTGGCCGATCCAGGGGAGCTGGAATATATCGGTATTGATGAATACTTCGGCAACAACAAACTATGTTTGATTGAATGGCCTGAGAAAGCCATAGGCTATCTGCCGCAGCATGATCTGGAGATTACCATTGATGTATTGGGCGAAAAGCGGATCATAGGCGTCAGGTCGAACTCACAGAGCGGCGAGGAAATTTGTACCCAGCTAATCGAGGTAGACGAATCAGCATAGGATGGTTGCTGCGAGCAGTGGCAGTGGCCATGCTGGTTTGTCCTTCAGGAGCCTCAGCGGCGCAAACAGGAGCTTCAGCCGGGCAGACCGACATCGATGGTCTCAGGGTTCATCCATCACCGGGGAAAACTCGAATTGTGTTTGACCTCGGTCAACCCGTTGAGCATAAAATATTCTCGCTGCGAGACCCTCTTCGGCTTGTGATCGACATTTCCTCCGCGCGGCTCAGTTCGGATGTGAGTAATCTTGTTCTGGAGCAGACCTCCATCCGTCAAGTCCGGACCGCAAGCAGAAACAACGGCGAAGATATCAGGGTTGTCCTGGACCTGAATGAGGAAGTTCGACCAAACTCCTTTGTGTTACAACCAGTCATGCAGTACGGCCATCGGCTGGTGATTGATCTCCATGGAAAGGCTCAGCCGAGCCTGACAGTCGCCCCGAAATCTGAGCGGACCTTGACGCAAATGAGGGATGTGGTCATTGCTATCGATGCGGGCCATGGTGGTGATGATCCCGGTGCCGTAGGACCTGGCAAGCTATACGAGAAGGATGTTGTGCTTGGAATCGCCAAGAAGCTTCATGTCCTGTTTGAGCAGGAGCCTGGGTTCAGGTCGATACTGATTCGCGAGGGTGATTACTATGTTGCGCTGCGTAAACGAACAGAAATAGCTCGTAGCAGTCAGGCAGACGTTTTTTTATCGATTCACGCCGATGCCTTCAAGACATCAAAGGTGAGTGGCGCTTCGGTTTATGCTATTTCCCAAAAAGGAGCCACCAGTGAAGCCGCCAGGTGGCTTGCAGAGAAAGAGAACAGGGCTGACCTGATAGGTGGCGTGGGGAGCGCCCTGGAAGATAAAGATGATCTGTTGGCTGGTGTGCTGATGGATCTGTCAATGACAGCAAGCCTCTCGTTCAGTCTGGAAATGGGCAATTCGGTGCTCGGCAACCTGAAAAAAGTGAACAAACTGCACAAGAAAACCGTTGAACAGGCAGCCTTTGCTGTCCTTAAGTCGCCAGACATTCCATCACTGCTCATTGAGACTGGGTATATATCAAACCCCGCGGAAGCGAGAAAGCTGGCCACCCGAAGTCACCAGACCAAACTGGCGAATGCAATATTTGAGGGTGTAAAGGCCTCCATGCAATCGAGCCCACCCTATGGTTCTTACCTTGCGTGGGTGAAGCAAGGTAAGAGTGACGAGGTGAAAACCCACGTCATTGAAAGAGGCGATACGCTGTCCGAAATCGCCGAATTTTATGGGGTACCCTTTAGGAAATTGAAGGACTTTAATGGTCTGCGCAATGATACTATTCATCTTGGTCAGAAACTGAAGATTCCTCCGGGATAACTTCGCGAAAGAGGGGTTAATGCACCAAAGAATCACACAGCTCGATACGCGTCTCTCAAACCAGATTGCTGCAGGTGAAGTCGTGGAACGACCGGCTTCCGTCGTCAAAGAGATGCTTGAGAATTCACTGGATGCCGGTGCGACCAGGATAGAGGTCGATGTTGAGGCCGGGGGTGTGAAACTCATTCGTGTTCGCGATGATGGCAGAGGAATTCACAAAGACGACCTGAACCTCGCGCTGGCGCGGCATGCCACCAGCAAGATTAAGGATCAGGGTGACCTTGAGGCCATTAAGACGCTCGGTTTCCGTGGTGAGGCGCTGGCCAGCGTGGCGTCAATATCCCGGCTAAAACTAACGGCTAACACGCAGGAAGACACCTCATCCGGCTGGAGTGTTCAGGCATCCGGCGCAGACATGCGGATGGAGATTTCGCCGGCACCTCATCCCCGCGGAACGACTGTTGAAATACGAGAGCTGTTCTTCAACACCCCCGCCAGAAGGAAATTCCTAAGAACCGAGAGAACTGAGTTCCTGAAAGTGGAAGAGGTTGTTCGTAAAGTCAGTCTTAGCCATCCTGGGGTCAGTTTTGTCCTGAGTCACAATGGAAAAACAACGAAGCAATATATTGGTGACGATGAGGCGCACCGCGTTGCCAGCGTGTTTGGTAGTGCATTTCTGGAGAGTTCAGTCTTCTTTTCTCAGGAAAGGGGGGGTATGGAGCTCAGGGGCTGGATTGGGTTGCCAACCTACTCACGCAGTCAGGCGGATCAACAGTTCTTTTTTGTTAACGGGCGCATCATTAGGGACAGGGTGGTGACCCACGCGGTTAAGCAGGGCTATGCAGATGTCCTGTATCACGGTCGAAACCCTGTTTATTGCCTGTTTCTCTCGATTAACCCCCGGCTGGTTGATGTGAACGTGCATCCAACCAAATGTGAGGTTCGGTTCCGTGAAAGCCGTGATGTCCATGATTTTATCTTCCGGACAATCCACCATGTTCTGGCAGATGTACGCCCGGAAGAACCGGTAGTGGGTGAAGCGGATCCGCGTTTCGCAGGAGTCCCGGGAGGAGTGGTCCCTTTGCAGGCGCCGATATCCTTCGGGGGGCGATCGGGGTCGCAAGGGGTCCGGGACCCACAAATGTCTGTATACCGCGAAATGTTTGCAAAAGATCCTGTTGCGGGGTTTCCTGAATCCGACGACATCACGATGCCACCGCTTGGCTATGCCGTTGCCCAGCTTCACGGCATCTATATCCTTTCGGAAAATAAGGCCGGGCTTATTCTTGTTGATATGCATGCGGCGCACGAACGAATTACTTACGAACACATGAAGACGGCATGCGATGCTGAAGGAATTCGTAGTCAACCGATGTTGGTGCCCCTTTCTATTGTTGTAAGTGAAAAAGAAACTGATCTGGTTGATGAGCACCGCGCCGAGTTTTCTGCCTTGGGCCTTGAGCTCGAGCGGGCGAGTGAGGAATCCATCATTGTGCGCGCGGTGCCAACACTGCTCGCGAAGAGCAATGTAGAACAATTGGTGCGTGATGTCCTTTCTGATCTCTCTGAATATGGCCAGAGCGCGCGGATTGAGCAACACCGGGACGAAATCCTTTCAACGATGGCCTGCCATGGTTCCGTTCGAGCAAACAGGCGATTAACCCTTCCGGAAATGAATGCCCTGCTGCGCGACATGGAAGAAACCGAACGATCCGGCCAATGCAATCATGGACGACCGACCTGGTGCGAAATGAGTCTGGCAGAGCTTGATAGTTTATTCCTGAGAGGCCGGTAAGTTTGAAGGGTGTGCTCGTGATCACTGGCCCAACTGCCAGTGGCAAATCGCAACTTACCCTGGAACTGGCCAGGCATCTCGGAGCAGAGATCATCAGTGCAGATTCTGCACAGGTATACAGGGGCATGGATATCGGTTCAGCCAAGCCTGACGTTGCTACGCTGGCTGAGGTAAAGCATCACCTGATCGATATCCGGGACCCGGATGATCCGTATTCTGCTGCTGAATTTCGTAAAGACAGTATTGCCCTGGTCTCCCGGATACAAAGTGAAGGGAAGTTAGCGATCATTTCGGGTGGCACTATGCTGTACCTCAAAGGTCTAAAGGAAGGCCTGGCGGAACTTCCCGCAGCCGATCCTGACATTAGAGCTGAAATACTGCGACAGGCAGAAGAACATGGCTGGGCGCATGTGCATCAAGAGCTGGCCAGGGTTGACCCTGAATCGTCGAAACGGATCAGGCCGACAGATCCCCAAAGGCTTCAGCGTGCAATAGAGGTTTTTCGGCTGACTGGTGTCCCATTATCAAGGCTGCATCGTCAATCGGTTGAAGCATGCCCCTTTCCGCTACTTGAAATGGCTATTATTCCCGATGACCGTTTGGCACTGCATCAGACTATAGAGGCCCGTTTCAGAGAAATGTTGAAAGCTGGGTTTGTAGAGGAAGTTCAGATGCTGCGCGAAAAACCTCGCATTCATGCCCACCTTCCGGCGATAAAGGCGGTAGGGTATCGCCAGATCTGGTCGTTTCTTGAGGGTGAAATAGATGAGCAAACCATGATCAAGTCTGCTTTGGCGGCGACCCGGCAACTAGCGAAGCGGCAGCATACCTGGTTAAGAAGTTGGAAAAACCTCAATCTTCTGGCGGAGCCAAATACCCAGCAGGCCTTGAAATTCGTGATTAACAGCACCATATTAGAATAGACGCCCATGAAGCGGGTGTCGACTCTGAGCCCGGTATCAATCTACTGGGTTAGCGGGATCAAGTTGCAGGGACGAATAGAATCGTTTGACCAGTTTGTGATTCTTTTACGAAACACAGTAAACCAGATGATCTACAAATCATCGATATCAACAGTAGTGCCTTCACGAGCAGTGAAGATGCCGACTGAAGGAACCGAAGAAGCTTGTTTTTAGACCGACCAAAATCCGGCAGCAAAGCACTGCTGGTTCATATACAGAAGCACAACTCAGAACTTGCGACCACTGATGAGTTAAAAGAGCTCGCGCGCTCGGCTGGTCTGGTTCCCGTGGGATGTCTCTCCAGCAACCGAAGGTACCCGCATCCTGGCACCTTTATCGGCGGTGGTAAGGTCGATGAAATCGCAGAGTTTCTGGCTGATCAGGCTTGTGACCTTGTTGTATTTGGTGATGACATATCACCCACTCAGGAAAGGAATCTGGAACAGGCCCTGGACAAACGCGTACTCGGTCGTACGGGTCTGATTCTCGAAATTTTTGCGAGAAGGGCAAGAACTCACGAAGGTAAGCTGCAAGTGGAGCTTGCACAACTGGACCATGCATCTTCACGGCTGGTTCGTGGCTGGTCTCACCTTGATCGTCAGAGGGGTGGTTCGGGTCGTGGTGCTGGAGCGTCGTCCGGTTTGGGCGGTGCGGGTGAAACCCAGCTTGAGGCAGACCAGCGTATGGTCTCTGATCGAATCAAGCGAATTAACGGTCGTCTGTCGAAGGTTCAGTCTCAACGTGAGCACAACAGGCGAGGAAGGACCCGGTCGGATGTAAAAACAATTTCGCTCGCCGGTTATACTAATGCCGGTAAGTCAACGCTGTTCAACCAGCTATGCACTGCTGATGTTCTGGTGGAAAACCAATTGTTCGCGACTCTGGACCCAACACTTAGAAAGCTCGAATTACCGGTAATCGGTAACGCTGTTCTGGCAGACACGGTGGGTTTTATCCGTCAGCTTCCCCATTCGTTGGTCGATGCATTCAGGGCAACTTTAGAAGAAGTCAGCCAGGCTGATTTAATATTGCATGTAGTAGATGCGGCGTCACCGTTGCGCGGCGAACAAATCAGCGAAGTGAACCTGGTGCTGGAAGAGATTGGTGCCGAAGCGACACCCCAGTTGATGGTTTACAACAAGGTAGACCTGCTTGATGAAGAGCCAAGAATTGAACGAAATGCCCATGGTGTTGTAACTAAAGTCTGGGTGTCCAGTATTGATGGTGCCGGTAAAGAGTTATTGTTGGAGGCAATTGCAGAACGAATAGGTGAGGCAGTCATAGAAACTAATGTTACAGTTCGGCCGCAGGATGGTCGAATCAGGGCTCAGTTTTTTGAGCTTGGCGCCGTGGTAGGGGAAATACCCTGTGAAGATGGGTCTGTAGAGATGCATCTCAGAATTCAGGAGAGCAGTTTGCGGAAAATTACCCGTAACAAACTAGCGGGACAATCCGTTCCCTAGATAATGCGTA
>JABJED010000032.1 GCA_018665025.1 Gammaproteobacteria bacterium
GACATGGACGAGGGTATCAATCGTTCGGGTATGTTCAACCAGTGGAATCAGGGTAAAAGCAGTATCGGCGTCGATTTGAGCAAGCCCGCTGGCATTGAACTGGTTAAGTCGTTGGTGGCGGAGTCCGATGTGCTGGTGCAGAACTTTGCCACCGGCGTCATGGAGCGGCTTGGGCTCAGCTACGACGTGCTGGCAGCGATCAACCCGCGGCTGATTATGGCCAGCGTCAGCGGTTATGGCCAGGTTGGACCCTGGAAGGAGTACATTGGCTATGGCCCGGCCATGCCACCCCTCACTGGGCTGTCTGCCGCAACAGGTTATGTTGACGGCGCGGCACAGGAAATCGGTTTGTCGATGCCCGACCCTACGGCAGGGATCACTGCAGCATGGGAGATCGTCGCCGCGATCACCCGGCGTGATCAATCGGGTAGGGGCGACCATCTTGACGTCTCACTCTGGGAGGCAACGGCCGTGTTAAATATGGAAGCCTGGATGCAGTATGCACTCACGGGGACTGAGCCAAAGCGGCAGGGCAATGGCAGCCAGACCATGTGTCCGCACGGTATATTTCCGTGCCGCAGCAACAATGATGAAGAAAGCTGGATCGCCATCGCCTGCGAGAGTGATGACCTGTGGCAAAAACTTGCGCCTTGTATTTCAGATGAGTTACTCACCGATCAACGGTTTACCGGCTTTAAGGCGCGCAAGCAAAACGAACAGGTATTAAATGAGACCCTCTCTGTCTGGACAGCCACACAAGATAGGTATGCGTTAGCGAATCACCTGCAATCGGTGGGTATCGCGGCTTATGCTGTGATGACGACAAAAGACATTGTAGATAACAGACAACTCGGTGCCCGGGGCTTTATTGAGCGGCTGGATCATCCGGAAGTTGGTCGACGAGCGCACACCGGGATCCCCTGGCGATTTCGACATCGGAAGAATGGTGTACAAAAACCTGCGCCCTGTTTAGGGGCAGATACTGTCAGCTGTTTACGTACACTTCTGGCGATGGATGACGCCCAGATCGAACGCCTGATCGAGGATGGCGTCGTGTCAGTGGGTGATCGCGAAGGCATTAAACAACAACTGGGCCCAACAACGGGGTCGGAGTAGTTACCCGGGGTAAAGTACCGGAGTAAACGCACCAACTTCCCAGTCTGACATTAACCATTCTCTGGCGGGAAACTGCGTTCCCCAAGATTTATTATAAGGATGCCTTATAAGCATACTTTTGTATTCTTGGCAAACACGCTTTGTAGTTCTTGTTCTCGAACAACGTTGGCAGATAGTAATTCATTACCCGGATAGAAATTCAATAACCATCGTAAGCTGTGCACATTGATCGCCAGCGCAACAAGAACGACTCCACTTTCCGCGCTGGATCTATCATTCTTGCCAATCTCGGCCGGAACGGACAACCAGAGTAAAGCAGGAGAACGCCCTTATATTTTCGCTTCTCCTGCTCTATCTCAAGACACTGTTATAAAGGTGCTCTTTGCCCTGAAAAACTTTTTATCAATGTGGCTGCAGTAGGGTCACTCTCGGAATTGAACTTAGCCCAGGCTTTGCTGCCGTTCAGTTTCGTGGTGAAAGCTGCCATATCTGTCCAATTTTTGAAAGATACGATGTAATGATAATTACCAGTGCCTCCTATCCCTTCCGCATAGATATCAATGCGTGCACCGAGACCTTCATGGAGCTGCTTTGCTTCGGCCATGCGAGAAACCAGAAGGCCCGTCTTGCCTGGCGCGGGATCCCAGACAAAAGCATTGAATACCTGCAAATCATCAAAGCTACTTGCTTTGACTGACTCATCGAGATTAATCCCAATAAGACTAGATTGAAGCTCACTTGCTGCTTTCTTTCCGGCTTCAGCATAGAACTCCATCCACTCAGCGCTTGAAGCAATCGCATCCTTTTTAGAACCCCAGTCTGCCATGGAATCAAAGCGCATCACATAATGAACGCTTCCATCACTGCCAACCTGCAGGCCATAAACATCAACTCTAACACCCAGGGTTTCATGAATTTGTTTTGCTCCGGCCATCGTTTCAAACATCTGCTGCCCCATACCCGGGTTTGCTTTCCATTCGTAGACCTCCAGAATTTCAGCCATGGCAGCGAACGGGAATAAGGAAATCAGTAACAGCGCAATTGGTCTATAGATTGATCTCAACATGATATTTTCGTGCTCCAGTTGGGTTAGCAATACAAATTATCACTTAAGTAATTCAGTATCTAGAATGGTTCGATTATGGTTATTAATTAGCCTGCCCGCAGTCAGGGATCGAACTTTCACCGTAGCGCTATTGATAGTGGCGACAGTGGGCCTAATAGACGGCTAATAGTAACCTCGCTGATGCCCTGCGCGATTCATCATTCTGCAGCGATGCCCTGCGACCGCAAAACTACAAAATTACAGCTTCTTGCGCGAGGAGCCGTATTTGTCGAGAACAGCCTGGATACTGCCCGTTATCATCGTCACGGTAATGTCCTCAACCAGCTCGCGATCTGTCTCCTCGCGGATCAAGTAATGGCCGCCTGCGGCGGGTAAACCAAAAGAGATATCCACCACAGCTTTGGCTAAACCCAATTCCAGGTCGTAGTTGTTGTGCAGAATGTCGGCCAGGTAATTAACCGCGCTGCGCCGATTGTATTCGGTTGGGTCGCCATGGTCTGCGAAACTGGGTTCCGCTGACAGTCGCTCCAGTATCAGGCCGCGCTGATCCATGTAGTTCATGTAAGCGCCGGTAATCAGCCTGATCATTTCCGCAAAAGTGCCTGCCTGCTCCGCCGCCTCGATTTGCTGGTTTCGCAAACGGCTGTATTCGCGTTTCAATAAAGTGCTGAGCACGTCCTGCAAATTGGGGTAGTAGGCGTATATCAGGGACTTGCTTACACCGGCCTCTCGCCCCAGCCGCTCCATGCTCACTGCCGAGACACCTTCATCGGCAACCAGGTGCGCCGCCGCATCCAGAATCAGCGCTTTACGAACCTCAGGTTCCAGTCGAGTTCGGGCAGGCTTGATTGGTTTGGCTGGCGTTTTTTTTCGTGGGTTTTTTTTAACCATGGAGAAGCAAGAGTGCGCTTTAGTTTCTGGGCAATCAGCAGTGTATTATGATGTTGACGTTTGTTGCAATAAGGTAGAAAGAAGCATGACTTCGTTCGTTGAGCGCTACTTCGAACAGGGCGATATTAGGCTGCACTATGTTGAAGGGGGGCAACTCGATGGAACCGCACCCTTAATCCTGTTCTACCACGGATTCCCTTCTTTCTGGTATTCGTTTCACCTGCAAATGGAAGCTTTTGCCGATGATTACCATGTGGTTGCCGTTGATGGGCTGGGTGCCAATTTATCCTCACGGCCCGCTGACCTTGAGCATTACAAAATAGAAAACCTGGCGAACCAGATTGACGAACTTGCGCTGCATCTGGCGGGTGATGAAAAGTTTTATCTGGTTGGCCATGACTGGGGTGGTGCCCTGGCCTGGGCTTATGCACAGCAATATCCAGCGCGACTGAAGCAACTTGTTGTATTAAGTGCGCCGCCCTATAACCAGCTCTTGTCGATGCTGCAAACCAACGCCACGCAGCGCGAGCGATCTTCCTATATGTACTCCATGAGAGACGGCGATCTGAATCGCAGCATGACCCAGAATAACAACCAGCGGGTTTGCGATAACATTTGCAAGGGTCTTGGCAAGCTTCCGCACTTCAACGAAGATATGGAGCGGGCATTTCGTCAGGGGTTGAGCGTCCCGGGTGCC
>JABJED010000209.1 GCA_018665025.1 Gammaproteobacteria bacterium
TCTGGTCTCTACGATTCAGGATGAAATTCTTTCTTTACCCAGCGTTACGAAAGCAGATATCCAGGGTGCACGACCTGATGAAATTAGTGTTGAACTAGAAGAGTCAAGATTACGTCAGTATGGGTTGAGCCTTGATGATGTCGCAAAAGCCATTCGACGGTCATCTCTGGACCTACCAGCGGGTTCGATTAGATCTGATTCCGGCGACATCCTGCTTAGAACGGAGGGTCAGGCCTATCGGAAAATGGACTTTGAAAAAATCGTACTCATTCATGAGTCAGATGGCACACGACTGACTCTGGGAGACGTTGCAAAGATCACCGATGGGTTCGTAGAAGTCGAGTTCTATTCGATATTCAACGGCAAACCCAGCATTGGTATTTCTGTTTCTGCAGTGGGAGATCAGAACCAGATAGATATCTCAAATGAGGTGAAAGACTATGTGAAAAAGAGAAGCCAGACACTACCGGAAGGAATCTCTATCGAATCCTGGGGCAACAGTACCGCCTACCTTTCAGAATCCATCAGCATCATGGTTTCTAACATGACAATGGGTATTGTGTTGGTGCTGGTGATACTTGGCATATTCCTCAGGTTGCAATTAGCTTTTTGGGTGATGCTGGGTATGCCAATCGCGTTCCTGGGCGCATTCGCTCTTTTACCCTTGGTAGACGGTTCTCTCAACTTACTGAGCCTTTTCGGATTCATTCTGGTGCTGGGTATTGTCGTGGACGACGCCATCATCATTGGCGAGAGTGTACAGACTGCCAGCGAACGCGATGGCCACTCGCTGGACAATGTTATTCGTGGCGCCAAGCGCGTAGCCATGCCAGCAACCTTTGGTGTGTTAACGACGGTAGTAACCTTTATCCCTTTGCTCACAGTGCCCGGCGGATTCGGCGCATTGCCGGCCGCCATCGGCTCTGTTGTGGTTCTGTGCCTGTTATTTTCAATCATTGAATCAAAGCTAATTCTTCCCGCACACCTGGCAAGTATGAAACCGTTGCCGGCCAACGACCATTCGCCATTACGACGATTCCAGAACAGGTTTGCTGATGGGCTGAAATATCTTGTTGAGCACAAATACAGGCCACTCCTGATCAAATCGATTAACGCGCGTTACACCACGCTGGCCGTGTTCATCAGCATGTTGATATTAGCCACCGGTTTCGTGATGGGCCCTTATATCAAAACGGTTTTCTTTCCGAGCATGTCTACTGATTACATTAGGGCGCAAGTGGAAATGGTCGATGGAACATCACCGGCACGGGTGGTGAAGGTTGTCGAACGGCTTAACGACTCGCTTGTTGAACTCAATGACGAGCAACCCGAAGACGATAAGTTCCTAAAGAACATGGCCGCTTACGTTTTCAACACCAATGGTAATGTCGTCGCCGAGCTAAAGGCTGTCGATTCACTTTCACAGAGCCCGGAACAAATCGCCGCAAACTGGAGAGAACGAGTTGGTGAGCTCTCCGGCGTGAAAACAATTCAAATCAGCGGTGCACAAAAGTCCCATGGTCATAGCAAAGACATTAACTTCAAACTGATTTCACCGAATATCAAAGAACTGGAAGCAGCAGCAGAATTGCTGCATCAACATCTAAGGTCCTACGACGGTGTGTACGATATTGAGAATTCCAACACCGGCAGCATTCCTGAAATAAACCTGAAAATTAAACCGTCGGCAGAGGCGCTTGGTTTAGCACTTACAGATCTTGCCAGTCAGGTGCGAGCCGCATTCTATGGTGTTGAAGCCCAAAGACTGCAGCGTGGCCGCGAGGAAGTGAAGGTCATGGTTCGTTATCCACGGGAAGAACGTGAATCAATGGGTAACCTTGAATCCATGTATATCAGGACCAGCGATGGTGACGAGGTCCCTTTCACCGCGGTTGCAGAACTGGAAACCCGAGTCTCGCCTTCTACCATCCGACGGACCTGGGGTAAGCGCGCGATTATTATCTCCGCTGATATCAATAAGACGATCACCCAACCCGGAAAGATAGTCGACGATGTGACATTAGGTGATTTCTCTGTGCAACTGGCTCAACAACACCCCGATGTGCGAATCGAGCTGGGTGGTGCAAGCCAGGAAGAGGAAGAACTGATCCAGCGTATGGTTCTGACCACCGCGCTTGCGTTATTTGGCATTTATGCCCTGATGGCCATCCCACTGAAATCGTATCTACAGCCCCTTATCATCATGGGTGTGATCCCATTCGGAATGATTGGCGCACTAATTGGGCACATTATCGTTGGCATCCCCTTTAGCGCACTCTCCGTCTACGGCATTATTGCCTTGGCCGGTGTGGTTGTGAATGACAGTATTATTCTTGTTGATTTTGTCAACAAATCTGTTGCAGATGGGATGGATATTCTAGAGGCGGTTATTAAAGCAGGGACTGAGCGGTTCCGCGCCATTATGCTAACGTCTCTTACCACTTTCTTTGGCCTACTACCCATACTGACAGAATCAAGCCTGGCTGCTCAAATGGTTATTCCAATGGCCGTCTCACTGGGCTTTGGTATTTTGTTTGCGACAGTCATTACCCTTATTCTAATCCCATGCCTCTATGTGATGCTTAATGACATCAAGCTGACGCGGAATGCGCTGGTGAGCGGCGGTGCCAAATCCGCCCGCAGCTAATGCTCTACTCGTATCAGGTCCCAACCTCAACAATAATCCCATGGCATACCTTTTCATCTTGTACAAATAGAGAGTATGGGATTCCAACCACCCTACCCTTCACCCGCTGATTTCACCCGGTCTCTATTGTATTTTTTATGTCTGGAATATTTCTTATCATTCATTTAAAAACTCTGATTATTTCGGTGCTTGCGGTACTGGCTACTTATCATTGCATTCGGTTTGATATCAAAGCGATTACCCACATACCTTAATCGCAACCGCCATTATTTTCTTGCAGGGAACTATATCAACACAATGGTAGATTACCACCGAACAAGGAGGAGGAGATCTACTGGCAATCCCTTAAATCAGCGGCCAAGAATACTTGACCACTGCTAACACCTCGTCTTGAATCGTCATACAACTTTTAACTGGATCTCTTTTAACTGGATCTCCTAAAAGTCAGCGAAATATCATGCTAATATGCACCGGTGCACGCCGAGAAGACACTTAGCTCGGATCAGGAATTGTCACATTCCGTCAATCTGTATCGGGTAATACCACGGCAGATCAACTTGCCAAGGAAGGTAAAGGAAAATCTATACATGGCTACCTCGCAAAGAACCCTGAGGCCACTCTCCAGCCTTGGTCGAAATCCAATCATAGTTGTTGTTTTGTTGTGCGTAACTTTTGGCGTAGGAATTACCTATTCGCTGATCACGGGGAATCGCTTGTCCCAGCGTTATATACCACTTGTTGATGCAGCGATGGAGATTAAGCTCGAAGCCACCCTAGGCCATCTGTGGTTCGAGGAAGCTATCAGCGGTGACAGTCACGAAGAGATAGCCACCGTGCGGGAACACTTCAAGACGGCAGGGTGGTATGCCCAAGCCATGCTTGAAGGCGGAGAAAATCAAGAAGGTGTCATCATCCCACTAAGTGACCCCCTACTTCACCACGCGATCGTCGAAGTCTTGACGAAGCTTGAGGAATTCGCGGCGGTCGCCGATGAGAGATGGGCGAAGGCGGATCGGTCCGGTGTTGGATCAGCGATGGACCAACGTTTTGACGCAATATTCACGGACTTCCTTGCGCAGGCAGGCTATGTGGAAACCGCATTGCAAGAAGCGATAACACAAGATCTTCGCCGGTTCCGAATCGTGCAGATCATGTTGCTCATACTTTGCTTGGGAATGACTATTCTCGCTGCCATGGTCTTAAGGTTCTACATCCATGAACAGGCACAAAACTTGACGGAGTTAGAAAAAAGCACGGAGCGATTGAAAATTTACTCGCGTGATTTGGAACAAGAAATCCTTCACCGCCAGCAGGCTGAACTCCGATTACGAACTCAAGCCGAAGTCATCACCAATATGACCGAGGGAATTTATCTCCGCCGTGCAAGTGACGACACCATTGTGTTCACCAATCCAGCCTTTGATGAAATGTTTGGCTACGCACCACATGAACTCATCGGCAAGCATGCTTCCATTGTTAACGCTTATGAGGAAATAAATCAGGAAGAGGCAGCAAGAAAGATAATGGAAGTGATCTCCGAAGCGGGCCGATGGCAAGGCGAGATTCGGAGCAAAAGAAAAAATGATACCGAGTTTTGGAGCTTTACCAGCATCGCTCTATTTGAACACCCTGAGTTTGGCGCGGTCCTTGTTTCGACCCACACAGACATCACCAATCAAAAACAGACACAAGACGAACTGCAAGAAAGTTACCGTCGCTTTGAACGTGTCGTTATCGATGCACCCGTCCCGATTATGATTCATGCTGATGATGGAGAAGTGATATTACTCAGCAAAACATGGACGGACATCACGGGTTACACACTGACTGACATACCAACTGTCAAGGCCTGGGCCAGCAAAGCCTATGGCGCCCAGAAAGAGACAGTGTTGGCAGAGACAGTGTTGAAAGATATAGAAGCTTCTCATGGAAAAAAAGATGACAGGATAAGGGGTGACTATGTAGTAGCGACTAAGTCTGGCGATCAGGTAACATGGGCATTCAGCTCCGCGACCATGGGGGGGCTACCTGACGGACGAGCTCTGGTTATGTCTATGGCATCGGATATTACCGAACGAAAACGCATGGTAGACGAGTTGCAAAAGATTGAAAAACTCGAATCCATCGGTATTTTTGCAGGCGGTATTGCTCACGACTTAAACAATTTTCTGACTAGCATCGTGGGCAGTATTGAGTTGGCAATAATGTGTGACGATCTGGTTGAGAAGAATGAGGTTCTAGTAACCGCAGAAAAGGAAACCCTCAAAATTAAGGGTCTAACACAGCAGTTAATTACTTTTGCTAAAGGCGGATCACCCGTAAAGAGAGTCTCAAATCTTCGCAGCCTGATAACAGATTCGGTTAGTTTTGCGCTCACTGGCTCCAATATCTCTTCTAATTTAGTGTTGGCCGATGATCTCTATTCGGCCAACGTGGATGAAGGCCAGATTGGCCAGGTGATCAACAATATGATTCTCAATGCCCGACAGGCGATGCATGAAGGCGGAGGCATAACAGTGTCTGCGGCGAACGTTGAATTAGGACAACAGCACTCCCTCCCATTGGAAGCTGGGCACTATGTAAAGCTATCGATCGAAGATTCAGGGGAGGGAATACCCAAAGAAATTCAGTCGCGGATATTCGATCCTTTCTTTAGTACCAAGCAGGCTGGTAATGGACTGGGGCTGGCTACCACTTTTTCAATTATCCAGAAGCATGATGGTCACATTAGCGTGTCATCGGAAATGGGGGTCGGAACAACATTCGACATCCACCTGCCAGCATCACAAAAAAAATCAGAGCAACACAAGGATGGCCGCGCAGAGTCGGTACAGCCGAAAGGTGAAAGTAAAATTTTGATGATGGATGATCAACAATCAATCCTTAAGATGGTCGGCAGGTCACTGGATAAAATTGGCTACAAGGTTGAGGGCGCTGAACACGGCAAGCAAACAGTGGAGAAATACAAAGAAGCAATGGACACTGGCCGACCATTCCACGGGGTCGTTCTTGATCTAACCATACCGGGTGGGATGGGTGGCGCAGAGACGATGAAGCATCTGCTGGCGCTAGATCCGAGTGTTGTTGCAATCGTTGCCAGTGGTTATTCCAATGATCCAGTAATGATGAATTATAAAGACTATGGGTTCAAAGCAGTGCTCACAAAACCCTACATGCCCAGAGATCTACATAAATTACTATCGACAATTCTCGATAAGAATTAAAGAAAGAATCGCCATAGCCTCAGCGTTTTCGCTTCAGTCTTCTGACGTCTATAGCGCCGGATTTGATGCACCAATGACGAATTGATTCGAGGCTGACAGTAATGTCTTGTTCGGCTAGAAGGCCTTCAATATCACGGTGACTGAGATTAAATCAATAGTAGAGCCAGACAGCGTAGAAAAGAATATCTGGAGGGATTCGGTGGCGTTTGTATGTATTTTGCGGTCAATTCCAGCAATTCTGACAAATCTATTTGTCAGTCCCGTCCAGAGAACTAGCGCGGTTTAGTCGAAGGCGAGAGTCTGGATAAACTTGCGGCTCCCCTAACCTGGGCTCAACAGCTCAAACGAGTCTTCAACATAGACTTTACGCTATGCCCCTATATGCGCGATACCGTGCGAGTCATTACCGACATTAACTATCGAATAACCCAACCTGTTACACAATACGTTACATCAAAATAACCCTCGACGAGGATGCTCTGGCAACCTCCGAATATTGCGAGTCAAATAAACTATACTTGTAATAAATACCATGCACATTTAGAGCATAGAATTGAGCAGTATGGACATAATATCTAACTATTTATCGCTTAGGCATTGGCATTGGCTCATCTGCGGGCTTGTGGTCGCCCTAATATTGGGTTGCGACTCAGAATCAGATGCCGAAAAACGGTTTACCGGTGAGGTCAAGGTTGGAATTTTGCATTCGCGCACGGGCAGTTTAGCTATTTCTGAGCATACGGTCGCTGAGGCAGAGCTGATGGCAATCACAGAAATAAATGCGGCGGGCGGCATTAAGATAGGTGATCAAAGACTCAAGATCGTACCTATAGAGGAAGATGGGCAGAGCGACTGGCCGACCTTTGCGCGCTTGGCCGAGCGATTGATAGACGTTGATCAAGTATCGGTGGTTTTTGGTGGATGGTCTTCCGCTAGCCGTAAAGAGATGTTGCCAGTCTTTGAGAGCCGCGACCATTTGCTGTTCTACCCTATTCAGTATGAGGGTGAAGAGTGTTCCAAAAATATTTTTTACGCGGGCGCGACGCCCAATCAACAAACAGAGCCTGCGGTCAATTGGTTGCTCAAAAATAGAAGCAAGCAATTTTTCCTGATTGGCTCAGACTATATTTATCCGCGCACAGCTAATCGTATTATCAAAAAACAGTTGGCGGGCTCGGGTGGCCATCTATTGGGTGAGATCTATGTTCCACTTGGTGATAAAAATATGCAGCCGGCTATCAATGAAATTTCGCGTGCGATGCCTGATGGTGGAGTAATCATCAACACCATTAATGGTGATTCGAATGTTGCCTTTTTCGAAACGATCTACGCAGCCGGAATAACCGATGATGCTCGCTACAGCATTATGAGCTTTTCCGTGTCGGAAGAAGAGGTTTTTGCAATCGGCCCTAAGTATTTGGAGCACTCGCTGGCAAGCTGGAACTTTTTCCAGAGCCTTGAAAGCCAAAAGGCCAAGGAATTCACTCGGCGATTTCAGGCAATGCATGGCATTCATCGAGTTACTAACGATCCTGCTGAAGCGGCCTACGACATGGTGCATATTTGGGCATTGGCAGCAGTGAAAGCCAATAGTGTAGATCCTGCTTTAGTGCGTGAGGCATTGCCCGGGACAATATTTGAGGGGCCAGAAGGGCGCGTTGAGGTACAACCGAACCACCATCTTAAAAAACGCGTGCTTATCGGGGAGGTGCAGGCCGACGGTCAGTTCAAAATTATTCATGATGGCGGTTTTCTTGCGCCACTAGCCTGGTCTCAGTGGCTACCTGAAAATGCTGGCTATAGCTGCGATTGGACTATTGATAGGCCAGATGCTGGTCGATTCAAGGTCAGCGCTGGCATCAGCGCAGAAGAGGGCTGAGTAATGACCACGCAAAAGCCCCGCAATAAAACCCGACGTCTAATACTACGTTTAATTCCTGTTGCGTTGGTTGTACTGGCCATATCGATTGTTTGGTATTCGAGCATCAAGCAGGTAAAGGATTATGTCTACCTGCATGATAATTACGATCATCTGGAAGAATCGATTGTTCCGCAAATGCCGCTTGAAGATATACGTGACGATCAGGCGGTTATTTATTTTGGTATTCATGTTGACA
>JABJED010000210.1 GCA_018665025.1 Gammaproteobacteria bacterium
GTCCACATGGCCATCTCGAATGCACCAGTATCTGACGCCGGCACGATGGCAACCAGGTAATCTTCTGGGATGCCGAGGATGCGTTTGCTGTCGTCGATGACTTTTTTCAGCCGGGCTTTTGGCTGTTTGGCACGATGGGACCGGCCCAGTGATTCTGTATCTAGCTCATCCAGTGACCATCCTGGTCTTTTGCTGGTTGGGCCGGATGAAAACCTTGGATTAGCTGGTTTTACCTCTGGTTTTGGGAGAGGTCTATTGATGCTCATGATGATCCTCCTGATGCCTTATTTACTGCCACGAAAAACAGGGCAATTTGCGGATTTAAGATGACTATGTCAAGTTTCGCGCACAGGGAAAAGTGAGAATAAATCCAGCATGAGATTTGGGACTGAATATCGCGTTGCCGCGATGATGGCAACGGCCGCTCTCTTTACGCTGGCTGGTTATGAATTTATTCGATCAGCCTCTACTGTATTGTTCAAATCAGCCTATGGCGCCGAGAATTTGCCATTAGTGATGGCGGCAATGCCGGTCGTGGTGTTTTGCGGTGTGGCACTCTATGGCTGGATCCTCAGCCAGCTTGGCCCTAGAAGAACCTTGCTGGTCACGTCTCTGGGTTCTGCCGTGGTGATCCTGTGCTGCTATCTGGTGCTGTTAACGGGCAGTAAGGCGATCACACCCGTGTTGTTCCTGTTTAAGGAACTCTACATTGTGCTCCTGATCGAGCAGTACTGGAGTTATATTGATTCATCTATAAGTTCTTCTACCGCGAAAAAGGTTAATGGCCCGATTACAGGCATTGCCGGAATAGGGGGGGCGGTAGGTGGGATGCTGGTCGCTATGTCAGCCGAGTCCCTGGGAACCGAATCGATGGTGCTAATGGCGGCGATTGCGCTCATACCAGCGGCGTTGGTGTCTAACCTTGCTTACCGGTCTTTCGGAGAACCCGAGATACCACCCAAAGCGGAATCCCATGGGCACCTGGCATTGTCATTGTTCAGGGAAAACCCTGTCTTGGTGAGTCTTATTGCGATCGTGCTGTCCTCTCAGGTCATTGCCGCGGTGCTGGATTTCAAGTTCCAATCGCTGCTATCGACTGAGTTCGCTGGCAACCCCGATAAAGAAACTGCGTTCCAGGGTTGGTTCTGGGGAACCCTCAACACATCCGTGCTGGCATTCCAGTTCCTGATCACGCCATTACTCTTGTCTTTCGTCGCTGTTCGATGGGTCCACCTGATGCTACCGCTGATACACCTGATTGCTATCAGTGCGGCCATCATAGAACCCAGCGTATTTACAGTGGGACTGGCGTTCTTTCTTTTTAAGGCATTCGACTATTCTATTTTCAGAGGCGCTAAAGAATTGCTCTACGTACCGCTTGGGTTCGATGAACGGTATCGGGCAAAAGAGGTTATCGACGTATTTGGATATCGAAGCGGTAAAGGCGCTTCAAGTGTGGTGATTGTCCTGTTACAGAGGGCCGGTGTGCTAATGAACAACTATTACCTTGCCATTGGATTCGCCATGGCAGTTTTGTGGTTGGCGCTTGTCTTCCCGTTAACCCGTAACCGGGATGCGGAAACCGATTCGTCAAGGACTGATCAGTAAAAATACCCGCGGCTGCTCACCGGCGGCGATCTCGTTCAATATCGTCGCCAGTCGTTCGCTGGCCAATACCAGCCGTGCGATCAGGACGGGTTTGTTGCGTTGCAGATAATCGGACCCAAGGCTGTCACCGGAGGCGATGATGTTTCCCTGGGCGTTGGAATAGGCATTTGTGCGTCCCAGTGAGAGGGATTCGTTAAACCAGTCAATAATGTGCTTGTGTTCACTGGTTTTCTCGACGGACAACAGAAAATCGAGACTGTCCGGGTATTTTATGCCCATGGATTCAAGCATGCCGTAATCCCACAGGGCGTGCAGGTTTGTTTCCTTGCCCTGCCATAGAACGGTGATTTTGTTACCGCCCCAGTCACTGGCATTGCCGATATGCAAAGGTTGATGCAGATCGCCGATGAAGTGACCCAGAAACCGGAGCGCAGCTGCGCGTCTCGCTTTTTCCCTGCCGGAACCCGCTGGTCGAGAAAGGTAGGTCAGTGCTTTTTGAATA
>JABJED010000211.1 GCA_018665025.1 Gammaproteobacteria bacterium
CCCTTATTAGGGACCATAATGGGCGATTGGTTACCAACAATATCATGTAGGCCGATGGTGTACATGGGTCTGTATTTGATTTCAGCACCGGTCCTTGCAGCAATGCCCGGCATCTGGGTCCAGGCCAGATAGCTGGGTGGGCTCATGAAATCAAAAAAGATCTCTACGGTTTTACTCATATTGTGTTTCTCAATGTGGTTTACCAGGGCTCTAACCAGGGGCGTAGGGTTGTTTCACTTAACCATGCACTACGAGGCTGACAATGGATGTTCCAGTAGGTTTCTGCAATATCATCTGGATTCAGTACTCCGTCAGCGGGCCGTTCCTCAAAAACCGCTGGCATTGTGCGGCGAATAAGCGGCGTGTCGATAGGGCCGTCTATGATTATATGGGCGACATGGATATTTTTGGGAAATAGTTCACGAGCCATACTTTCGGTGAGGGCGCGGAGCGCATGTTTGGAACCAGCAAATGCCGCCAGGTGAGATCTTCCTCTCAATGCTGAGGTTGCGCCAGTAAACAGTATCGTGCCTCGGCCTCGTTCATTCATTCGTTTGGAGACTTCCCTGCCCATTAAGAAAGCGCCGAAGGTGTTGATACGCCAGACGCGTTCATAATCCTCCGCAGGAAATTCCATAATGCTGTGAGCAGCACCGATGGCGGCGTTGTAACAGGCGACTTCGATTGGCCCGATTTCAGATTCGATTTTCTCTATCAGCTCGACCACCTGTTGTTCCTGGGTCGCATCGCAACTATAGCCGAAGGCTTTCCCCCCCCCCTCAGCTTCAATCTAGTTCACCAGGTCATTCAGCCGGTCACCCTTTCGTCTTACCATACAGGCAACGTAACCTTCTCTGGCAAAACGTTTTGCGACAGAGCCGCCGGTGGCGACACCCGCACCTATGACCAGTGCGACTTTTACGTTTTCAGGCATGTGTATGGGTTTCCAATGTCATTTGAGAATAAATGTTTGTTAGAACAAAAACTGATTCGTTCTAGAAGTAACAGTCGACGGCAGTTTCTGAGGTTTGTCACTATGCTAGTAAAGGCAACGTGCCTGTTTTCAATCATGCGCTAGTAAGGAGCAAAACTAAATGCATGCTATCGAATTCGATAGGCCGCGCTATTTTACTGGTTCTGTATCCAGGTTGTCGGAAAATTCCTGTTAAATTCTCTATCCTCGTTGACTTTGATCAATTGGCCGGTTTTGACCCTGTTCTACACTATTAGCAATTTCACGAAATCAGAATTGCAGTAGAGGTGTGAGAATGGAGCAGCAACATACGCTCGTCTGGTACCGGTGTTTATACATCCTGAAGTTCCCGGCGACCCTGGTATTTGGCGTCTTTCTAACAGTTTCTCTTTTGTATCTGATGCAGTATCTAATTGATTCTGGGGAAAAGGCCCTCGACGAAACATCCAATTTCAGTATCGTCGACTTCGTTCGTATGAAAGAAGATCTGCAGGTCAAGGTGAAGCAACGAAAACCGAAACCGCCACCCGTCCCTGATGAACCTCCACCGGAGATGAGGCAAGAGTCTTACGTAGTCAGTGTTGATAATTCCTGGAATGCCAAGTTTGAAGCACCTCTGGCAGATATAGATATGAAGAGGTCTTCGATCTTTAGCAGTGATGGTGATTATCTGCCTATTCTCAAGGTGCAACCCATGTATCCCAGACTTGCGTTGAGAAATGGTTGGTTTGGTTGGGTGCTACTTGAGTTTACAGTTGATGACGCGGGTAAGGTGGTTAATCCGACGGTGCTGGAGAATTGTGTTGAAACTTATCACCCAGGCCTTCGGACCTGCGAGGACCGACCGGGCCGGGTTTTTGACAGGTCAGCTATTTCAGCGGCTGGGAAATTTAAGTACAAGCCTAGAGTCATAGATGGGATACCGATTGCTACGGTTGGGGTTATCCACAAAATCACTTTTGAACTCAATGAAACGCGGGATATCTGAACGAGTCTCAACTATCCCCGTTGCCTGTATGTTTGCTGTGAGGGATTAGCGTTGGCCACTTTTTTTGAAGAGGGCGTTGCCATGATCCTGCTCAGTGCTTCTTGTTGTTTGGATTGCATAACTGATTCTCTGGTAAAGAGAGGGCGATAAACAGGTGCTTCAAAGGATTGCAGATGTTGTCTCTCGATTAGTTTCTCTGTATCCCTTTGTGACTCTGATCGCACTGTTTGTCAGCGGGATACTTTTCTGGGGCGCATTTAACTGGTCTTTGGAACTCAGCAACACCGAATCGTTCTGCATTTCATGTCACGTAATGCGTGACAATATTTATGCTGAGTACAAAAAATCGATCCACTATCAGAATGCCAGTGGTGTCAGAGCGACTTGCCCTGATTGCCATGTACCGAAGGAGTGGAAAGACAAGGTCGTCAGGAAAATAGGCGCAACCAATGAGCTCTTTCACTGGATGGCAGGTTCAATTAATACTCGAGAGAAGTTTATAGGCAAGCGAATGCAATTAGCTGGCTATGTCTGGTCGACCATGGAGGCTAACAACTCTCTGGAGTGCCGCAACTGCCACGAACTCAACTACATGAACAATTCTGTGCGGCGGAACAACTACGCACATCAGCGAGCGTTGCAATCCGATATGACCTGCATTGACTGCCACAAGGGAATAGCGCATCTGCTACCAGAAGAGTACCTGGAAACAGAGCATGCAAGATTCGAGCAGGACGGAACGAAGTGTGATAATTGTCATGCTAACTTAAGTTACAGGGACGAGGAGTGGGGATGGTGAAATCAGATCCAGTAGATATTGTGAAGGTCGTTACTATTTTTATATTGAGTATCTCATTGCCCATACTTGCCGACGACCGGGTTGACAAAGGCGAACGATTATTCAATCAAAACTGTGTGTTCTGCCATCAGCCGGATGCCATAGGAAAGCCGGGGCTTGCGCCTTCTCTGACAAACCCTGAATTGCTGGAGATTTCTTCAGATAAGTATCTGATGTCAACAATCCGTGATGGTCGAAAAGACACGTCTATGCCTCCCTACCCTCACCTTGGTCGTGAAGGCATCATGTCCATTCTTGCCTATCTGCGAAGCCATGATAGGAGAGCGAACCGAGCGGTAGAAGTCGATGCACAGGAACAGGCCCAGGGAGACCCGAGACTTGGACAACTCTGGTTCGACCAAATATGCGCCACCTGTCATGGACCGCAAGGCGATGGCTACCTGGCAGGTGGCTCGGGTACTGCGATTGGTAAATCGGGCTTTTTATCCAAGGTCTCCGACGGCTTTATCAGAGAGACTATCAAGGTAGGCAGATCAAATACCCGCATGTTGCCTTTTCAGGGTCCCGCAGGCTTAGCGGATCTGGCAGACAGAGAGATTGAAGACATCATCTCCTACATGAGAACACTCGAGGAATAACAATGAAAAGATTTAAGACAACCCGAAGAAGCTTTATCAAAGGTAGTGCCTTCATTGCCTCGACTGCTACAGGTGCCGGATTGTTTGTTGCTGATAATCCAGAATTGGAAGCGGCGTCGGCCACCGGCTCAACGAATCGAACAACTGCGTTGGCACAATGTCCTTATTGTGGCGTTGGTTGTGGCACCATAATCCAGACCGAGAACGGGAAGATTGTTTCCATGCGGCCTGACAAGGACCATCCAACCAACTATGGCCTGCAATGCATCAAGGGACTAACAGCCGCCGAGCCCATGTATGTTGACCGAATGGAAGGCGAACCATACGTACGTAAGGACGTGTGGGAGGAGTGGAACAAACCTGGTCATGGTGATCTTGGGTTTATCAGCAATACTAAAGGGTCCTTCGATGAAGAACACTTTGTGCGCATTCCCTATGAAGCAGCATCAGATATGGTGGCTCACAAGATCGTTCACTATGCCAAAGAATATGGCGGAAATTCTGTAGCGCTTTACGGGTCCGGGCAGCTGACGATGGAGGGTCAGTACCTGGAGAACCTCTTCATGAAAGGCGTGCTTGGTTCAAACACGATCGAAGCCAATGCGAGAATGTGCATGACATCGGCAGTGACCGGGTATTTTTCCACACTCGGTTCTGATACACCGCCGCTGGCATACGAAGACATTGAGCTGGCCGATATGATCATGCACTTTGGTCACAACGCTCGTGAATCTCACCCGATTGTCTATTGGCGGTGCGCCGACCACAAAAAGAAAAATGACATCACCACCGTCGTAGTTGATCCAAGAAATACAGGCACTACTCAGGGTTACAACGACATTAACCCTGACAACAACTTTCATGTACCCATATTAAACGGTGATATCAGCTTTCTGAACGCGCTTGCGCATGTTCTGTTGAAGGAGCATGACGATGTTGTTGACTGGGAATTTGTTAAGGCACACGTCAATGGATGGGAAAATTATGTGTCTGGTGTACTCAAGGAATACAGCCCGGAACAGGTTCAGGACCGAATGGGCGGCGATGTACCTCCGGAGCTCATCAGGCAAGTAGCAGGCCAGTTTGCAGATGCAACACGAAAGCGCTTGCAAAGAAGCAAAGGCAGCCAGTCAGGTGACGGCCATGGTGGTGTGATTGTCATGTGGGGAATCGGATTCAATCAGCACCTCCATGGTCAACACAACGTAATATCAATCATCAATCTACTTGCGTTAACGGGTAACCTCGCTAAACCTGGTTGCGGACCTTTCTCCATGACAGGGCAACCGAATGCAATGGGAGAAAGATTTACGGGCGGTCTAACTGGCAGGTTACCATTCAACCAACCGCTCTCGAACGAGACCCACCGTGCACATATGGCCAAGCACTGGCGGGTACCGGAAGAAAATCTGATAAAAGCGATGAACTCTCCAAACCCGGGTTTTGCGGTGGGTATGCATGAACGCGCGCTGAAGGGTGAAGTGAAGGCAATGTTCTGGGTATACGCCACGCATATTGACCTTCCCGATCAATATAATTTGATTCGACCTGCATTGCTAAAAACCTTCAACGTTGTCCAGGAGATTTATCGTCATGCACCCAACAACCTCTATGCCGATGTGATCTTTCCCGCAGCAACATGGGGAGAAGTAGAAGGCGTTTACATCAGCTCAGAGCGAAGAATTAACATCAATCAAAAAGCGGCCCAAGCACCGCGGGGATGCCGTCCTGATATGGACATGGTGATTGATAAGGGAAAGGAAATAGCACATCTGCTTGGGCTGAATGCTGATGCCATTTTCCCGTACCAGCGTAAAGAGGATGGATCCTACGATGCTCAGGAAGTCTTCAGGGATGTGATTCGAGCCTCTGAAGGCACCGACACGGATCTCACTGGTATTCTCGAGGTTGAGAAAATCGATAACATTGAACCTTATGAGCAACTCGCGCGGCTGCGTGGTATCCAGTGGCCCGCGCCGACCTATGGCAGCGCCAGAGAAGGCGGCATAAAACGACGTTTTATGATGCAGGAAGGAGACTGGTCAAACCGGCCCTATGGATACTTCCGAACCCAGGATGGAAAGGTGCATATGAAATTGTGTCATCAGGATTATTCTGATCGTGAAGCGGTGACAAAAAAGCTGATGGCCTTTGGTCAGGAAGAAGGTCTCTATACGATCGATCATCTGGATCTTATGGAAGAGGCCAGAGACAAAGGTCTAACGCCGGATCTGCCCGATGAATCATTCAGGGGCAGGAAGTGGCAGGATGTACCCAAGGATAAATACCCCTATTGGATGGGGCTGGGTGTGGTCTACGAGCATTTTCACACTGCTAAATCCAACCGCAGCCCGACAACCCGGCGACTGGTACCAGAGATGTATGTTGAAATGCATGAGGAAGATGCCAGGGATCTGGGTATCAAAGATGGTGAGAAAGTCCGGGTCATCTCCCGGCGTGGATCACTTGAGGCGAGGGCTCAGGTTGGTCTTAACTCTCTGGTAAAACCAGCCCGGAACAGTGTGCCGAGGGGTTACATGTTTGGCCCCTGGAATCTGTCTGTTGCCGATAGTGCTGACCCCAAGAAAAACAAGTGGCTTGCCAATGGTATCTCATCGCGCATCTGGGACCCGGTTTCCGGCCAGGTGGACTTTAAGAAGCTGGCCTGCCGGATCGAAAAAGTCTAGCAATACCAGATGGGATATATACGGTGAAACGCCGCCAACTTGTCCAGTTACTTGGCATTCGATTGATTTTGTCTGCCTTTTCTGTGTTGCTGGTGCCGGTACACGCCGCCCATGCAGTCCGTCAGAAAATCACGAGGCGATATCTGCGACCACCAGGATCACTGAAGGAAGTCGATTTTCTCACTGCCTGCATTCGTTGTGGACAATGTGGAGAAGTGTGCCCGAATAGATGTATCAAGTATTTTGGCATCGATGAAGGCGTTTCCATGAAAGACACCCCGTACATCGTGCCAAGGGAGAAGGCTTGTATTCTCTGCATGAAATGCGGAGATATTTGTCCCACCGGCGCGATTCGGCCGGTGCAACGTCTCGCCGAGGAGATCATCGAAAATGTTGACATGGGCAAGGCCAGAGTCGATGAAAACATTTGTCTGTCTTTTCAGGGTAAAACATGCGGTGTTTGTTATCGTGCATGTCCTTTACCCGATATTGCAATTCGAGTTGGTATGCTTGAACAACCTCACGTGTTAGATCAGTGCGTTGGCTGCGGTTTGTGCGAGCGCTCGTGCATTCAACTTCCGCAAGCCATCAAGGTGATCCCCGCCCACACCAGGCTCGGATGATGAAGTATCTTTTTATGCGGCAGTTGAACAAACAGCGTTTGTGTTGTTTATCCCTGGTGTTCCTCATTCTGATCTTTCTTCCGTTTGCCAGTATCTACCAAAACTATACTGCTGCTCACGCGTATGATCTGCTCAATTCAGAGGAGAAGTTTCTCTACGATGTCATGCAAACGCTGACCGAGCCTCTGGTCAGTGATCCTGTGCAATTGGATGCATTAAAAGGCACTACCTGGTCAGCGAGAATTGGTGGATACAAGATCAGCGACCCGCTGGCTGTGGTGAGCCAAAGCTTCGCATCCTGGTCTTGGAATCCCTCGTTTGCTGCAACAGCTCTAATACCTCTTCTCGTCTCGTTGCTAGCTGGTCGTATTTTCTGTGGCTGGATCTGTCCGGCAACCTTGCTTTACGAACTAAATACAAATTTTGCGCTATTTTTGAACAAACTCGGCGTGCCGATTCACCGGTGGCACTTCGACAGACGCCTCAAGTATGGAGTACTTATTTCAGGCACCCTGATTACGATGCTTTCAGGACTGATGATACTGCCTGCCATCTATCCGCCCGCGATTGTCGGTCGAGAGATCTACTATGCGATCGCACTGGACGGTTTTTCAATCAGCACGATATTTTTTGTGCTGACGATGATGGCGGATACTTTTATTGCAAGAAGAGGTTTTTGTCGATATCTGTGCCCCGGTGGCGCGCTGTACTCATTGTTAGGTCGCTATCGGTTACTGAGAATCCAAAGAAAAGTGAGTGTCTGTAACGATTGCCAGCGCTGCGACAGTATCTGTGAATTCGGCTTAGAACCTATGAGCGATCAGTTCGGACAGGAATGTAACAACTGCACTGCGTGCATTGCCATTTGCCCGACTGATTCACTTCAGTTTCACTGGACGCCTGTGGACCAGCCTTATCAGGGTCCGGGTCATCAGGGGCGACAGTACGTAGCTGCTAACACTGATTTGATTGCGACAGATACCAGGAGTTCGTGCTGTGAATAATTTGCCTTGCCTGACTGCGCTACGACGGATAGTGCTGCCGTCTGTGATGCTGTCTTGTTTATCGTATCAGTCTGTCTTTGCTCATCATGTACTGGGTCGTCCGGCTTATAGCTTAAACGAGGATTCGAATACTCCGCCGAGCATGGCGGTCGAAACTCAGATTGGGGATTTTTTTATTACTTACATGGTTTTTCCCGCTTTCCCCAAGTCTGCCCAACCCGGGCGAATCAACCTGTACATCCAGGGAATCGATGAAGGCAGATATTTCAACGACAAAGTTACATTTCTTGTTATTGATGACGCTTTTTTTTCCGACCGACAGGAGGTAATTGGCACGCAGGACATTGATGATGGTGTTTATCGTCAGGGGTTTGTGTTCAAAGAAGATGGAGAATATTTAATCCGTGCTCATTTTGAAGATAATGAAGTACCTTACGACATCGACTTTCCGTTACAGGTTGGTGAGCTTTCTCCCGTCAAACCACTGGTAGCAACAGTATTAGTTCTGTTGTTCACGATAGTTGGTTCAAATCTGCTCATGGGAAAACGAGCCCAACTGGCGAAGTTCAGGGCACACAGGAAATCAGAAACATGACCATGCTTCATGCCGGGTTACCAACAGTTTGGATTGTCATTACGGTACTGACGATGGCCGCGCTGCTGATCGGTTCGCTGTTTTCATCGACGTCGACTGCAAATCGTGATTCCTTCAGTCTGGCCGAAGCACCCTTGATTGGCGGCATTTTTCGATACCTCAGCTCGCAAACTACGATCCTTCTCTGTTTGAAAATCGTGTTTGTCGCCTTGTTTGTGCTCATCATTGTATCGGGTCTGATGGGCACACCCATTGCCGAAAGAAATTTCAGTACTGTTGTCACCTGGAACCTCTGGTGGACTGGTATCGTTATTTCAGTCCTGTTCATGGGAAATGCCTGGTGCGCTGTTTGTCCCTGGGACACGATCGCCAATTGGCTGGCACGCCGCCGTTTGTGGACCCGAAATCGCTTTGAGACCCGGTTGAACCTGCGCGTTCCCGGCATGCTCAGAAATCTGTGGCCGGCTCTTGTATTGCTGATTGTTATGGCCTGGCTCGAGTTGGGTGTTGGGGTCACAACGAGTCCATATGATACGGCTTTGCTGGCGTTGATGATGGTGGTGTTTGCGACAGCAACGTTGGTGTTGTTTCGAGACAAGGCATTCTGCCGCTATTTTTGTCCCGTTGGCAGGACCATTGGAGTCTATTCTCAGGTCGCGCCTGTTGCGTTAAGACCTGTAGATACCGACACGTGCGATAACTGTGAAACGCTTGATTGTTACAACGGTAATGAAGAAATTGAACCCTGCCCAACGAAACTTGTTATGGGGCGATTACAGGAGAATACCTACTGCATTGCCTGTGGTAACTGCACCAGGAGTTGTCCATCAAGCAACATTAGTTGGCAGTTACGATCGCCGAGCATTGAAGCAATTCAGGATGCGAGGCCTCACTTTGATGAAGCGGCTTTCATACTCGGGTTGTTGGCCTTCACCAGTTTTCATGGCTTAACGATGTTGCCTGGCTGGATGCAGCTGGTGAGTAGTCTGGCAAGAGAGATTGGTGATAGTGGTCAGCTTCTTGTCACCTTTACTATCTTATTGGTTTGTTATCTGTTCTCGGTGTATATGGTTTATTCGATTTTTGTTCTACTTTTCAAAATGGTGGCACCACGATTTGGTTTCAGTCAAATATATTCAGGGTTTGCATTTTCTGCCCTGCCGCTCGCACTGGCATACCACGTTGCACACAATCTTAATCACCTGTTCAAGGAAGCAGGGAACCTGAAGGAGGTCATAGCGAATCCGATGGGAACAAATGCAATGCCTTTGTCGATGGCAGAGAAGCACCAGCGAACCATGGATATGATGGTGTCGGCTGATTTGATACCAGCAATTCAGGTTTGCTTGCTCGTCGTTGGATTCTGGCTGTCTTTGCAGGTCATTAAATACAGGGGCGAGAAAATATTTAAGGCTTCAAAATCGCAACAGATACCGCTGGTGCTTTTCTCTGTGCTGATCAGTTTGTTTAATCTCTTCCTTCTATCTCAGCCGATGACGATGAGAATGTAGTATGGACAGGCGCCAATTTTTTAAAAATGGCCTGGATAAAGTCAAGAAGGCCGCGATGAACGCTGCCGATGTTCGCGCGAAGAGCAAAGCAGCCCATTGGATTCGACCTCCATTTGCGCTGGATGAACTGGATTTTCTGCTCACCTGCGCTCGCTGTGACGAGTGCATTGATGCGTGCCCCCATGACGTTATCTTTAGGTTACCAATTTCCCGCGGTGCAGAGGTGGCGGGTACACCGGCCTTAAATCTCCTCAATCAAGGTTGTCACCTTTGCGAGGATTGGCCCTGCGTCAATGTTTGTGAAACCGGCGCGCTCATTTTCCCGGTGCAGCCTGAATTCCAGGAACAAAAGGAGCAACAGGAGCAGCAGGGTCAAGCTTTAGTCGCTCCACGAATTTCCGTTGCAGTGATAGCGACCGATCAGTGCCTTCCCTATCTTGGGCCTGAGTGCGGTGCGTGCAAAGACTCCTGTCCCCTGGACGGTGCTCTGATCTTCGAAGGTGTGCGTCCTGCCATTAATTCTGAGGTGTGTGTTGGTTGCGGCCTGTGTCGTGAAGTGTGCATCGCCAATCCCAAGGCCATCGGTATTTCCTCCTTGCAGAAATGACAGTAAATCGTGCTTAGGCGACTATGCTGTGTTTACGCCGCCTTTTGATCTGGATCATTAACTGTAAGTCCTGACAGAGTACACTCACTATGGTATTGAATTTAGGAGGATTCGTTTGGACAGGGAACACTTTGACGTTTTGATTGTAGGTGCAGGAATATCCGGTGTGGGCGGGGCTTACCACCTTCAGACTCAGTGCCCAGACAAATCCTTTGTCATCCTTGAAGGGCTCGAGACTTTTGGCGGTACCTGGTGGACCCACAAATACCCGGGTATCCGCTCTGATAGCGACCTGTTCACGTTCGGTTACCGGTTTAAACCATGGATTGGAGCACCGATCGCTACGGCCGACGAAATACTCAGTTACATGGGAGAAGTCATCGAAGAAAACAGTATCGATCAGCATATCCGTTATAACCACTGGATCACACGAGCCGCCTGGTCAACTGAGGATCAGCGCTGGACGATCGAGGGGGAACGAAAAGATACAGGAGAGTCAGTGAGCTTCACCTGCAACTTCCTTTGGATGTGCCAAGGGTACTACAAGCATTCTCAGGGTTTTACGCCTGATTGGGAAGGCATGAACGACTACGAAGGTCAGATTGTCCATCCCCAGACCTGGCCGGAAGACCTGGATTACAAGGGCAAAAATGTTCTCTGCATTGGTTCCGGGGCAACCACTGCCACTGTCGTCCCTGCCATGGCTGCCGACTGTGAGCACATAACAGTGCTGCAACGCTCCCCGACTTACTTCACACCCCAGAAAAACATCAATGAAACCGCAGATCACCTTCGCAAACTCAAAATTGATGAAACCTGGATCCACGAGATAGTTCGGCGGGAAATTCTTCACAATCAGGAAGAATTCACCCGACTTGCCCTTGAGCAACCTGAAGCCGTAAAGGAGGAACTGCTGGCTGCCGTCTCGGAATATCTGCCGGACGATTACGACATGAGCCACTTCACACCACGGTACCGACCGTGGCAACAACGACTTGCTTTCGTACCTGATGGCGATATTTTCAAAGGTATCGCTGCCGGTAAAGCCACTATGGTCACCGATGAAATAGAACGATTTACGAAACAAGGTGTTTTACTGAAATCAGGTAACGAACTGAAAGCCGATATCATTCTGACCGCAACCGGATTCAATCTTTGTGTCCTTGGTGATATCGAGTTTTCTGTCGATGACCAGCCGGTCGACTTCGCCGATACGATTACCTATCGCGGCATGATGTTCACAGGAGTACCCAACATGGTCTGGGTCTTCGGCTATTTTCGTGCCAGCTGGACACTTCGCGCGGACCTGATTGGCGACTTTGTCTGTCGACTAATACAGCATATGGATAAAAAGGGCGTCCACTCCGTTCAAGCTGTGTTAAGGCCCGAGGACGACGACATGCCCCAGCTCTGCTGGATTGATCAGGACAATTTCAATCCGAACTATCTGCAACGCTCCATGCACCTGCTACCAAAACGAGGAAACAAACCTGAGTGGATGCACACCCAGGATTACTGGAAGGAAAAGGACGACTTTCCTGCGATTGAGCTGGATGACCCGATCTTTGCCTACCGGTAAGTGAAGAGGTTTACTCGTCCGGTTTCGGCAGCTTCACAACGAGGACATCAACCGACGTCCCTTCGATCACACTTTCCGCAGTGTTACCGATGAGTGAACCACTCAAGCCCTGTCTCCCGACCGTCCCTATCACGATCAGACCGGCGTTAAGATTACGCGCGGTCTGATTGATCGCGACAGCGGCATTCCCTTCCTCAACATACATCTGATTTTCTGCTATTGCGCCTGTCTCCAGCGCTTGAATCGCTACTTCTCTCTCCAGTATCAGTTCTTTGGAAGTCGGCAGAGGCATCGTATCAATCGTACCCACAGCCAGGGCAGGCATTGCAATGCTATAGGCATTAACAAGCGCGCAATCGGAACCTAAAACCCGTGCAATTCTTTGTGCCTGTGACAGTACAATGCGATTTAGGTCGTCATGATAATCATCACCGCTACAGACATCGACGGCAGCCAGGACGGGCTTGCCATGCGTCGACTCTAGAGGACTGACGAGCAACAAAGGCACTGGACAATGACGAATCAGGTTCCAGTCTGTTGATGTCCTTAACATTGTGCTGAACAGAGAATGTTGTCGCATTGGTTTCAGAACGAAATCAGCGCCTAACTTTAAAGCGGATACTATCACGGATTCGTAAAGGTTCGAAAAAAGCACCACTTCGGTGCTCATCCGGTACCCATCGTCAATATAGGGCCTTACCTGCTCATCAAGCCAGTCTGTCCTTTCCTTGAATGTTTGGGTAATAACATTTGCGCTTTCATGTTGAATAAACAGGACAACATGAATATCGAGATCGGAGTCCGGCGGCAGTTCCTTAGAACGCTCTAACGCAAGGTGTTTATCGTCATTAGGGTCAAGTACCACAAGTATCCTGGTCATTTCCGTTTCCTCATTTACTAGCTTTTCAGCGTGTAAGAGCAGTGTAGGGCGTTTGGCTGGAAGGAAGATTGACAAGAGTCAATATTGTGGTGATAACAGCCCTGTAAGCAGCTCGTGCTACCGGTAAGACACCCCGGTTATGGCGAGGTATGCAGTAATCTGATCATCATAGTTTCTTAATCTGCAACAGGCCCGCCTGAGGTCTTCGGGGCGTTGGCCCGTGCGATGACGTATAACGACCCTCGGTATTCTCTTCTCACAAGGTCAGTGTATAAGCTCAGTTCCTGGCAGAACTTGACTCGTATCAGACATCTCGCTGCGATTGACCACAAACCGGAGGACAACCGGCACTGATTCAGGCTGCGGGATATACCCAGACTATTTAAGGCTAGTAGGTGGCTAACGCAATAAGGTTGGTCTCGATCAACAACCGTTTCAAATTACTAAGAACCCTTTAGCATAAGGGCTGGCAGGGTTGTGATCAGAAAGGAAAACTATTCGTTACTTTTGATTGTTTCTTGTCTACTCGTTGATCTTTCTTGAAATGGCCTGATTTGGGTCAATTTCTGTTCAATGTCCGACTGCTAGGCTGTATCAAACCCTATTGCTAGGCCTTGGAGGTCGGAAACATGGACGAGTTCGTTTTTACTATGGCGGCAATTGCTGCGGTAGTATCCGTTGGTAGCCTTATCTTAACGTTGATCGCAATAGCGATGGGAAAAATCGAAGTCTAGGATCTTCGAGGCCCCACATATTTCGCCGTTACAATTCTGATTAGAATCTGGTCTCGACTGTCTAGTTCGGGAGCGGCTATAGGGTAGCGCAAGCAGGGACAGGTAATGGTCAGGTCCGACCGGAGCCGGCTGTGGTGCCTGAAGAACTTGAAACCGAAGCGCAATTTGTCGCAAATGCCTGGCCGGTTAGAGCTATCTCAGTCGAGCACTAGTGTCTACCGGCAGTGTAATTCCTCGGGAGGTTGGCGGATTCGCCGGGCTGATCTCTTTCATTCCAGATATTGACTCAAATCAATCAGCTTGTTCATCAAGTCTACTATTGTAGCTCACTACACTTAATCTTGATTGCGGATGATGACGGAATGTGACGAAGTACGGGAGGTCCACCGGGCCAGACTGAACAAAATCGAGGCGATGCGCGCCGATATTGAGAAGGGCGGAGACGAGGGGCAGGAATTACGACGATTAACTGATGAAACTGTCGATAAGCTTAACGAAGCCGGTTTTTTCCGATTCACGCTCCCGGAAGCGCTGGGGGGTGAAAACTCCAGTTCCATGGAGACGATCGAGATCCTCGAACACCTGGCGGCAATCGACGCTTCGGTCGCATGGAACGTCATGCTGGGATCCGAAATTAATGCCATGGCTGCGGGTGGTATGGACCCCGATCTTGCCAAGGAAGTCTATCTCGATAATCCGGGTGTCATTATGTGCGGTGGCGGTGGACCGGGTGGTGCGCCAGCTCGCGCCGAACGACAGTCTGACGGCAGCATAAAGATTTCCGGTCAGACTACTTTCATATCAGGCTGTCACAACGCCGACTGGTGCTTTATGGGCGCACCTTTGATGAAGGGTGATGAACTCGAGCTGGACCTCAGCGGTCTGCCCATTTTTAATGTTTGGTTCCTGCCGCGCGATCAATGGGAGATCGTGGATACCTGGGACACAGCAGGTTTAAGGGGATCGGGGTCCCACGATGTCAAAGCAGACGAGGCTGTAATCCCAGCAAAGTTCGCTGGTGTTGGCCTATGGTCAGTGCCTGCGCATTATCCGAATCCGGTTTTCAGGATGCCTACCGGTCTTCGCCTTGCGTTTAACAAAGCAGCCATCGCACTCGGTATTGCCAAAAGTGCACTGGAGACTTTCGCTGATATCGCACAGAACAAGATCCCCATGTTGTCTTCGTCAACACTAGCGACCCGCGGCAGTGCCCAGTATCGGATGGGGTTTTCTCATGCTAAATATCGCGCCTGTCGAGCCTTCCTGATGGAAGCTATGGAAGCGGTCGAGGCTGAACTGACTGGCAACGATATTTTGCCTGGAGCACAGACAACGCAGGACGCGCGTCTCGCTGCCATTCATGCAGGTAACGAATGCATGGAACTGGTTGATCTGCTGCATGCAACCGCTGGCACCACGGCGATGCGGATGCACAGTCCATTGGAAAGAAAACTGCGTGATGCCCACGGGACCGCCAGTCACCGTTGGATTGCCCATCCTCTTTATGAGGATCTTGGTTCTATACTGCTTGGCAACGAGCCAAGTTTGGAATTCGCCGGAGGCGCAGGGGTGCCAATAGGACCACCGGCACCCAAAGCGTAGGGTGACGATATACAAGTAAGGTATGGTGATAACCCGACATGCGTGTCCATGATCTACGCAAATACTTGATCCAGAGCAACTTTATCAGCTGCGTGCGCGATTAAGCTGTCGCTATGACATTACCCAGGGAGTAACGCAGTGAAAACTATCGTTTTTCAGGCTGCGATCATGGTCGCTATGCCAGCAATTTTCCATTAGGAGGGCAACTGGATACCCAGGGTTAGTACCGCCATTGCCTATGTGAAGTTCGATGTGACATGGATACCTTTGTCTACATCGTTTCAGCAGGTTACAAGTTCTAGTAGAGAGGCAAGTTATGGAATTCGGAATATCAGACGAAGGTAAGATCATTGAAGACCAGGTCGTCAGGTTTATCGATGAGAAAATAATCCCGACAGAAACTATTATTGCGGCCGAGGATGCGCCCAACGGTAGCGATGCGCCGACTATGAAAGCGCTTCGAGCAGAAGCAAAATCGCTCGGGCTATGGAACCTTTATTTGCCTGATTCGGATTGGGGTGCAGGAGTATCCAACCACGATTATTCAGTGCTCTGCGAGCATATGGGTAAGAGTCAGATTGCACCCAGGGTTTTTAATTGCCACGCGCCGGATACCGGTAATGCTGAAATCCTGGCACAGTTCGGCACCGACTCACAAAAAGCGCAGTGGCTGGTTCCCCTTCTTGAAGGAGAAATTCGTTCATGTTTCTCGATGACAGAGCCTGATACGTCAGGGGCTGATCCCACGGGTCTTCGAACAACCGCTGTTCGTGACGGAGATGAGTGGGTGATCAACGGCCACAAGTGGTTTACCAGTGGTGCAATCGGCGCCAGGTTTGCGATCGCGATGATTGTCACCAATCCCAGAGGCGGTCCGCACGAGCGCGCGTCCATGATTATTGTCCCGACAGATGCGCCGGGTTTTGATCTGATTCGCCCAGTATCGGTTATGGGTCATACAGGCGGAGGGGGTCACTGCGAGATTCAATACAATGACTGTCGAGTACCTGTCGACAATTTACTGGGCCCGGAACACGGCGGTTTTATGATTGCACAGGCAAGACTTGGTCCCGGTCGCATCCATCATTGCATGCGTGCTATCGGTAGTGCCGAACGCGCCTTCGAAATTATGTGTCGCCATGCCAATGTAAGGGAAAGTCACGGCAGTAAGCTAGGCCAGAAGCAATTTGTGCAGGAATGGATTGCAACATCGAGAATGGAAATCGAGCAGGCAAGACTTTTAACCCAGTACGCAGCCTGGAAAATGGATTCGGTAGGCAAAGAGAATGCAAGACAAGAGCTCTCGATGGTTAAAGTGGTTGTTCCCAATATGATGATGGACGTTCTTGACAGAGTAATGCAGTGCCTTGGCGCACTAGGTGTTTCTGACGACACGCCGGTTGCTTCAATGTGGCGAAACGGCCGCGCGCTAAGGATTGCAGATGGGCCCGATGAAGTTCACAAGATGGTCATCGCCAGGCGAGAGCTCAAACGTTTTGCATAAAGTCATTCGAATCTAATGATGCGTCACAAAACGATCTTTTTTAGCGCCACCTGACTGATGACACGGGAAGGGCATGGCCCGTGCGCCGACGTATTAGGACACCCGGTATTCCCTTCTAACAAGGTTAGTGTATAACTCCATCCCCATCCCCATCCCCCCCATCCCCTATCGCCTATTGTCGTGCAAATCAGCGGCTAATAGGTTACTTTTGTCCTGAGTGTTATGAAGACCTGTCTCTTTGAGTAGTTGCTTCAATAATTTGTGTCGATTTTTTGAATGCATCCATTACGTGGATCAGTTCTGTGGCAGACCTTTGAAGAAATCGGAATCCATCCAGAGGGGTTTTAATAGGAAAATGATGTCAAGATTACGATGTTGAACGACGTAAGCTGCGCCCAGTGTGGACTCAGCGATTTGTGTATCCCACATTCTTTGACTGACGAAGAAATTATTGAGTTGGATGAAACGGTAGTGAGAAAAAAGCCCATGGGTCGTGGCGCAACTCTATATAGACAAGGCGATCGGTTTTCTTCTCTATATGTTGTGCGTTCAGGAGCGGTGAAGGTTTATTCCACAGATCAGGAAGGTAACGAACAGGTGCTCGCGTTTTACCTGCCTGGTGAAGTTCTAGGCATGGATGCGATCGATTCCAAAATGCATGCGAGCACGGCTAAGGTGCTTGAAACTTCAGCAATTTGTGAAATCCCTTATGGGTCACTGGAGAGTCTTTCAAGGCTTATCCCGAACCTTCAAGTGCATTTGTACCGGTTATTAAGCCGGGAGATCCGCATGGATCAGATATTGCAGTTATTGCTGGCGAAGAACACCGCAGAAGAAAGGATGAGTGCGTTTCTGATGAACCTGTCCGTGAGGTATTCTCAGCGTAGACTTTCGGGTACCAGTTTTAATTTGCCCATGACGAGAATAGATGTTGCGCACTTTTTGGGGTTAGCGGTTGAAACGGTCAGCAGAGTTCTTAGCCGGATGCAAAGCCGCGGGATA